>NZ_JBIVPK010000001.1:0-95468 GCF_044754605.1 Streptomyces sp. NPDC093064
GTCGATGTCGAGACCAAGCAGGCCATGCGTCCGCGTGACGCCATGGCGTCCGCCGGCAAGACCCTGGTGGAGCTGTTCGGTCTGGCGCGCGAGCTGAACATCGACGCCGAGGGCATCGACATGGGCCCGTCCCCGACGGACGCCGCCCTGGCCGCCGACCTGGCGCTGCCGATCGAGGAGCTGGAGCTCACGGTCCGCTCCTACAACTGCCTCAAGCGTGAGGGCATCCACTCCGTGGGTGAGCTCGTCGCCCGCTCCGAGGCCGACCTGCTGGACATCCGCAACTTCGGTGCGAAGTCCATCGACGAGGTCAAGGCGAAGCTGGCCGGCATGGGCCTGGCCCTGAAGGACAGCCCGCCCGGATTCGACCCGACCGCCGCGGCGGACGCGTTCGGCGCCGACGACGACGCGGACGCGGGCTTCGTGGAGACCGAGCAGTACTGAGCGTTCCGCGGGGAGGCCGTACTGTGTCTGCGGGCCGGTTGTGGCCGGTCGCGCCCACGCGACGGAGTCGCATGTCGACACCACCCCGCGCCCCTTCCGGGAGCCCCCTTCGGGGCGGCTCCCGGATCTCTGACAGACAACCGTCTGCTCAGATACTGACTCCGGTACCTGATACGGCCGGGGCAGACAACTAGGAGAAGAACCATGCCGAAGCCCGCCAAGGGTGCCCGTCTGGGCGGCGGCGCCGCGCACGAGAAGATGCTCCTCGCGAACCTCGCGAAGGCGCTGTTCGAGCACGGTCGCATCACCACCACCGAGGCGAAGGCCCGCCGCCTGCGCCCGTACGCCGAGCGTCTGGTCACCAAGGCGAAGAAGGGCGACCTTCACAACCGCCGCCAGGTGCTCCAGGTCATCACGGACAAGAGCATCGTCCACACGCTCTTCACCGAGATCGGCCCGCGGTACGAGAACCGTCCGGGTGGCTACACCCGCATCACCAAGATCGGCAACCGCCGTGGCGACAACGCGCCCATGGCCGTGATCGAGCTGGTCGAGGCGCTGACGGTGCAGCAGAACGCCGTGGGTGAGGCCGAGGCCGCCACCAAGCGTGCGGTCAAGGAGGCCGAGGAGGCCAAGGTCGAGGAGACCAAGGCGGACGAGGCTCCGGCCGAGGCCACCGAGGCTCCCGCCGAGGAGTCCAAGGACGCCTGAGGCCCTGCCTGACGTCGGAAGCGGGTCCGCCCCTCGGGGCGGGCCCGCTTCCGCGTTTCTTCCGGGGGATCCGCCCTGAGAGGATCTGCACGTGAGTGACGAAGTACAGCCCGGTCATGTCCGCGTCCGTCTCGACCTGTCCTACGACGGCACCGCCTTCCACGGCTGGGCCAAGCAGGCCGGCGGCAGGCGGACCGTGCAGGGGGAGATCGAGGACGCGCTGCGCACGGTCACGCGGTCCGCGGAGACGTACGAGCTGACCGTGGCCGGACGGACCGACGCCGGCGTGCATGCGCGGGGCCAGGTGGCGCACGTGGACCTGCCCGAGCGCGTCTGGCGCGAGCACCACGAGAAGCTGCTCAAACGGCTCGCCGGGCGGCTGCCCAGGGATGTGCGGGTGTGGGCGCTGCGGCCCGCGCCCAGCGGCTTCAACGCCCGGTTCTCGGCCGTCTGGCGCCGCTACGCCTATCGCGTCACCGACAACCCCGGCGGTGTCGACCCGCTGCTGCGGAGCCACGTCCTGTGGCACGACTGGCCCCTCGACGTCGAGGCCATGAACGAGGCCGCGCGGCGGCTGCTGGGGGAGCACGACTTCGCCGCCTACTGCAAGAAGCGGGAGGGCGCGACCACCATCCGCACGCTCCAGGAACTGGGCCTCGAACGCGGCGGCGACGGCATCATCACGGCCACCGTCCGGGCCGACGCGTTCTGCCACAACATGGTGCGCTCGCTCATCGGGGCGCTGCTGTTCGTCGGTGACGGCCACCGTCCGCCGGACTGGCCCGGAAAGGTGCTGGCCGCGGGCGTGCGGGACTCCGCCGTGCACGTCGTGCGACCGCACGGGCTGACCCTGGAGGAGGTCGGCTACCCGGCCGACGAGCTGCTCGCCGCGCGCAGCCGGGAGGCGCGCAACAAGCGGTCCCTGCCGGCGGCCGGCTGCTGCTGAGCGGCGGTCCGCCGGTCCCTCGTGTGTCGCCCGCCGCCGCCGTCGCGGCGGGCGACCGGCTACTGGTTGGCCGCGGCCGACGCCTGGGTCTCGCCGCGCCGGCGGATCTGCTGGAAGGAGAACTCGGCGAGGTCGTCGCCGGCCCGGAAGGCCGCGGTGTCCTTGTTCGTCACGCTCGTGCCGTTGGTGAAGCCGGTGAGGGTGAAGTAGGCGTAGCGGCCGTAGGAGTTGGTCGTGGAGCGGCAGACGGCGCCGTTGCAGAAGGCCTTGACGCCGCTGCCGGACAGCGGCTTGATGATGCTCTTCTTGTCCGTCTCGCTCTTCGCCTTGAGCGCCTGCGCCTCGGTGTCGAAGACCGCGATGCCGACCGTGACCGCGACGCCGCCCTGGCTGTAGGTCACCCGCAGCAGGCGGGTGCAGTCGTTGTCCGTGAGGGCCTTGACGAGCGTGCCCTGGGCGGCCGTGGCGCAGCTCTTGGCGTCGTCCGTGGGGCCCTTCTTGTACACGGTCTCGCCCATGGTCAGCTGGGTGCCCGGGAAGAGCGTGTCCGTGCTGAGGGGGGCCGTGTCCTTCTTCGCGCTGGATATGAAGTCCTTCGGGTCCAGCGGAGGCGGAGCGGTGGTCGGGGCGAAGGACGGCCCCGTGGCGGACTCGCTCGGCAGGGCGGAGGTGCCGGGCGGCTGGGTGGCCGGCCCGCCCGACGCGTTGTTGTCGCCGTTCGCCGACACCACGGCCATGGCGACGGCTGCGCCGATCCCGACGGTGGCCAGCAGGCCACCGCCGACGAACAGCAGCCGGCGCCTTTTGTTCCGTGCCTCCGAGGCCTCGGCGAGCGCGGCCCAGTCCGGGGTCTGGCCGCTGCCTCCGCTGTTCCGCGACTGCTCAGAATTCGGTTTCCAGGGATCCCACTGGGACTGCGAGCCCCCCTGCCCATAACTCATGGGGCGCATCTTAGACGGGGTCCGGGGGCCCTCCGCGCGCCCGCCGCCGGCTCTCCCGGTGCCTTAGGTGCACGCCGGTACAAAGCGACGCGCCGCCGACGGATACCAGCCGTCGAGCGGCCGGGAATGCGGTGCCGGGACCGCCGGGACCCGCGGTCGCACACCGTTTTGACCGTTCCAGGGCGCCACGGGTATCCTGCATCTTCGTTGTGTATTGGCTTGCTCATTCTCACGGGACGGGCCCTTACACCGGTCCACCGGGCCGATGACCAGCGACCAGCACGCGGTTTGCGTCACCGTGGTGCGGTCAGGGCTGTCGTGATCGTCTTCGGTGACCTTGTCAGGACCACCCACTGAAGAAGCGAAGGCTACGAACCGTGCGTACGTACAGCCCCAAGCCCGGCGACATCACGCGCCAGTGGCACGTCATTGACGCCCAGGACGTCGTCCTGGGTCGCCTGGCGTCCACCGCCGCCACCCTCCTGCGGGGCAAGCACAAGCCGATCTACGCGCCGCACGTCGACGCTGGTGACTTCGTCATCATCATCAACGCGGACAAGGTGCACCTCTCCGGCAACAAGCGGACCCAGAAGATGGCGTACCGCCACTCCGGCTACCCGGGTGGTCTGCGCTCCGTCCGTTACGACGAGCTGCTCGACAAGAACCCGGAGAAGGCCATCGAGAAGGCCGTCAAGGGCATGCTCCCCAAGAACTCCCTGGGCCGTCAGATGCTCTCGAAGCTGAAGGTCTACAAGGGTGACCAGCACCCGCACGGCGCCCAGCAGCCGGTGCCGTTCGAGATCACCCAGGTCGCGCAGTAAGTCCGGCCACCCCCTAAGACTGAAGAGAATCTGAGGAGAATCGTGGCCGAGACCACTGCCGAGCAGCCGCTCGAAGAGCTTGACATCGACAGCTACACCACCGAGTCCGAGGTCCCCGTCGAGGGCGAGTACACCTCGGAGTCCATGGCCTCCCGCTTCGGCGAGCCGCAGCCGGCCGCCGGCCTGGGCCGCCGCAAGAACGCCATTGCCCGCGTCCGGATCGTCCCGGGCTCCGGCAAGTGGAAGATCAACGGCCGCACCCTCGAGGACTACTTCCCGAACAAGGTGCACCAGCAGGAAGTCAACGAGCCCTTCAAGGTGCTCGAGCTCGAGGGCCGTTACGACGTCATCGCCCGCATCGCCGGTGGCGGCGTCTCCGGCCAGGCCGGTGCCCTCCGCCTCGGTGTCGCCCGTGCCCTGAACGAGGCCGACGTCGACAACAACCGCGGCGCGCTCAAGAAGGCCGGCTTCCTGCGTCGTGACGACCGTGCGGTCGAGCGCAAGAAGGCCGGTCTGAAGAAGGCCCGCAAGGCCCCGCAGTACAGCAAGCGCTAATCTCAACGGCGCCCCTGCACGTACTCCGAACGCCCCGGCGGCACGCCTATGTGCCTCCGGGGCGTTCGTTTATCGCAAGGCTTCGGCGTATAACGGCACAAGGTGCTCAACGGCTGGTGTGATCGGATGCCCGGAGCGTCGAATGCCATGGACCGGCCCACGGACCGGCCCCTTCTCGAACTGACGCTTCCTCAGGAGGACAAGTGGGACGACTCTTCGGCACGGACGGCGTCCGTGGTGTCGCCAACGCGGACCTGACCGCCGAGCTGGCGCTCGGCCTCTCGGTCGCGGCGGCGCACGTACTGGCCGAGGCGGGCACCTTCGAGGGCCACCGGCCGACGGCCGTGGTCGGGCGGGATCCGCGCGCGTCCGGGGAGTTCCTGGAGGCGGCCGTGGTCGCGGGCCTGGCGAGCGCGGGCGTGGACGTCCTGCGGGTCGGCGTGCTGCCGACGCCGGCGGTGGCGTACCTGACCGGGGCGCTCGGCGCCGACCTCGGCGTGATGCTCTCGGCCAGCCACAACGCCATGCCCGACAACGGCATCAAGTTCTTCGCCCGGGGCGGTCACAAGCTCGCCGACGAGCTGGAGGACCGGATCGAGTCCGTCTACGAGGAGCACCGCACCGGCGCGCCCTGGAACCGCCCGACGGGCGCCGGCGTGGGCCGGGTACGCGACTACGACGAGGGCTTCGACGGGTACGTCGGCCACCTCGTCGGCGTCCTGCCGAATCGGCTCGACGGACTGAAGATCGTGCTCGACGAGGCGCACGGCGCCGCGTCCGGCGTCTCGCCGGAGGCCTTCCGGCGTGCCGGGGCCGAGGTCGTCACCATCGGCGCCGACCCGGACGGCCTCAACATCAACGACGGCTGCGGCTCGACCCACCTCGGCCCGCTCAAGGCCGCCGTCGTCGAGCACGGCGCCGCCCTCGGCATCGCGCACGACGGCGACGCCGACCGCTGCCTGGCCGTGGACCACACGGGCGAGGAGATCGACGGCGACCAGATCCTGTCCGTGCTGGCGCTGGCGATGCGGGAGCGTTCCGCACTGCGCTCCGACACCGTCGTCGCGACCGTGATGTCGAACCTGGGCTTCAAGCTGGCCATGGAGCGCGAGGGCATCCAGCTCGTGCAGACCGCCGTCGGCGACCGCTACGTCCTGGAGGAGATGAAGGACAAGGACTACGCCCTCGGCGGCGAGCAGTCCGGCCACGTCATCATCCTGGACCACGCCACGACCGGCGACGGCACGCTCACCGGCCTGTTGCTGGCCGCCCGGGTCGCCGGGACCGGTCGTACGCTGCGGGACCTGGCCTCCGTGATGGAGCGCCTGCCGCAGGTCCTCATCAACGTCCCCGACGTGGACAAGTCCCGGGTGAAGACCTCCGCCGACCTGGCCGCCGCGGTCGCCGAGGCGGAGCGGGAGCTGGGCGGGACCGGCCGGGTGCTGCTGCGCCCGTCGGGCACCGAGCCGCTGGTCCGGGTGATGGTCGAGGCCGCGGACATCGAGCAGGCCCGCTCGGTGGCGGGCCGCCTGGCGGATTCGGTGAAGTCGGCGCTCGGCTAGTCCTTTCCGGTCGCAGCACTAGAGCAGGCCCTGGCCGGCCTTGGACATGCGCTCGCGTTGCCTCGCCCAGAACCACTTCTGGGCGAGCAGGGTGAGCGTGCCGGCCAGGACGATGCCGAGCATGTTCAGCAGGAGCTGGATCGTCGAGCCCAGGGTCTGGGCGGTGCCGCCGTAGGCGAGTGCGACGGCCGCGTTGGCGGCGGCCGGGACGGTGGTCACGGAGATGGCCACGCCGATCAGGGCGCCGGACTTGGCGGAGGTCAGCGAGAGCGTGCCGGCGGCTCCGGCGAGGACGGCCACGACGAAGGAGAACGCGTCGGGGGCGTAGACGAAGGCGGTGTTGGGCCGGGCGCCCTCCAGTTTCGCCTTGCTGAACAGCCCGACGGCGTCCATGAACAGCGTGAAGCCCGCCGTGACCGCCATCGCCAGCGCGAACCCGGCCAGCAGGGCGATCAACGAGCGCAGTGCCAGCCGCGGGGCCCGCTGGACCAGGGCCGTGCCGATGCCCGCCAGCGGTCCGAACTCCGGTCCCACGGCCATCGCGCCGACGATCAGGACGGCGTTGTCGAGCACCACGCCGCAGGCGGCGATCATGGTGGCCAGCGTGATGAACGCGAGGTAGGTGACCGACAGCGTCGACTCCTCGTGCGTGGCCTCCGTCAGCTCCTGCCACAGCACCGCGTCCGCGCCCTCGCCCGGTGCCGCCTTCTCGGCCCGCTCGGCCTGGGCGGAGAGCGTCAGGTCGGGGCTCTCGACGGAGACGGAGCCGCTCCGTTCGATCCCCAACTTCCGCAGCCCGTCGAGGAGTTCGTCGCCGGCTTCGCGTGCGACGTCGCACAGGACCACGTCACCGGCCGGACTGCGGGCGGCGGAGGGCAGCACGACGAGGTGCGCGGTACCGACCGTCGTCTCGATCAGACGCACCACGGCGTCGGTCTGTTCGGGCGGTGTGATCAGGCGCAGATGCAGCATGGCGGCAGCGTAGACGTCACAGTTTGCGCAGGCTCAGCCGCTGCACCTTGTGGTCGGGTCCTTTGCGCAGCACGAGCGTGGCACGGCCCCGGGTGGGGGCGATGTTCTCCACCAGGTTCGGCTTGTTGATCGTCCGCCACATCGTGCGGGCGTAGTCGAGGGCCTCCGCCTCGGACACCTGGGTGTACTTGCGGAAGTACGAGGACGGGTCCTGGAAGGCCGTCGTGCGCAGCTTGCCGAACCGGTTCAGATACCACCGCTCGATGTCCTCGGCGCGCGCGTCGACGTACACGCTGAAGTCGAAGTAGTCGGCGAGCCCGACCCTGGTGCGGCCGTCCGTGCCGGGCAGGGCGGGCTGGAGGACGTTCAGGCCCTCGACGATCAGGATGTCGGGGCGCCGTACGGTGAGCTTCTCGCCGCGGACGATGTCGTAGATGAGGTGGGAGTAGACGGGCGCGGTCACCTCGTCCTTGCCCGCCTTGATGTCGGCGACGAACCGGGTCAGGGCCCGCCGGTCGTACGACTCCGGGAACCCTTTGCGCGACATCAGCCCCCGCGCCTCCAACTCCCGGGTGGGCAGCAGGAACCCGTCGGTGGTGACCAACTCGACCCGCGGATGCTCGGGCCAGCGGGACAGCAGCGCCTGGAGCAGCCGGGCGACGGTCGACTTGCCCACGGCGACCGAGCCGGCCACCCCGATCACGAAGGGCGTGCCCGACTGGGACCCCTGCTCGCCGAGGAACGTGTTCAGCGCGCCGCGCAGCCCGTCCGTGGCGCCGACGTAGAGATTGAGCAGCCGGGACAGCGGCAGGTAGATGTCGCGCACTTCGTCGAGGTCGATCACGTCGCCGAGACCGCGCAGTTGTTCGACCTCGGCGGCGGAGAGCGGCAAGGGCGTCTTGTCACGCAACGCGCTCCACTCGGCGCGGGTGAGGTCGACGTAGGGAGTCGCCTCCGGCCGGGACCGGTGGGCGCTCCGGGGCATCGAAGAGACCGGAGAGATCACATTCCATTGTTAACGGAGTTCGAACAGCGCGCAGGGTGGGGTGTGTCACGTAGGCGGATGCGGGAGATCACGTCGGCGTCACGGTTGGGTACCGGGCGGCCAATTCATGATCATCTTCGGGTCGCGGTGCGTAGGGTGCCCGTTGACTCGCCGCGGAGACCGTCCGCCGGTCAGAAGAGAAAGAGTGCCCTTCCGTGAGTTCCCCCGTGGTCCGCCGTACCGCGCTCGCCGCGTCCACCGCCGCTCTGGTCCTGCTCGCCACCGCCTGCGGCGGCTCCTCCGGCAGCGGAGACGAGAAGGCCGGTGACGGCAAGACCGCGCAGGCCGACAAGACCGCCTCCACCGCCCCGGCCAAGGCGCTGGGCGCCGCCGAGTTGGAGAAGGCAGCGCTCACCCAGGCGGACGTCAAGAGCGGCAAGGTCACCACCAAGCCGCCGGCGACGGACGACGTCGCGCAGGACAAGGTGAAGACCGGCGACACCGCCTGCACGCCGCTCGCCCTCCTCCAGGCCGGCAGCTACGTGGGCACGCCCGCGGCCACCGTGAAGCGGTCGTGGCTGGGCGACGCGAAGAAGCCCCCGGCGGGCGCCGACCCCCAGGTCGCCCTGCTGGCCGGACTCGACCGGTCGAAGGTCGTCGTGACCCTCGCCTCCTACGACGACGACGGCGCCGAGCAGGCGATGAAGGACCTTCAGGCGGCCGCCGGGAAGTGCGCCGGCGGTTACTCCTACACCGCGGCCGGCACCAAGACCGGGATCGACAAGGTGGCCGTGACCCAGGCGCCCGCGGGTGCCGACGAGGTGTTCGCCGTGACGCAGACCGTGAACGCCGAGGGCGTCAAGGCGCCGGTGAAGGGCGTCGTCGTCCGCAAGGGCGCCACCCTGGCCTACTTCCCCGCCGTCAACCTCGCCTCGGCCGCCTCGGGCAAGGACTTCGACTTCCCCGCGGAGCTCGTCGACGCACAGCTCGCCAAGCTGAAGTGATCCGGAGACCCACCGGGGCCCTTCCTGCCTCGGTGGGAATTTCCGATTTCGGGCATGAAGGAGCCACTTTCGGTGGGTGTGTGCCCGTAGGCTGCCGCCCATGTGCGGAATCGTGGGATACGTGGGGTCGCAATCGGCACTCGAAGTCGTGATGGCCGGTCTGAAGCGGCTGGAGTACCGGGGTTACGACTCGGCCGGTGTCGCCGTGCTCGCGGACGGCGGGCTGGCGGCGGCGAAGCGGGCCGGGAAGCTGGTCAACCTGGAGAAGGAACTCGCGGACCGGCCGCTGCCGACCGGTTCCACGGGTATCGGGCACACCCGGTGGGCCACCCACGGCGGGCCCACCGACGGCAACGCCCACCCGCACCTCGACAACTCGGGGCGGGTCGCCGTCGTCCACAACGGCATCATCGAGAACTTCGCCGCGCTGCGGGCCGAGTTGGCCGAGCGCGGGCACGAACTGTACTCCGAGACCGACACCGAGGTCGTGGCGCACCTGCTCGCCGAGGAGTTCTCGGCGAGCGCCGATCTCGCGGAGGCCATGCGGCTGGTGTGCCGGCGCTTGGAGGGCGCGTTCACGTTGGTCGCCGTGCACGCCGACGAGCCGGACGTGGTCGTGGGTGCCCGCCGCAACTCCCCGCTGGTCGTGGGTGTCGGCGAGGGTGAGGCCTTCCTCGCCTCCGACGTCGCCGCGTTCATCGCCCACACCCGCTCCGCGATCGAGCTGGGCCAGGACCAGGTCGTGGAGCTGCGCCGGGACGGGGTGACGGTCACCGGGTTCGACGGTCGGCCCGCCGACGTCCGCTCCTACGACGTCGACTGGGACGCGGCAGCCGCAGAGAAGGGCGGCTACGACTACTTCATGCTCAAGGAGATCGCCGAGCAGCCCAAGGCGGTCGCCGACACGCTGCTGGGCCGTATCGACGCGGGCGGCTCGCTGACGCTGGACGAGGTCCGCATCTCCGCCTTCGAGCTGCGTGAGATGGACAAGGTCGTCATCGTCGCCTGCGGTACGGCCTTCCACGCGGGCATGATCGCCAAGTACGCCATCGAGCACTGGACGCGGATCCCCTGCGAGGTGGAACTCGCCAGCGAGTTCCGCTACCGGGACCCGATCCTGGACGCGCAGACCCTCGTCATCGCCATCTCCCAGTCCGGCGAGACCATGGACACGCTCATGGCGCTGCGGCACGCCCGCGAGCAGGGCTCCAAGGTGCTGGCCATCTGCAACACCAACGGCTCCACCATCCCGCGCGAGTCGGACGCGGTCCTCTACACCCACGCGGGTCCGGAGGTCGCGGTCGCCTCGACGAAGGCGTTCCTGACCCAGCTGGTGGCCTGTTATCTGGTGGCGCTGTACCTGGGCCAGGTCCGCGGCACCAAGTGGGGCGACGAGATCCAGGTGGTGATCCGCGACCTGTCGCAGATCGGCGGCGCGGTCGAGCGGGTCCTGGAGACGATGGAGCCGGTACGGGCGCTGGCGCGCTCGCTCGCGGACAAGAACACGGTGCTGTTCCTCGGCCGGCACGTGGGTTATCCGGTCGCCCTCGAAGGCGCCCTGAAGCTCAAGGAGTTGGCGTACATGCACGCCGAGGGCTTCGCGGCGGGCGAACTGAAGCACGGGCCGATCGCGCTGATCGACGAGGACCTGCCGGTGGTCGTGGTGGTGCCGTCCCCGCGGAGCCGGTCCCTCCTCCACGACAAGATCGTCTCCAACATCCAGGAGATCCGTGCGAGGGGTGCCCGCACGATCGTGATCGCGGAGGAGGGCGACGAGGCGGTCGCCCCGTACGCCGACCACCTGATCCGCATCCCGGCCACCCCGACGCTCCTCCAGCCGCTGGTCGCCACGGTGCCGTTGCAGGTCTTCGCCTGCGAGCTCGCCACCGCGCGGGGCAACGAGGTGGATCAGCCGCGGAACCTGGCGAAGTCCGTCACGGTGGAGTGACCCTTCAGCGCTTCAAGGAAGTTGGTGAAGGCCTCGGCCGGGAGCGTGACGGTGCCACCGGCCGGGGCCTTGGAGTCTCGGATGACTGTGTGGGCGGGGGAGTTGGCGATCTCGACACAGTTGTTTCCGTTGCCGCCGTCGGAGTAGGACGACTTCCGCCAGTTGACCGGGGTGGCCACGATGAGCCTCACCATTCCTTGGCGGAGCCGTCAGTTCCGCTGCCGGGCCCACCTGCGGACGCGGCTCGTCAGCCAGATGAGCAGGAATTCCGACAGCCACATGCCCCGGATGAAGCCGGCGCTGGTGTCCGGGGCCTGGAGCTCCTGGATCGTCGCGGTCAGGGCGATCAGGCCCCACACGACCGCCACCGCGACCGCCGGCCAGACCGCCACCTGGCGGCCCTGGACGCGGGGGCGCTTCACGGTGGTGGCCATCGATAAGCCGTCGTGGCCCGTCAGGGCACGGGCCCGTCGGGGCGCACGGTCATCGCCGCGCAGGCGTCGTACCGGACGGTGACCGGGCCGCGCGGGGTCCGCAGCACGCTGACGGTCGGTGAAGTGATCAAGTCGCCGCAGGCTGGCAGCCCCCTGTGACAGACGGACAGGTGATTTCGCGGGGCCGTAGGGTGCTCCGCATGAGCATCATCGGGGTCGGTATCGACGTGGCCGAGATCGACCGGTTCGCGGCGTCACTGGAGCGGACGCCCGGACTGGCGACGCGGCTGTTCGTGGAGAGCGAGTTGCTGCTGCCCGGCGGGGCACGCCGGGGCATGGCCTCGCTGGCCGCCCGCTTCGCCGCCAAGGAGGCGCTCGCCAAGGCGCTCGGCGCGCCCGCCGGACTGCTGTGGACCGACGCGGAGGTGTACGTCGAGGATTCGGGCCGGCCGCGGCTGCGGGTGACCGGCACGGTCGCCGCCAAGGCCGCGGAACTGGGCGTCCGCTCCTGGCACGTGTCCCTGAGCCACGACGCGGGAGTGGCCTCGGCCGTGGTGATCGCGGAGGGCTGACGCCTCCCGCCACCGCCCCCGCTCACCGGTCCGCGTGCGGGACCGGACGCATCCGGGGCAGACTCGACCGCATGCGTACCGCGTACAGCGTTGAGACGGTCAGGACAGCCGAGCGCGCGCTCATGGCGAGGCTCCCCGACGGCGCCCTCATGCAGCGGGCCGCCGCCGGACTCGCCGCCGCGAGCGCGGACTTGCTCGGGCGGGTGTACGGACGCCGGGTGGTACTGCTGGTCGGCAGCGGCGACAACGGGGGCGACGCGCTGTACGCCGGGGCCCGGCTGGCCCGGCGCGGCGCCGGGGTGACCGCCGTGCTGCTCGCGCCCGACCGCACCCACCCCGGCGGCCTCGCCGCGCTGCGCCGGGCGGGCGGGAGCGTGGCCCGGGCCGACGGCGCCGAGGAGGCGATCGACCGGGCCGACCTCGTCGTCGACGGCATCGTCGGCATCGGCGGCAAGGGCGGCCTGCGCGCCGACGCCGCGCCGCTGGCCGAGCGCGCGGCACGCTCCGGGGCGGCCGTCGTCGCCGTGGACCTGCCGAGCGGGGTGGAGGCGGACTCCGGCCAGGTGCTGGGCCCCGCCGTGCGCGCCGACGTGACCGTCACCTTCGGCACGCACAAGCCGGGGCTGCTCGTCGACCCGGCCCGCGAGCACGCCGGCACGGTCCGCCTCGTCGACATCGGCCTGAGCCCCGAGCTGCCCGCCGAACCCGAACTGGAGGCGCTCCAGCACGCCGACCTGGCCGCGCTGCTGCCGCTGCCCGCCGCCGAGAGCGACAAGTACCGGCGGGGTGTCGTCGGCATCGCGGCGGGCTCGGCCCGCTACCCGGGCGCGGCCGTGCTCGCCGTGTCCGGCGCGCTGCGCGGCGGGGCGGGCGCGGTGCGGTACGTCGGCCCGGCCGGACGCGCCGTCATCGCCCGCTTCCCGGAGACGCTCGTGTCCGACCAGGGGCCGCACAAGGCAGGCCGCGTCCAGGCGTGGGTGACGGGACCGGGCGCCGGGGACGACGCGGCCACCGTCGCCGAGGTACTGGAGACCGACGTGCCCGTACTGATCGACGCGGACGGGCTGCGCCTCGCCGACCGCGACGCCGTACGCGCCCGTACCGCCCCGACCCTGATGACCCCGCACGCCGGGGAGGCCGCCGCCCTGCTCGGCGTGGCCCGCGAGCAGGTCGAGGGCGCGCGGCTGGCCTCCGTACGCGAACTCGCCGCCCGCTACCGGGCGACGGTCCTCCTCAAGGGCTCCACCACACTCGTCGCCGACCCGGACGGAGGCCCCGTCCGGGTCAACCCGACCGGCACGTCCTGGCTCGCCACCGCCGGCAGCGGTGACGTCCTGTCAGGCCTCGCCGGTTCGCTGCTGGCCGCCGGTCTCTCCGCCCGCGACGCGGGCAGCGCGGCGGCCTATCTGCACGGACTGGCCGGCCGGCTCGCCGCGCACGGCGCGCCGATCGGCGCCCACGACATCGCGGAGACCATCCCGCGGGCCTGGCGGGACGTGCGGGACTGAGCGGCGAACGGGGCGGCGGACGGGGCGCGACGGCGGACCGGAGGTCCGGCCGACGGCACATGCCGCGTCCGTCACCGACCCGCTTCTCGAATGGCCGTCCGGTGCCTCTGAGACACTGGGGGCGCGATGAACGACACAGCACACCCACGGACGGCGCCGCAGCGTGCCCGTGCCGAGATCGATCTGGCCGCCGTACGGGCCAACGTGCGGGCCCTGCGCGGGCGCGTGACCGGCGCCGCCGTCATGGCGGTGGTCAAGTCCGACGCCTACGGCCACGGCGCGGTCCCGTGCGCCCGCGCGGCCGTCGAAGCCGGTGCGACCTGGCTGGGCACCGCCACGCCGGAGGAGGCCTTCGCCCTGCGCGCGGCCGGGCTGTCGCCCGCGCAGGCGCGCATCATGTGCTGGCTGTGGACGCCGGGCGGACCCTGGCGGGAGGCCATCGAGGCCGACCTCGACATGTCCGTGAGTGACCTGTGGGCCCTGGCGGAGGTCCGCGAGGCCGCCCGGCAGGCCGGCCGTTCCGCGCGCGTGCAGCTGAAGGCCGACACCGGACTCGGCCGCAACGGCTGCCAGCCCGCCGACTGGCCCGAACTCGTCGCCGAGGCCCTGCGCGCCGAGGCCGAGGGGCTGGTCCGCGTCACCGGGCTCTGGTCCCACTTCGCCTGCGCCGACGAGCCGGGCCACCCCTCCATCGCCGCGCAGCTCGGCCTCTTCCGCGAGATGACCGCCCACGCCGAACAGCGCGGTCTGCGCCCGGAGGTGCGGCACATCGCCAACTCGCCCGCCGCGCTCACCCTCCCCGAGACCCACTTCGACCTCGTCCGCGCCGGGATCGCCGTCTACGGTGTCTCGCCCAGCGCTGAGCTCGGCACCCCCGCCGACTTCGGGCTGCGCCCCGCCATGACGCTGTCCGCCTCGCTGGCCCTGGTGAAGCACGTGCCGGGCGGCCACGGCATCAGCTACGGGCACCACTACGTCACCCCCGGCGAGACCACCCTCGGCCTGGTGCCCGTCGGCTACGCGGACGGCATCCCACGCCACGCGTCCGGCACCGGGCCGGTCCTGGTCGGCGGCAAGTGGCGTACGGTCGCGGGACGGGTCGCCATGGACCAGTTCGTGGTCGACCTGGGCGGGGACGAGCCCGAGATCGGCTCCGAGGCCGTGCTCTTCGGCCCCGGCGACCGCGGTGAGCCCACCGCCGAGGACTGGGCGCAGGCCGCCGGCACCATCGCGTACGAGATCGTCACGCGCATCGGAACGCGCGTCCCCCGCGTCTATGTGAACGAGAAGCCGGACCGGGCAGAGGGCGGGGAGCGGGCAGCACAGGACGGGTGACCCGCGTGGACACCCGGCCGGGGCACGGCACCCCGCGCGGGGCGGCGGCACCCTCCGCCCACGGGGACCGGTGCCGGCCACCGAGCGAACAGCAGTACGGCAAAAAGAGGAGCGGTACGTGAGCGAGAGCAGTGCGGGGGCCGTCGCGAAGGCCGCCACGGCGGCCGTCGCCTCTGCCGCGGAGGCGGCCGGCGGCTGGCGGCGGGCGACCGGCATCGCCGGCGCCGCGATAGGCGTGGTGGCGGCGGGTGCCGCCGCCGGGGTCGCCATCGAGCGGATGACCGTCGGCCGCGGCATACGCCGCAAGGCCCGGCTCGCCCTGGACTCGGTGGGCCCCTACGGAGCCCTGCGCGGCACCCCGGGCAAGGCACTGGCCGACGACGGCACCGAACTCTACTACGAGGTCGACGACATCGACCCCGACGTCACCGCGAACCTCGGCCCGCGCCGCCGGCGGCTCTTCGGCCGCAAGGCCCCCGCCCCCGTCACCGTCGTCTTCAGCCACGGCTACTGCCTCAGCCAGGACTCCTGGCACTTCCAGCGCGCCGCCCTGCGCGGTGTCGTCCGCACCGTGCACTGGGACCAGCGCAGCCACGGCCGGTCCGAGCGGGGCCTGGCCCAGACCCGCGACGGCGTGGAACTGACCATCGACCAGCTCGGCCGCGATCTGAAGGCCGTCATCGACGCCGCCGCGGCCGAGGGACCGATCGTGCTGGTCGGGCACTCCATGGGCGGCATGACGATGATGGCGCTGGCCGACCAGTACCCCGAGCTGATCCGCGAGCGGGTCGTCGCCACCGCCTTCGTCGGCACCTCCTCCGGGCGGCTCGGCGAGGTCAACTTCGGACTGCCGGTGGCCGGCGTCAACGCGGTGCGCCGGGTGCTCCCCGGCGTGCTCAAGGCGCTCGGGCAGCGCGCCGAGCTGGTGGAGAAGGGGCGGCGGGCCACGGCGGACCTGTTCGCCGGCATCATCAAGCGGTACTCGTTCGCCGGCCGGGACATCGACCCGGCGGTCGCCCGGTTCGCCGAGCGCATGATCGAGAGCACGCCGATCGACGTGGTCGCCGAGTTCTACCCGGCCTTCACCGACCACGACAAGACCGAGGCGCTCGCCCTCTTCGCGGACATGCCGGTGCTGGTCCTCGCCGGAGTGCAGGACCTCGTCACGCCCAGCGAGCACAGCGAGGCCATCGCCGACCTGCTCCCCGAGGCGGAGCTGGTGCTGGTCCCGGACGCCGGGCACCTGGTGATCCTGGAGCATCCGGAGGTCGTCACGGACCGCCTCGCCGACCTGCTCGCCCGCGCGGGCGCGGTCCCGGCAGGCACTACCGTTGACGGTTATGGAAGCACCAGCAGCACGGCACACCCCTGACCCCGGGTCCGTCGAGATCACCGTCAACGCCCCCGAGCAGATGCGCGAGCTGGGCCGCCGTCTGGCCAAGCTGCTGCGCGCGGGCGACCTCGTGATGCTCAGCGGGGAGCTCGGCGCGGGCAAGACCACGCTGACCCGCGGTCTCGGCGAGGGGCTCGACGTGCGCGGCGCCGTCACCTCCCCGACCTTCGTGATCGCCCGGGTGCACCCGTCCCTGGGCGACGGCCCGCCGCTCGTCCACGTCGACGCCTACCGCCTGTCCGGCGGGCTCGACGAGATGGAGGACCTCGACCTCGACGTGTCGCTGCCGGACTCGGTGGTCGTCGTGGAGTGGGGCGAGGGCAAGGTCGAGGAACTGACCGACGAGCGGCTCCAGGTCGTGATCCACCGGGCCGTCGGAGACACCACGGACGAGGTGCGGCACGTGACGGTGTCCGGGATCGGGGACCGCTGGGCCACCGCCGGCCTGGGCGTTCTGACCGCCTGAGGGCCGCCCGGACTTTCCGACAGGACGTCGGCAAGTCCTTGCGCCGGGTGCTCCGGGCATGGTCACATGGTGTTCAGCCCGTGGTTAGGCGTGCCTAACCACGTCCGCCCCCGGCCCCCAGGAGGCGTCCATGTCGGCCATGGAGAGCAACGAGCAGCAGCAGCGGCGGCACCAGTCGAAACCGAAGCCGCGGCCGTACGCGGTGGGCGGTGTGTCCATGCGCGATCTGCTGGCCTCCTGCGCCGCCGCCGACGCGGTCTCCCGGCCGCCGCGCGCCCCGGAGCCGGCGGACCCCCGCACGGTGGAGGAAAGCCGTGAAGCGGCGTAGCCCTATCGGATGACTTTCGGCCGACGCGCCCCGGTGAGGGCATGACCTCGCGAGGGAACGGTCCGGTGGGCGGTGGCTCTAGCGGATGACGACGACCTTCTGGCCGATCGTCGCGAACATCCACATCGCCTCGCCGTCCGCCCGGGACGCACGGATGCCGCCGGTCTTGATCGCCGGGTCGGGCGTCGGCCAGGAGCCGTCCAACGCCGCGCTGAAACCGATGACCACCCCGTCCGTGCTGGTGAACCGCACGACGTGCTCGACGGGGACACCGTCGGTCCCGGTGATCGCCTTCGAACGGGACACGACGGCGTAGGTCCCCGGCGCCGGGTCGACGTTGCCGGGGCCGACCCGGAAGGTGTTCTGGACCGACCCGTTCGGGCCGACCAGCCACACCCGGTCGTCGTCCAGCGAGTACACGACCCGCTCGCCGGTCCCGGAGCCGCCGGGCAGGGCGGTCGGGCGCCGTTTGTCCCGGGGTGCCTTGGCGACGCTCGCCGCGGGCGTCGCCGTCGGGCCGGGCCGGCCGCTCAGGCTCCGCGGAACGGTCGCCTGCGCCTGGTAGGCGAGGAAGCCGACCGCGAGGACGGCCGCGGCGATGAGCCCGGCCACGATCCCCGAACTGCTCCGTGCCACGGTCGTCCACCTCCGCCTCGGTCGTCACGCGCTGCCTCGCGGCGACCGTAGCAGCCGGAATCCGCCCGACCGGGGCGGCCGTGCCGGAGGCGCGGGAGCCGTAGGCTGTTTGCGTGCTCTTGCTCGCTCTGGATACCGCCACCCCCGCCGTCACCGTCGCCCTGCACGACGGAACGGCCGTCATCGCCTCCTCCAGCCAGGTGGACGCGCGCCGGCACGGAGAGCTCCTGCTGCCGGCCGTCGACCGGGTGCTCGCCGAGGCCGGGCTCAAGCTGGACGCCGTCACGGGCGTCGTCGTCGGCGTCGGGCCCGGCCCGTACACCGGCCTGCGCGTCGGCCTGATGACCGCCGACACCCTCGGGCTCGCCCTCGGTGTGCCCGTGTACGGGGTGTGCACGCTCGACGGCCTCGCCTACGCGGCCGACCTCCCAGGCCCCTTCGTCGTGGCGACCGACGCCCGCCGCAAGGAGGTCTACTGGGCCCGGTACGCCGACTCGCGCACCCGGGTCACCGACCCGGCCGTGGGCCGGCCGGCCGATATCGCCGACCAGGTCAGGGGCCTGCCCGCGGTCGGCGCGGGCGCGCTGCTGTACCCCGAGACCTTCCCGCAGGCGCACGAGCCCGAGCACGTGTCGGCCGCCGCCCTCGCCTCGCTGGCCGCCGAGAGGCTGGCCGCCGGTGAGGAGCTGCCCGCGCCCCGGCCGCTGTACCTGCGCCGGCCGGACGCCCAGGTGCCCAAGAACTACAAGGTGGTCACCCCGAAGTGACGGGACAGACGACGACCGGGTCCGCCCGGTGCGTACTGCGCGAGATGCGCTGGTGGGACATCGACCCGGTGCTGGAACTGGAGAAGGACCTGTTCCCGGAGGACGCCTGGTCCCGGGGCATGTTCTGGTCCGAGCTGGCGCACTCGAGGGGGCCGGAGGCGACCCGGCGCTACGTGGTGGCCGAGGACGGCGGCCGGATCGTCGGGTACGCCGGGCTGGTCGCCTCCGGCGGGCAGGGCGACGTGCAGACCATCGCCGTCGCCCGCGACCACTGGGGCACCGGGCTCGGCGCCCGGCTGCTGACCGAGCTGCTGCGGGCCGCGAGCGCCTTCGAGTGCGCCGAGGTGATGCTCGAGTGCCGCGTGGACAACGTCCGCGCGCAGAAGCTCTACGAGCGTTTCGGCTTCGAGCCCATCGGCTTCCGGCGCGGCTACTACCAGCCGGGGAACGTGGACGCCGTGGTGATGCGCCTGTCCGACCCGGCAACCTCCGTCAACGGTGTACAAGGAACCGAGATCCATGACTGACTTGAGGGACGAGCCGCTCGTCCTCGGCATCGAGACCTCCTGCGACGAAACCGGCGTCGGCATCGTCCGCGGCACCACCCTGCTGGCCGACGCGGTCGCCTCCAGCGTCGACGAGCACGCGCGGTTCGGCGGGGTCGTCCCGGAGGTGGCCTCCCGGGCCCACCTGGAGGCGATGGTGCCGACCATCGAGCGCGCGCTCAAGGAGGCGGGGGTCAGCGCGAGGGACCTGGACGGCATCGCGGTCACCGCGGGACCCGGCCTGGCCGGCGCCCTGCTCGTCGGCGTCTCGGCGGCCAAGGCGTACGCCTACGCCCTGGGCAAGCCGCTGTACGGCGTCAACCACCTCGCCTCGCACATCTGCGTGGACCAGTTGGAGCACGGCCCGCTGCCGGAGCCCACGATGGCGCTGTTGGTGTCCGGCGGGCACTCCTCGCTCCTGCTGTCCACGGACATCACCGCGGACGTACGGCCCATGGGCGCGACGATCGACGACGCGGCGGGCGAGGCCTTCGACAAGATCGCGCGCGTACTGGACCTGGGCTTCCCGGGCGGGCCGGTCATCGACCGGTACGCGAGGGAGGGCGACCCGGCGGCGATCGCCTTCCCGCGCGGGCTGACGGGTCCACGCGACCCCGTCTACGACTTCTCCTTCTCCGGCCTCAAGACGGCCGTGGCCCGCTGGATCGAGGCCAAGCGGGCGGCCGGGGAGGACGTGCCGGTGCGTGACGTGGCCGCGTCCTTCCAGGAGGCGGTGGTGGACGTGCTGACCCGCAAGGCCGTACGGGCCTGCAAGGACGCGGGCGTCGACCACCTGATGATCGGCGGCGGCGTGGCCGCGAACTCGCGGTTGCGGGTCCTGGCGCAGGAGCGGTGCGAGGCGGCCGGGATCCGGCTGCGCGTGCCCCGGCCCAAGCTGTGCACGGACAACGGCGCGATGGTGGCGGCCCTCGGCGCCGAGATGGTCTCGCGCGGTCGCGCGGCCTCCAGTTGGGACCTGTCGGCGGACTCGTCCCTGCCGGTGACGGATCCGCATGTGCCGGGCACCGGACACACTCACGACCATGTGCACGAGGTGAGCAAGGAGAACCTGTACCCGTGACGGTGGCGCTGATGTGGGAGGCCCGTGCGGTTGCGGGCCGGGGGGAGGAACTGCTCGCCTGGGCGCGGCGGCAGGAGCTCGCCGGGCGCCCCCTGCGCCGGGAGACCTTCCGCGCCCCGCAGGACCGGGTGCTGGTCATCACCTGGTGGGACGCGGAGTTCACCGCCGAGCTGCCGGAACTTCCCGAACCGGAGGGTGAGTTGGTCACGCGGGCCGTGCATCGGTGGCGGTTCGAGTCGGTCGGTGGGGGCCAGGACGGCTGATTGGCCCGCGGCCCTCCCGGTGGGCTATGATCATTACACGCAAGCGGCCAACAAAGGTCCGCGAGCAGTGCGTTGGTGGTCCAAGGAAAGACGTCCCGCTTCCTGCGGGGAGATGCAGGTGCAAGGCCTGCCCGGCGCTCGACGGAACCCCGTCCCCGGTTCATCCGGGGGCGGGGTTTTTTGTTGCCGTTTCGGCTGCCCCCTGCACCCCCGCTTTCCCACCCTCGCACTCGTCTCGGTGAGTTGAGTGGTTTGAGCCCGTCCGGCGATTGAGGACGAGGCCGTTCAGGCCGAAGCGGGGGTCTGGGGGCGGCAGCCCCCAGGGGGGCGGGTCAAGCCGTCGGTGCGGTTTCCGTTTCGCAGTGCAGGCGGCGCTCCGCGCCAACCTCCCGCACCGGACCCGTCAGGGTCAGGTGCGCTGCGTGGCGGACGTCCGACGCCGACGTGGCCAGCCGCAGTTCCAGGGCGCCCGGCTCCACCACCAGCCGGCCCGTGCGGTCGGTGAACGCCGACAGGTCCGCGTGGAAGCGGAAGGTCACCCGGCGGGACTCGCCGGGGTCCAGCTCCAGCCGCCGGTAGCCGATCAGGCGGACGTCCGGGCGGGTCACCGACGCCACCGGATCGTGCAGGTACAGCTGCACGACCTCCGCACCGGCCCGGTCACCGGTGTTGCGCACGGTCAGCGAGACGTCGTACGAGCCGTCCGTGCCGATCTCCGTGCCGATCTCCGCGCCGGTCGCCGCGCCGCCGGCGCCCTGCAAGTCCGACCACTCGAACGTCGTGTAGGACACCCCGTGCCCGAACGGGTACAGCGGCGTCGGGTCCAGGCTGCTCACCTCGCCCGCCAGGCCCAGCGGCGGCTGGAGGTACGTCCACGGCTGGCCGCCGGGCCCGCGCGGCACGCTCACCGGCAGCCGGCCCGAGGGGTTCACGCGGCCCGACAGGACGCCCGCGACCGCCGGGCCGCCCTCCTCGCCCGGGAAGAACGCCTGCACGGCCGCGCCCAGCAGGCCGTCCCAGCGGCCGAGCGCGTAGGGGCGGCCGGTGAGCAGGACGAGGACGACGGGGACGCCCGTCTCCACCAGCGCGTCCAGCAGCGCGCCCTGCACGCCGGGCAGCGCGAGGTCCGCCACGTCGCAGCCCTCGCCCGACGTGCCCCGGCCGAACAGGCCCGAGCGGTCACCGAGGACGGCCACGCACACGTCCGCCTCCCGCGCCCGGGCGACCGCCTCCTCGAAGCCGGAGGCGTCCGGCTCGGAGACGCCGCAGCCCTCCGTGAACGTCACCTTCGCGTCCGGCAGTTCGCCGCGCAGGGCGTCCAGCAGGGTGGGGATCTCGATGCCCATGGGCACCTCGGGGTGCTGGGTGCCCACATGGGAGGGGAAGGAGTAGCAGCCCAGCATCGCCAGGGCGTCCGCCGCCCGGGGGCCGACGACCGCGATCCGGGTGTCGGGGGAGAGGGGCAGCACCCCGTCCGGGTTGGCCAGCAGCACCACCGACTCCTCGGCCACCCGGCGGGCCACGGCCCGGTTCTCCGCCGAGTCCAGGTCGATGGACTCGGCCGGGGCGTCCGCGGCCCAGTCCTCGTCCAGCAGGCCCAGTTCGCACTTCTGGAGCAGGACGCGGCGGGCCGCGCGGTCCACCAGCGACTCCGGAACCGTGCCGTCCTGGACCGCCGCCACCAGTTCCTTGCCGTAGCACTTCAGCGTCGGCAGCTCGACGTCGATCCCGGCGGCCAGGGCCAGGTGCGCCGACTCGGCGGGGGTGCCGGCGACCCGGTGCAGGGTCCGCAGGAAGTCGACGGCGAAGTAGTCGGCGACCACCGTGCCGGAGAAACCCCACTGCTCGCGCAGGAGTTCGGTGAGCAGCCGCGGGTCCGCGGAGGCCGGGACGCCGTCCGTCTCCGTGTACGCGGCCATCACCGAGCGCGCGCCACCCTCGCGCAGCGCCATCTCGAAGGGCGGGAGCGTGACGTCGGCGAACTCCCGGGTGCCGGCCCGTACCGGGGCCAGGTTGCGGGCGCCCGCCGAGGAGGCGTACCCGGCGAAGTGCTTCAGCGTGGACACGATCCCCGCCGACTCCAGGCCCCGCACGTACGCGCTGCCGATCGTGCCGACCAGGTACGGGTCCTCGCCGGCGGTCTCCTCGACCCGGCCCCAGCGGGGATCGCGGACCACGTCCAGGACGGGCGCGAGCCCCTGGTGCACGCCCACCGCGCGCATGTCCCGCCCGATGCGGCCGGCCATCTCCTCCACCAGCGCCGGGTCGAACGTGGCGCCCCACGCCAGCGGGACCGGGTAGGCGGTCGCGCCCCAGGCGGTGAAGCCCGCCAGGCACTCCTCGTGCGCGACCGCGGGGATGCCGAAGCGGCCGGCCTCGGCGATCCGGCGCTGGGCGCGGGCCAGTGCCTGCGCGCCCAGCGCGGGGTCCACGGGGGCGGTGCCGAAGGAGCGGGTGAGCTGACCGAGTCCGAGGGTGATCAGCTCGTCCCAGTCGTAGTCCGCGTTCATCTGCTGCTGGTGCGGAGCGACGCCGTCGCCGTCCGTCGCGGCACCCACCCACACGCCGTACAGCTGGGCGACCTTCTCCTCGAGGGTCATCCGGGAGAGCAGGTCGTCGACGCGGGCGGCGGCGGGCAGGGCGGGGTCGCGCCAGGGGGCGGTGGTCATGAAACTCCTGTCGGGTCTGTCAATGAGGGGGGATTCGGCTGCCGCGGGTCGGTCCCGGTCACTCGGTCACTTGCCGCCCACGCCGATCAGACCGCCCACGAGGGCGCGCCGGGCCACCAGGTAGACGGCGAAGATCGGGATGCCGGAGAGGACGACGGAGGCGAGCAGTGCGGGGATGTTCACGCCGAACTCGCTGACGTAGTTGAACAGGCCGAGGGTCAGCACGCGCGGGCCGTCGGACTGGGTGAAGATCAGCGGGAAGAGGAAACCGTTCCAGGCCTGGAGGGCGGAGTAGACGACGACGGTGCCGATGCCGCCCTTGGCCATCGGGATGACCAGCTGGAACAGCATGCGCGTGGGGGAGGCGCCGTCCAGCGCCATCGCCTCGTACAGCTCCTCGGAGATGTCCCGCAGGGTGCCGGTGAGGATGAGCGTCGAGACCGGCATCGCGAACGCCGCCGTCGGCAGGATGACCGCGAGCAGGCTGTCGTAGAGGTTCAGCTTGGCGATCATCAGGTAGAGCGGGACGACGACCGCCTGGGCCGGGATCGCGACCCCGAGCAGGAACATGCGGAAGGCCGCGCCCGACCAGAAGCTGCGGGTGCGGACGGCGACGTAGGCGAGCGGGACGCACAGGACGAGGACGATGGCCACCACCGCCGCCGCGACGGTCATCGTGTTGGCGAGGAGGTGGCCGAAGCCGCTGTGCAGGACGGTGTTGTAGTTCTCCAGGGTCGGGTGCTCGGGCGGGTCGAGGGCGTTGCCCAGCGCCTCGTCCTGCCGGGTCAGCGAGGTCGAGATCATCGCGTAGATCGGGATGATCACGACGATCAGCCAGACGACCGAGCCGAGGCCGGCCAGCGGGTTCGGGCGCCTGGTCCAGTGGCGGCGGCGGTGCGTGGGAGCCGCGGTCACCGGCGTCCCGGGGGTGCGCAGCGGACGGCGCGGCAGCGTATCGTGCGACACCTCGTCACATTCCTTCCCTGGTGCTGCGCATGGCACCGAAGCCGGTCAGCCGGACCAGCAGCAGCGACAGCGCGGTGGCGGCCACGACGAGGAAGGACGCGATGGCGCTCGCGTAGCCGAAGTCGTAGCTCTTGAAGCCCGCCTCGTACATCAGGTACGGCAGGATCGCGGTGTCCGTGCCGGGGCCGCCCTGGGTCAGGATCAGGACGGTCTCGAAGTACGTGAGCGAGCCGACGATCATCAGCACGCTGGACGTGGTCGCCGTGTTGCGCAGCTGGGGCAGGGTGATCGAGAAGAACTGGCGGTAGCGGCCGGCTCCGTCGATGGCCGCGGCCTGGTAGAGGACCTCGGGGATCTGCCGCGCCCCGCCCTGGTAGATCAGGGTGTGGAAGGGGATGAACTGCCAGCCGCCGACGAAGACGATCGCCAGGAAGGCGCCGGACGTCGAGCCGAACGTGTCCCCGCGGATGATGCCGAAGTTCGGGTCGAGCAGGGAGTAGAAGAGCAGCGCGATCGCCGTCGAGGACAGCAGGAACGGCGTGAAGAAGATCGCGGACAGCACCGCCCGGTTGCGCTGGCGGCCCGCCGCCCAGACGCCCAGCAGCAGTGAGACCACCGTCTGGAAGGTCCAGCTGACCACGGTGAGCAGCACGGTCACCGTGATGGACTGGGTCAGGCGCGGATCGTTGAACAGTTTCTGCCAGTTGGCCAGGCCCGCCGGTTCGGGGTCGCCCAGGCCGTTCCACTTGGTGAAGGACAGGTAGAAGGCGAGGACCATCGGGGCGATGGCGAAGAAGGCGAAGAACAGAACGCCGGGCAGGGCCCAGGCGGCGTGCGGGCGACCGGCCCGCACGCCCTTCCCGGGCCTGCCCTTCGTTCCGGTGGAGACCGTCGAACTCACTTCAGCCCCTGGAGCGCGGTGACGAACTGGCTCGGGCTCGACTTGCCCACGAACAGCTTGTTGATCTCGGTGAGCATCGGCGTGGAGACGTTCGGGTCGACCGCCTGGTCCCAGCTCAGGGTGAAGGCCGGGGCCTGCTGCACCATCTGGTACTGGAACTTGGCGAACGCGGGGTTGGGGGAGGCGTCCAGCAGGTTGGCCGCGTTGGACGTGGTCGGGATGTCGCCGTTGGCGATCAGGTCCTTGGCGTACTGCTCGGAGGCGCAGTCCTTCAGGAAGGCGATCGCCGCGTCCTTGTTGGACGTACGAGCGTTCACCGACCAGTAGTTGGTCGGGTTGCCGACCACGTTGCGGATGTCGCCGGCGCCGCCGTCGTACTTCGGGAACGCGCACCAGCCCAGGCTCGTCTTGGCGAAGTCCGGGAACTCGCCGAGCTGCGTGGAGTACTCCCACGAGCCCATCAGGTGCATGGCCGCCTTGCCCTTGGCGAAGACCGCCGGCGCGCCCTTGTTGGTGTACGCCACCGAGCTGAAGCCCTTGCCGAAGGCGCCGTCGTCTATGAGCTGCTTGACCGTCTCGGCGGCCTTGAGGACGGCCGGGTCGCCCCAGCCGGAGGAGTCGCCGTTCTTGATCTTGTCGAAGACCTCGGGGCCGCCGATGCGGTCGACCAGGTACTCCAGCCACATCAGTTCCGGCCAGATGTCGGCGCCGCCGAGCGCGAACGGGGTGATCTTCGCCTTCTTCAGCTTGGCGTTGATGTCGAGCAGCTGGTCCCAGGTGGTGGGCGGCTGGAGCTTGTGCTCGGCGAAGATGGCCTTGTTGTAGAAGAGCATCACCGGCTGCATGCCGCGCATCGGGATACCGAAGTTGCGTCCGCTGAGCGCGCCGGCCGCGAGCACGGAGGGCAGGAAGCCGTCCTTGAGGACCGGGTCGGACTCGATGGTGTCGGTCAGGTCGATCAGCTGGCCCGCGTCCTTGTAGGCCTTGATGGAGCCGCCACCCCAGTTGAAGAACACGTCCGGGGCGTGGGGCGAGCCCATCGCGGTGCGCAGCTTGGCCGGGTAGTCCGAGCCGGGCACCTTCTCCAGCTTGATCTTGCCCTTCGCCTTCTTGGCCGCGGCGGAGGCGTTGAACCGGGTGACGGCCGCGGTCTGCACCTTCACCGCGTCGTCGCCGTACACCATCGCCGTGATCGTGCCGCCCGAGCCGCCGGAGCCGCTGCCGGAACCACAGGCGGTAAGTCCGGCGGCCGAGATGAGGGTGGTGGCGCCGGCGCCGAGAAACCAGCGCCTGCTGTAGGACTCCATGTGACGGCACCTCTCACGAATGTCGTGTTCCGAATGTTCGTCTGGCCGAACTGTTCGAATGGCCGAATGTTTCGTATGGCACTTCGAATGTTCCGGGAACCTAAGGCGGTCGAGGGGGTTCGTCAAGAGGTCTCGCAGAGATACGATCGCGGCTATGAAGCCGACGAAGACCGCAGGAACGCAGACCGCCACGCTCGCCGAGATCGCCCGCGAGGCCGGTGTGTCGGCTCCGACTGTTTCGAAGGTTCTCAACGGTCGTGCCGACGTCGCCCCGACCACCCGCTCCCGGGTCGAGGAGCTGCTGCGGGCGCACGGCTACCGGCGCCGGCGGGCCGAGGCGACCCGCTCGCCGCTGATCGACGTGGTCTTCCACGAGCTGGAGAGCGCCTGGGCGATGGAGGTCATCCGGGGCGTGGAGAACGTGGCGCGGGACGCGGGGCTGAGCGTCGTGCTCTCCGAGAGCGCGGGCCGGCTCACTCCCGGGCGGACCTGGGCCGACCAGGTCGCCGCCCGCCGGCCGCACGGCGTGGTCCTGGTGCTGTCCGGGCTCGACGAGTCCCAGCGGGCGCTGCTGACCAGTCGTTCCATCCCGTTCGTGGTGATGGACCCGGCCGGCGACCCGGGCGCCGACGTGCCCTCGATCGGCGCCACCAACTGGCAGGGCGGGCTGGCCGCCACCCGGCACCTGGTGGAGCTCGGGCACACCCGTATCGGCGCGATCAGCGGGCCGTCCCGGATGATGTGCAGCCGCGCCCGGGTCGACGGCTACCGGGCCGCACTGGAGACGGCCGGGCTGCCGGTGGACCCGTCGCTGATCATGACCGGCGACTTCCACCACGAGGCCGGCTACCGGCTGGGGCTGAAGCTGCTGCGCCGCGAGGACCGGCCGACCGCCGTCTTCGCGGGCAACGACCTCCAGGCGCTCGGCGTGTACGAGGCGGCGCGCGAACTGGGCCTGCGCATCCCGGAGGACCTGAGCGTGGTCGGCTTCGACGACCTGCCGGTGGCGCGCTGGGTCGGGCCGCCGCTGACGACCGTGCGTCAGCCGCTGACGGAGATGGCCGAGGCGGCGGCGAAACTGGTGCTGGACCTCGGGCGCGAGGAGGACTCGCCGGTGGCGACCCGGGTGGAGCTGGCGACGAGTCTGGTGGTGCGCAGCAGTACGGCGGCGCCCGCGAAGTGAAGCTCAAGTGCCGAAAGTTTCGGGGAGGATGAGATTTTCCGAAGAAATCGGTTGTGGGCGCCTCCCCCTGTGGGGCTCCTCATGAGTCGGACGTATGTTCCTCCCCGTGAGGGGACACAACAGGGGACATGACAGGGGACAGGACGACAGCGACAGCGGGGAGGCGGGCGGAGGGGCCGGCCGGCGGTCACGGGCCCTGAAGGCCGTGGGCCTCGGCCTGTCGGGCGTCCTGGTGCTGGGCGCCGCGGCGGCGGGCTTCGCGTACTGGCACCTGAACCAGAACATCAAGAGCGTCGACATCAACAGCGCGCTCGGGGACGACCGCCCGCCCGGGGCGCGCACGGGACCGTCGGCCGACACGGCCGCCCTGCCCAGAGGGGCCCTCAATATCCTGGTCCTCGGCTCGGACTCGCGCAGCGGCGAGCAGAACGAGGAACTCGGCGGCGGCGACAGCGAGGGCGCCCGCTCCGACACCGCGATGATCGTGCACATCGACGCCGGCCGGACCTCGGCCACCGTGGTGAGCATCCCGCGCGACACGCTGGTGACCCGCCCGTCCTGCCCGCTGAAGTCCGGCGGTTCCACGGCGGTGGCGAACTACACCATGTTCAACAGCGCGTACTCGGTGGGCGGACCGGTGTGCGCGGTCAAGACGGTCGAGACGCTCACCGGCATCCGCATGGACCACTACGTCGAGATCGACTTCTCCGGCTTCGCGAAACTGGTGGACGCGATGGGCGGGGTCACCGTCACCACCGAGCTGGACATCGACGACGACAAGAGCCATCTGCACCTGAAGGCCGGCACCCACCATCTGAACGGCACCGAGGCCCTGGCCCTGGCCCGTACCCGGTACGGCGTGGGCGACGGCAGCGACCTGGGCCGCATAGGCCTCCAGCAGACCCTGGTCAAGGCGCTGCTGGAGGAGATCTCCGACTCCGGCCTGCTGGACGACCCCGCCGGGCTCTACCGGGTCGCCGACGCGGTGACCGGCAGCCTGACCACCGACACCGGCCTCGACTCGCTGGGCGAACTGGCGACCCTCGGCGAGAGCCTGAAGGGCCTGTCGGCGCAGAACGTGAAGACGGTGACCATGCCGGTGGTGACGGCCCCGTGGAACCCCAACCGGGTGGTGGCGCAGGAACCGGACGCGGGCGAACTGTGGACATCGCTGCGGTGAGCGCCCGCCGTAGAAAAAAATCTTCGAGGAATTCCGGGGAGCGTGTCGATTCCGCGGTGTTCCGTTCGACGCACGGGTGAGAGGCGGGGAAAGGACCCCGCCCCGAACCGAGGAGTCACCGATGCCGCGTTATCTGTCGCTCGTGAAGATCGACGAGAGCACCATGCCCGCCGAGGGCCCCAGCCCCGAGCTGATGCGGCGCATGGGTGAGCTGATCGAGGAGGTCACCAAGGCGGGCGTGATGCTCGACACCGCCGGGCTGACCCCGTCCGCGCAGGGCACCCGGGTGCACTGGGAGAGCGGGAGGATCTCCGTCACCGACGGCCCCTTCACGGAGTCGAAGGAGGTCATCGGCGGCTACGCGATCATGCAGTGCAAGGACATGGCCGAGGCGATCGAGTGGTCCAAGCGCTTCCTCAAGGTCCACGAGGAGTTCTGGACGGTGACCTGTGAGGTGCGCGAGATCGCCGAGGGCTGAG
This sequence comes from Streptomyces sp. NPDC093064, assembly GCF_044754605.1. Classification (NCBI taxonomy): domain Bacteria; kingdom Bacillati; phylum Actinomycetota; class Actinomycetes; order Kitasatosporales; family Streptomycetaceae; genus Streptomyces; species Streptomyces sp. NPDC093064. Next base: position 28,903 of record NZ_JBIVPK010000001.1, read on the forward strand.
CGGTTTTGCCCCGGGCCGCCGGGGGTGTTCGATGGTGGACTGTGGAACAGCAGCCCATCGGACCCTCCGGCGCCCTGGAGACCGTCTTCCGGCTCGAGTCGCCGCGTGTCGTCGCCGCCGTCGCCCGGATCGTGCGGGACGTCGGCATAGCCGAGGAGCTGACGCAGGACGCGCTGGTCGCGGCGCTGGAGCAGTGGCCCAGGGACGGGGTGCCGGACAACCCCGGCGCCTGGCTGATGACCACGGCCCGGCACCGCGCCGTCGACCTGGTGCGCCGCCGCGAGCGGTACGCCCGCAAGCTCCAGGAGATCGGCCGGGACCTTGGGACGGTGGCACCGCCCGAGGAGCCCTCCGCCCCGGACGACATCGACGACGACCTGCTGCGCCTGGTCTTCACCACCTGCCACCCCGTGCTGTCCGCCGAGGCCCGCACCGCGCTCACCCTGCGGCTGTTCGGCGGTCTGACCACGGCCGAGATCGCCCGCGCGTTCCTCGCGCCCGAGCCGACGATCGCCCAGCGGATCGTGCGCGCCAAACGCACCCTGGCCAAGCGGAACGTCGCCTTCGAGGTGCCGTACGGCCCCGACCGCGAGGCCCGGCTCGGCTCGGTCCTGGACGTCATCTACCTGATCTTCAACGAGGGGTACGCCGCGACGGCCGGCGACGACTGGCTGCGCCCGGGGCTGTGCGAGGACGCGCTGCGCCTGGCCCGGCTGCTGGCGGGCCTGATGCCGAAGGAGGCGGAGGCGCACGCGCTGGTGGCCCTCCTGGAGTTCCAGGCCTCCCGCTCCGCCGCCCGCACCGGCCCGCACGGCGAACCGGTCCTGCTCAGGGACCAGAACCGCCGCCGCTGGAACCGCATGCTCATCGCCCGCGGCGTCACCGCGCTGGCCCACGCCGAGGCCGCTGCCGTCGGCGGCCCCGGCCCGTACCTCCTCCAGGCCGCCATCGCCGCCTGCCACGCGCACGCGTACACCTACGAGGAGACCGACTGGCCGAGGATCGCGGCCCTCTACGGTCTGCTGGCCGCCCGGTCCCCGTCGCCCGTCGTCGAGTTGAACCGCGCGGTCGCCGTGTCGATGGCCGAGGGCCCGGCCCCGGCGCTGCGGATCGTCGACGCCCTCGCCGCCGAACCCGCCCTGCGCGACTACCACCTGCTGCCCAGTGTCCGCGCCGACCTGCTGGCCCGCCTCGGACGTACGGCGCAGGCGCGCGCCGAGTTCGAACGGGCGGCGGCCCTGGCCCGCAACGAGCGGGAGCGGGAACTGCTGCTGAGGCGGGCCGCGGAGCCCGGCTGAGTGTTCGTCGCGTTCCGAGGGCGTCAGCCCGCCCGGTGGCCGAGCAGCATGGTGGGCGCCCCGGCGACCCGGGTGAGGAACACCGTCGCTGCGTTCCTGCCGTGCGGCTTCGGAAGGACCTTCCTGCGCAGTTCCTCAGGCTCGACCGCCGAGCCCCGCTTCTTCACGGTCAGCGCGCCCACCTCGCGCTCCCGCAGCAGGGCCTTCAGCTTCTTGACGTTGAAGGGGAGCCGGTCGGTGATCTCGTAGGCGGTGGCGTACGAGGTGGGGCGGAGTTCGTCGGCGGTCACGTACGCGATGGTCGCGTCGATCAGGCCGCCGTCGAGTTCCTGGGCTGCCTCGGCGACCAGGTGGGCGCGGATCACGGCGCCGTCGGGCTCGTACAGGTAGCGGCCCGGAGTACGGACCGGGGGGTCGGGCAGGCCGCGGCCGCGCAGGGTGCGCGGGCCGGGCAGCAGGGTGGCCCGGACCAGGCCCGGCTCGGTGCCGAACCACAGCACCGCCTCCTTCACGTCCCCGCCGTCGGAGATCCACTCGGCCTCGGCCTGCGGCGGGACCAGCTCGTGCGGGATGCCGGGGGCGATCTTCAGGGCCGCGCGGGGCGCCCGGAGCGCGGCGCCGACGGCCCAGGACAGCGGCGGCGAGTACGCCTCGGGGTCGAAGATGCGCCCGCCCGCGGCCCGGCCGCCGCCCCTTCCTCCGCCCGCTCTGCGGGCCGGATCCACGAACACCGCGTCGTACGACGCGGTGTCGACCTCCGTGACGTCCGCCTCCCGTACCTCGATCAGGTCCGCCACCCCGAGCGCCTCGGCGTTCGCACGGGCCGCGGCGGCGGTCAGCGGGTCCCGGTCCACGGCGAGGACCCGGATCCCGGCGCGGGCGAGGGCGATCGCGTCGCCGCCGATCCCGCAGCACAGGTCCGCGACCGAGGACACCCCCGACTCCCGCAGCCGGCCCGCCCGGTACGCCGCCACGCTCGCCCGCGTCGACTGCTCCACCCCGTTCGGCGTGAAGAACATCCGTCCCGCGTCCTCGGCCCCGAACTTCGCGGCCGCCCGCTGCCGCAGCCGGGCCTGGCCGAGCGCCGCCGACACCAGTTCGGCGGGGTGTTCACGGCGCAGTCGGGTGGCGACCGCGAGTTCGTCGGCGGGTTCGGTGCCGCGCACCTCGTCGAGGAGGCCGCGGCCCTCGGGGGTGAGCAGCGAGGCGAAGGCGTGGAGGTGGTCGTTCACCGGGTCATTGTGGGCCAGTCGGTGGACGGTGTGCCTGCGGCCGCGGTGTCGCCCCGGGTTCCGGGCGGTGGCCTGCGAGGATCCGGCGCCATGAGGCAAGTAGTACAAAATGACAAAAAGGGCCCCGGAAGGGCCCCGAGTCACAGGACCCGGATCCGCGGCGGGCTCGCGGTGCTCGCTGTCGCCGCCCTCGCCTCCGGCTGCGCACAGCCGGAGGCGCAGGTGCGCCCGGCCCCCGGCCAGCAGCACCCCCAGGCGCCCCCCGCCCCCGGCTCCTTCGCGGACCGCCTGCACACCTCCTACGCGCAGCGGGCGGTCACTGCCAAGCGCTGGAGTCTGGAGCGGGTCCCGCTGATCCCCCCGCAGCCGCCCACGGCGAAGCCGAGGGCCACCGCCCGCGTCGGCTTCGAGGTGAAACACCAGAAGGACTGGAACCTGCCCCCGGTCTTCACCACGGTCCCCACCAAGGACAAGGTCGTCTTCCTCACCATCGACGACGGAGCGGAGAAGGACCCGGAGTTCCTGCGGATGATGCGGGACCTGAAGATCCCGTACACGGCGTTCCTCACCGACGACCTCATCAAGGGCGACTACGGCTACTTCTGGAAGATGCAGGGCTCCGGGGTCACCCTCAACAACCACACCCTGCACCACCGCTACCTGCCGGCCCTCTCTTACGAAGAGCAGAAGCGCGAGATCTGCGGCATGCAGGACATCATGGCGGAGCAGTTCGGCAAGCGCCCGAAGATGTTCCGCCCGCCGTACGGCAACTACAACCAGGACACCCTGCGCGCCGCCAAGTCCTGCGGCATCGAGTACGCGCCCATCTGGAACGAGGAGGTCTACGTCGACCACTGGGAGTTCCGCGAGGACGACCAGCGGCTGCGGCCCGGCGACATCGTGCTCACCCACTTCCGGGGCCGCAGCGAGTGGAAGGGCACGATGGCCGACGACATGCGCCGGTTCCTGAACAAGGTCACGGCCGACGGGTACGCGGTGGCCCGGCTGGAGGACTACCTGTGACACCGCGGCCCGTCCGGCCGCGGCGCCTGGCCGCGGCCTTGCTCGCCGCCTCGCTGCTGACCGGCTGTGCCACGTCCGTCGACCCCCTCGAGCGGCTCGGCCGCAAGGCGGCGCAGGGCGTACGGTCGCAGAGCCCGACGGCCGACCAGGCCTACCGGCGCTGGGGGCTCAGGGCGCCACTCGCCGCGCCGCCGAAGCCGCCGGACCGTCCGCCGCGGCTCGCCGGCGCCACCCCGTCCGGCGGCCTGCCCGAGGTCGTGGACCGCGTCGCGACCTCCGACCCGGTGGTCTTCCTCACCTACGACGACGGCGCGGAGAAGGATCCGCGGTTCGTCGACATGGTCCGTGAACTGCGGCTGCCGGTCAGCATGTTCCTCACGGACAGTGTCGTCGGGCCGGGGTACGGGCACTTCGCGCACCTGATGTCGGTCGGCGCGGACCTTCAGAACCACACCCTGGACCACCCCTCGCTGCGCGGCCTGCCCTACGCGGGCCAGCGCGCCGAGATCTGCGGCCAGCGGGACAAGATCCGCTCCCGCTTCGGCGTCAGCCCCCGCCTCTTCCGCCCGCCCTACGGCAGGTACGACACGACGACCCTGCGCGCCGCCGCCGACTGCGGGGTCTCGGCGGTCGCCCTGTGGCGCGGCGTCACGACCGACACCGGCCTGCGCTTCAGGCACGGCCCCCACGAACTGCGCCCCGGCGACATCCTCCTCGTCGCCTCGGACGACGACGACCTCGACGGCCCACCCCTACGCGACCGCACGACCCGCCTGCTCCGCAGAATCCAGAAGAAGGGCCTGACGGTGGGCCGGCTGCAGGACTATCTCTGAGCAGGCCTGTCTCCGGGCTGAGGCGGGACTTTCTTTGGGCTGGGGCAGGGCTGTCTCCGGGTTGGGGCGGGACTGTCTCCGGGCCGAGGCTCTCAGCCGAGTCCGGCATCAAGCAGCCCGTCCGGCGCTTGAGGACGAGGCCGTCCAGGCCGAAGAACGGGGGTCTGGGGGCGAAGCCCCCAGGGCCGTCCACACAGACCCACAGCACCTTGAACACACGTTCCCCCGAAGGCACCCCACCCCCGACGCGCCACGAGGCAATTGGCACTCCGCTTGACCGAGTGCTAACGACGGTCATAGTCTCAGGTCTGGCACTCCCCCCTGGAGAGTGCCAACAAAGCGACGGGCAGGTCCGGCACCCGCGACGACGGATCCACCTGGTCGCCACCTCAGACAGTTAACCCCGTGAGATCTCCGAAGGGGGAGGTCGGATCGTGACGACCGCCAGCACCAAGGTTGCCATCAAGCCGCTCGAGGACCGCATTGTGGTCCAGCCGCTGGACGCCGAGCAGACCACGGCCTCTGGCCTGGTCATCCCGGACACCGCGAAGGAGAAGCCCCAGGAGGGCGTCGTCCTGGCCGTGGGCCCGGGCCGCTTCGAGGACGGCAACCGTCTTCCGCTTGACGTGAAGGTCGGCGACGTCGTGCTCTACAGCAAGTACGGCGGCACCGAGGTGAAGTACAACAACGAGGAGTACCTCGTCCTCTCGGCTCGCGACGTCCTCGCGATCATCGAGAAGTAGTTCACCCGCTTCTTCACGAAGACGAAGCAATTCTGCTTGAGCTGCGCCCCTGGCCCCCCGCGACCGATAAGAAGCCGGGCGCCCGGGGCGCAGTGTCTTTCCACCAGATTTCGAGAGGGCTCCCGCTGCCATGGCGAAGATCCTGAAGTTCGACGAGGACGCCCGTCGCGCCCTCGAGCGCGGCGTCAACAAGCTTGCCGACACGGTCAAGGTGACGATCGGTCCCAGGGGCCGCAACGTCGTCATCGACAAGAAGTTCGGCGCGCCCACCATCACCAACGACGGCGTCACCATCGCCCGTGAGGTCGAGATCGAGGACCCGTACGAGAACCTCGGCGCCCAGCTGGTGAAGGAGGTGGCGACCAAGACCAACGACATCGCGGGTGACGGCACCACCACCGCCACCGTGCTCGCCCAGGCGCTCGTGCGCGAGGGCCTGAAGAACGTCGCCGCGGGCGCCTCCCCGGCCGCGCTCAAGAAGGGCATCGACGCCGCGGTCAAGGCCGTCTCCGACGACCTGCACGCCTCGGCCCGCCCGATCGACGAGAAGTCCGACATCGCCGCCGTCGCCGCGCTGTCCGCCCAGGACCAGCAGGTCGGCGAGCTCATCGCCGAGGCGATGGACAAGGTCGGCAAGGACGGCGTCATCACCGTCGAGGAGTCCAACACCTTCGGTCTGGAGCTGGACTTCACCGAGGGCATGGCCTTCGACAAGGGCTACCTGTCCCCGTACTTCGTCACGGACCAGGAGCGTATGGAGGCCGTCCTCGACGACCCGTACATCCTGATCCACCAGGGCAAGATCTCCGCCATCGCGGACCTGCTCCCGCTCCTCGAGAAGATCATCCAGGGCAACGCCTCGAAGCCGCTGCTGATCATCGCCGAGGACGTCGACGGCGAGGCCCTGTCGACCCTGGTCGTCAACAAGATCCGCGGCACGTTCAACGCCGTGGCCGTCAAGGCCCCCGGCTTCGGCGACCGCCGCAAGGCGATGCTGCAGGACATGGCGGTCCTCACCGGCGCCACGGTCATCTCCGAGGAGGTCGGCCTCAAGCTCGACCAGGCCGGTCTGGACGTCCTCGGCTCCGCCCGCCGTGTCACCGTCACCAAGGACGACACCACGATCGTCGACGGCGCCGGCAAGAAGGGGGACGTGGAGGGCCGCATCTCCCAGATCAAGGCCGAGATCGAGAACACCGACTCCGACTGGGACCGCGAGAAGCTCCAGGAGCGCCTCGCGAAGCTGGCCGGCGGCGTGTGCGTGATCAAGGTCGGCGCCGCCACCGAGGTGGAACTGAAGGAGAAGAAGCACCGTCTGGAGGACGCCATCTCCGCGACCCGCGCCGCGGTCGAGGAGGGCATCGTCTCCGGTGGTGGCTCCGCGCTCGTCCACGCCGTGAAGGTCCTCGAGGGCAACCTCGACAAGACCGGCGACGAGGCCACGGGTGTCGCGGTCGTCCGCCGCGCCGCCGTCGAGCCGCTGCGCTGGATCGCCGAGAACGCCGGCCTCGAGGGCTACGTCATCGTCTCCAAGGTGGCGGAGCTGGAGAAGGGCAGCGGCTACAACGCCGCCACCGGCGAGTACGGCGACCTGATCAAGGCCGGCGTCATCGACCCGGTCAAGGTCACCCGCTCCGCCCTGGAGAACGCCGCCTCCATCGCCTCCCTCCTGCTCACGACCGAGACCCTGGTCGTCGAGAAGAAGGAAGAGGAAGAGCCGGCCGCCGCGGGCCACGGCCACGGCCACGCCCACTGAGCACTCCGCTGAGCTGAACCGAACCACCGGTGCCCGGCGCCCCTACGGGGGCGCCGGGCACCGTCGTCGTCGGCACCGTCGTCGGTGGCCTGCGGCATGATGCGGGGGATACGACGGCCCGGTGCGAAAGGGACGCCGTCGCCGAGTACCGCGACCCGCACGGCATGATCCGTCCCGAGTGGCAGAACCGAGCTGCGGAGCGTTCATGATCGATCTCAACAGTGACCTCGGCGAGGGCTTCGGGCAGTGGCGGCTCGGTGACGACGACGCGCTGCTGTCCCTCGTCACCAGCGCCAACGTGGCCTGCGGCTTCCACGCCGGCGACCCCACCGTGATGCGTCGCACGTGCGAGCTGGCCGCCGAGCGCGGCGTCGCCATCGGCGCCCAGGTGGGCTACCGGGACCTGGCGGGCTTCGGGCGCCGCTTCATCGACGTCGACCCCGCCGAGCTGGTCAACGACGTCGTCTACCAGATCGCCGCGCTCGACGGCTTCGCCCGCCTCGCCGGCACCCGCGTCGCGTACGTGAAGCCGCACGGTGCCCTCTACAACACGATCGTCCACCACGAGGCGCAGGCCGCCGCCGTCGCGGAGGCCGTGCGCCGCTACGACCCGGAGCTTTTGGTGCTTGGCCTGCCGGGCAGCGTCTGGCTGCGCACCGCCGGCGCGGCCGGGCTCACCCCGGTCCACGAGGCCTTCGCGGACCGGGCGTACACCCCCGCTGGCACCCTGGTCCCGCGCCGCGAACCGGGCGCGGTGCTGCACGACCCGGAGGTGATCGTGCGGCGCTGCCTGCGCATGGTGACCGAGGGCGTGGTGGAGGCCGTGGACGGCAGCGACGTGCCGGTCTCCGTACGGTCGTTGTGCGTGCACGGCGATACGGCCGACGCGGTCGCGATCGCGCGCCGGCTGCGTGAGGAACTGGAGCGGGCCGGTCTCACCCCGACGTCGTTCGCCGTGCCGAAGTCCCTGACGGTGCCGGCGTGAGCGTCGGGATCCGCCGGGTCGGCAGCCACGCCCTGCTGGTCGAGGCCGACGGCCTGGAGCAGGTGCTGGCACTGCGCGGCGCTCTGGAGGCGGACCGCCCGCACGGCGTCCGGGAACTGGTCGCGGCCGCCCGCACGCTGCTCGTCACCTACGACCCCGCGGTCACCGCCCACCCTGCCGTGGCCGCGGCCGTGACGGACCACGCGGCGGCCCTCGGCCCGGCCGGGCAGTCCACCCCCGGCACCCCTTCGATACCGGCCGAGTCCGCCGAGCCGGTCGGTGAGCGGATCGTCACCCTCGCCGTCCGCTACGACGGCGAGGACCTGTCCCACGTGGCCGAGTCGACGGGCCTGGGCGTGGGCGAGGTGATCGCCCGGCACACCGCACCCCTCTACACGGTCGCCTTCGCGGGTTTCGCCCCGGGCTTCGGCTACCTCACGGGCACCGATCCGCTGCTGCGGCTGCCGCGCCGGTCCGAGCCGCGCACCGCGGTGCCGGCGGGCTCGGTCGCCGTCGCCGGCGGTTTCACGGGGGTCTACCCGCGCTCCTCGCCCGGCGGCTGGCAACTACTCGGCACCACCGACGCCATGCTGTGGGACGAGCGGCGCGACCCACCGGCACTGCTGGTCCCCGGCAGCCACGTCCGCTTCGTCCCCGAGGAGCCACGGTGACGACGCCCGCAGCGAAGACGACAGCCGACGGCCTGGCCACGAGCGCCCCGACGGCGAGTGCACCGGCCACGACCGACCCGGTGGCGAGTGTTCCGGCCACGACTGCCCCGGCCATAAGGGCTCTGGCGGCGAGTGGTCCGACTACGACCGACCCGACTACGACCAACCCGACTACGACGGACCCGACTACGACCAACCCGACTACGACTGACCAAGCGGCGACCGACCCGTTGGTGAGCGCTCTGGCGGCGAGTGTTCCGGCCGCGAGCGCCCCGGCCACGCCCGCCCTGGCGGCGAGCGCTTCGGCCACGACCGCCCCGGCCACGACCGCCCCGGCGACCGGTTCCTGCCTGGAGGTTCTGGCGCCCGGTCCGCTTGCCACGGTCCAGGACCTGGGCCGGCCCGGCTGGGCCCACCTCGGGGTGCCGGGTTCCGGTGCCGCCGACCGGGACTCGCTGGCCCTCTCCAACCGGCTCGTGGGCAATCCCCAGGACGCGGCCGGGATCGAGACCACCTTCGGCGGACTGCGGGTGCGCGTGCACTGCCGTACGCCGTCCGGGGCGCCGTCGGTGCTGTACGCGGCCCTGACGGGGGCGCCGTGCCCGGCCACCGTGGACGGCCGGTCCGTCCCGGTCGACGCGCCGTTCCCGCTGCACGACGGACAGACGCTGCACCTGGGCGTGCCCGGCACGGGGCTGCGGACGTACCTCGCCGTGCGTGGCGGGCTCGACACGCCGCTGCTCCTTGGCTCCCGCTCCACCGACCTGCTCTCCGGCATCGGCATCCGGCCCCTGCGCACCGGCGACCGGCTGCCGGTCGGCCGCCCCGAGCTCCCCTTCCCGGGCGTGGACCTGGCGCCGCGCACGGCACCGCCGCGCGAGTTCACGCTGCGCGTGGTGCGCGGGCCGCGCGACGACTGGTTCGACGACGCCTCGTACGCGGCGTTGCTCGGTGCCCGTTGGGAGGCGACCAGCCGCAGCAACCGGATCGGCATCCGCCTCGACGGCCCGGCCTTGACGCGTGTCCGTGACGGGGAGCTACCGGCCGAGGGCATGGTGCCGGGCGCCCTCCAGGTCCCGCCGAACGGCAGGCCGGTGCTGTTCCTCACCGACCACCCCGTCACCGGCGGCTACCCGGTCATCGCGGTCGTCGACGCCCCCGACCTGCCCCTGGCCGGACAGATCCCGCCCGGCGCCGCCGTCCGCTTCCGTGCCACCCGGTGAGTATCGCTACAGCTCCAACTCGTCCAGCGCCCCCAGCTGCTGCAGCAGTCCCAACTGGTCGTGCTGCCACCACAGCTCGGCGATCCTGCCGTTGCCGCCGAAGCGGAAGACGGTCATGCCGGTCATGGTGACCCGCCTGCCGGTGGGCGCGATGCCGAGGAACTCGCCCCGATGCGTGGCGGTCCAGCTCCAGCGGGCGCAGACCCGGTCGCCCTGCGCCATCAGGTCCTCGACCGTGAAGGAGGCGTCGAAGGCGTCGCGCCACATGCGGAAGTCGCGGCGGATGGCGTCCAGGCCGATGGTGACCTGGGGGTTGACGGGGTCGTGGCTGTGGCAGTCCTCGTCGATCAGGTCGTTGAGCGGCGGCAGCTCACCGGCGGTCGTGAGGGTGCCGTAGAAACGGCGCACGGCGATCTCGCAGAGCTGCTCGTCCCGGACGACGTCCAGGTCCGTGAAGGTGGGCGTCTCGTCGCAGAGGGCGACCAGGCCCCGGAAGATCTCGTCGGTCTCCGGCAGGTTCGAGCTCCGCATCGCCTCCTCGTACGACGGGAACTCCACCAGCTCGACGACGTGGGCTCCGTCCGACCGGTCCTTGCCGACGACCGCGTGCGTCGCGGTCCGCCTGCCCCCGGTCTTCTCGACCCAGCTGTCCAGCAGCCGGTTCATCTCCTCGAACCGGCTCGTCCTGCAGTCGATGAGCTGTACGAAGGTCATGACGCGCCTCCGGTCCCCCGGCCTGGTCCGGCTCTCCGCCAAGGAGGTCCGGGAAGGAAGGATGTCCGAACAGCCCATTTTCCCACCGGAGTGCCGTCGTCACCTCCGTACGTCACCTCCGCGTCGTCACTGCGGGCCGTACTTGCGGCCCGTCTTCGAGGTGATCCCGCCCAGCAGGCCGCGCGGCGCCACCTTCACCAGACCCATCAGCGCCTTGTACCGAGGGTCCGGGATGGACAGGGTCTTGCCGTGGGCCAGATCCGTCAGGGCCGCCGCGACCAGCTTGTCCGCGTCCAGCCACATCCAGTTCGGGATGTTGTCCGTGCCCATGCCGGCCCGCTGGTGGAACTCGGTGCGCACGAAGCCGGGGCACAGCGCCATCAGCCGTACGCCGCTGCCGGCCAGATCGCGCGCCGCGCCCTGGGTGAACTGCACGACCCACGCCTTCGACGCGCCGTACGTGCCGCGCGGTACGAAGGCGGCCACCGAGGCCACGTTCACGACCCCGCCCCGGCCGCGCTCGCGCATCGCTGCGGTCGCCGCCGACGTCAGCCGCAGCACCGCCTCGACGTGCACCTTGATCATCCTGAGCTCGTCGGCCATCGACACGTCCAGGAAACGGCCCTTGTTTCCGAAGCCCGCGTTGTTGACCAGCAGGTCCACGGGGTCCTTGCGGTCGCCCAGCCGGGTGGCGACCGCCTCGATGCCCGCGTCCGTCGCCAGGTCGGCCGTCAGCACCTCCGCCTCGATGCCGTGCCGGTCGTGCAGTTCGGTGGCCTGCTCCGTCAGGCGCGCGGTGTCGCGAGCCACCAGCACCAGGTTGTGCCCGTCGGCGGCCAGCCGCCGCGCGAAGGCGGCGCCGATGCCCGCGGTCGATCCCGTAATCAGAGCCGTTGTCATGCCGAAAGATTAGTGGTCCCAGGCGCGTTGTCCCGATCTCTGCACAGGCCCTCCCGATCGGTGGTGTCCACGTGTCCGTGCCCCTGTCCGTCCACACGCCGGCAGGGCGATGACGGCCGGTCAGCCCGCGTATTCGCGCGCGTACTTCCGGGCCGCCGCCAGCGTCTCCGGGTGCAGCGCCGCACCCGCCGCGAGCAACCGGGGCAGCAGCGGGCGCTCGGTCGTCATGGCCCGGAACTGCAGGCCCACGGTCACGTCGTGGTCCGGGCGGTGCACGATCTCGACGCGGTCGCCCGCCCGGATCTCACCGGCTTCGAGCACCCGCAGATACGCGCCCGGCGCCGCCCTGTGAGTGAACCGCTTCACCCACCCCTTCTCACCCAGATGGCCCTGGAAGGTCCGGCAGGGAATCCGGCCGCTGGTGACCTCCAGGAGCACCGAAGGACCGAGCGGCGAGCCGATGCGCCACCGCTCGCCGATCCGCGCGCCGGTGATGTCCAGGCCGAGCGTGGTGAGGTTCTCGCCGAAGGCGCCGTTGGCCAGCGTCCGGCCCAGCTCGCGCTCCCATGCGTCGAGGTCCTCGCGCGCCACCGCGTAGACCGCCTGGTCGTCGCCGCCGTGGTGCCGCGTGTCGCACACCGCGTCCCCGGCCAGCCCGCTCGCGCCGACCCCCTTGGGCCCGGGCGCCGCCACCTCGACCGGCCCGTCCACCGGCCGCTTGCCGATGCCGGTCACGCCCTCCGGCTGGTCGGTGTACGGCACAGCCTCCGGGCGGCCCAGGTTCACTGACAGAAGCTTCATGTCGGCACGGTAGGCGAGCGGCGGTCAAAGTGTCGACGCGATAATCCGCCGCTCGCCCAAGTTTCACTTATGCTCGGTGGTGTGATCGAGGCTCGTCATCTCCGTGTGCTGCGTGCCGTGGCCACCACCGGCTCCTTCTCCGCGGCAGGGCGTGAACTGGGCTGCACCCAGCCCGCCGTCAGCCAGCAGATGAAGGCCCTCGAGGCGGCCGTTGGCACCCCGCTGCTGGTCCGGGCCGGCCGCGAGATGCGCCTGACCCAGGCCGGCGAGGCGCTCGTCCGGCATGCCACCGGCATCCTCGCCGGGCTCACCGCCGCCGAGGAGGAGATCGCCGCCATCGCCGGTCTGCGGGCCGGGCGGGTACGGCTCGTCTCCTTCCCCAGCGGAAGTTCCACGCTCGTGCCCACCGCGCTCGCCGCGCTGCGCGCCGCGCACCCCGGCACCCGCGTGTCCCTGGAGGAGGCCGAGCCGCCGAGGTCCGTCGAACTGCTGCGCCAGGGCGACTGCGACGTGGCGCTCGCCTTCCGCTACGAGGGGGCCACGGGCGCGGGGGAGGGCGCCGGGGAGTGGGAGGACCTGGTCGTACGGCCGCTGCTGACCGACCGGCTCGTGGGGCTGGTGCCCGAGCGGCACCGGCTGGCCCGCGCGGGATCCGTCGCCATCGGCGAACTCGCGGGCGAACCGTGGATCGCGGGCTGCCCGCGCTGCCGCGGCCAGCTGGTCCAGGTGTGCGAGGGCGCCGGCTTCACGCCCCGTATCGACTTCGCGACGGACGACTACCCGGCGGTGGTCGGCCTGGTGGGCGCGGGACTGGGGGTCGCCGTCCTGCCCCAGCTCGCGGTCGAGTCGGTACGGCCCAGGGGCGCGCGCACCGTGGAGCTGGAACCGGCGGTGCGGCGGGAGATCGTCGCCCTCACCCTGCCCGACCTGGCACAGGTACCGGCGGTGGCGGCGACGCTGGAGGAGCTGGTGCGGGCCGGGGCCCGCTGACACAAGGGGATCGGGTATCGCGAGGGCACGCGTGGCGCGTGCCCTGCTGCGGCTCAATGCGACCGGATAAGAAGAAACGTTCCTTCAGTTGTCCGAGGCGGTGTCCCCGCTGGTCGACGACGCCGTCACCAGCCGGTTCCGTGCCCGCCCCATGAGCTCTTCGCGCTCGTCCTCGGTCAGGCCTCCCCACACTCCGTACGGCTCGCGCACCGCCAGGGCGTGTGCCGCGCACTCCGCACGGACCGGGCACCTCATGCAGACCTCTTTGGCCGAGTTCTCTCGAGCACTCCGAGCCGCCCCGCGCTCGCCCTCGGGATGGAAGAAGAGCGAGCTGTCGACCCCGCGGCAGGCAGCCAGCAACTGCCAGTCCCACAGGTCCGCGTTCGGTCCGGGAAGGCGGGAGAAATCTGCCATTACGTGACCCCTTGTAGCCGTTCGTGGCGGATACGGTGCCAACGACCGTACATCTCCGATCTAAGGAGATGAAAATATGACTCATTGCGAATCTAGCTCCAGACACCTAGAAACGGGAAGAAAAGGGGCCAAATGGGGCATAGCTTGTGATGAAAAGTTGAGGGTCTGACGTTCATGTCGGCTCTGTGTCCGTTCCCTCACGTAGAGTGCCGAAGACGGCGTACAGCCCCGTAACTCTTTCGAGTGACCGTCGTTGAGAGTGCGGAGGCGGTTGAGAACACAAGCGCTCGGGCGGGCGTCCGAGACGGTCGACCGCACAGGTGACGATTCCGTACCAGCCTGGAGGCTCAAGGTGACGCGCATCAGCTGCGGAGGACGGCCATGACATCCGTCCTCGTCTGCGACGACTCCCCGCTTGCCCGAGAGGCGCTGCGCCGCGCGGTCGCGACCGTGCCCGGCGTCGAGCGCGTGACGACGGCGGCCAACGGCGAGGAAGTCCTCCGCCGCTGGGGCGCCGACCGCTCCGACCTCATTCTCATGGACGTGCGCATGCCCGGACTGGGTGGTGTCGAGACCGTCCGGCGCCTGCTGTCCGCGGATCCCGGCGCGCGCATCATCATGCTCACCGTGGCCGAGGACCTCGACGGCGTGGCGCTCGCCGTGGCCGCCGGGGCACGCGGGTACCTGCACAAGGACGCCTCCCGCGCGGAGCTGCGGGCCACGGTGACGCAGGCCCTCGCCGACCCCACCTGGCGGCTCGCGCCGCGCCGGCTGCGCTCGGCCGAGATGGGCGCCGCGCCCACGCTCACCGCGCGGGAGATCCAGGTCCTGGAGGGCATGAGTCACGGCCGCTCGAACGCGGAGATCGGTCGCGAGCTGTTCCTCTCCGAGGACACGGTCAAGACCCACGCCCGCCGGCTGTTCAAGAAGCTCGGCGCCTCGGACCGCGCGCACGCGGTGGCCCTCGGTTTCCGCTGGGGCCTGGTCCGCTAGGACCCGTGCGGATCCCGGTCGGATCGCCCCGATCCGGCGCACCGGCACGCGACGCGACCCCCACGCACGGCAACGAGCGTGGGGGGCGTCCGGACTGCCGGTCGTGCGGCCGTGCCGCTCGTACGCCTCCGCACGGGCTCCGCTCCCTGGGCTTCCCGGTCCCGGGCGGTCGGGAGGCGGCCGGCGGCCGTCGCGGCCCGGTGAGAGCGTGGGCCCGGACCGCGGTTGACGTGCCATACCTCATCGCGGACGCCGGTGGCAAAGCGCCCCGCCGGGCGCCCGCTGCTCGTTTCGCCGCGGATGACGCATCCTTGAGGGTGTGGAGTTCCTCGGGGACGAGTTGGTCGAGCGGAAGGGGAGGGCGCAGGGGATGAGCTTCGGCGCACCTGCTCATAACGCTTCGGTGCACAACCACGAAGGCGGTGCCACGGAACGGACGACGTCAAGGCACCATGGACCGATGCGCGACGACCAGGCGGCACTTGCCCAAGGGGCGATCGGTGCGCTCGTCCATCGCGCCGTCGACGGCGACGAGCAGGCCACGCACGATCTGCTCGCCCGCGTGCATCCGCTGGCGCTGCGCTACTGCCGCACCCGGCTGTCCCGGCTCCCGGGCGACGCCCGGCATTTCGTCGAGGACCTCGCCCAGGAGGTCTGCGTCGCGGTCCTGCTGGCCCTGCCGCGCTACAAGGACACCGGGCGCCCCTTCGAGGCCTTCGTCTTCGCCATCGCCGCCCACAAGGTCGCCGACCTCCAGCGCGCCGCCATGCGGCACCCGGGCTCGACGGCCGTGCCCTCGGACGAGATGCCCGAGCGTCCGGACGACTCCCTCGGCCCCGAGGAGCGCGCCCTGCTCAGCAGCGACGCCGAGTGGGCCAAGAAGCTGCTGGCCAGCCTCCCGGAGAACCAGCGCGAGCTGCTGCTGCTGCGCATCGCGGTGGGGTTGACCGCGGAGGAAACGGGACAGATGTTGGGAATGTCACCAGGCGCGGTCCGGGTGGCCCAGCACCGGGCGCTCAGCCGGCTGCGCGCCCTGGCCGAACAGTAGGCGGCGGTCCCGCCCCGCACGCACGGCTCCGGATGAACGCGCGTCCGGGCGGTTCCGTATGAACATACGAAGAACGGAGCCGCATAGAACCGTGGAATGAGAGAGCCGCGCTTCCCGTTAGCATGGACATCCGCACCGATCAAGGCCATTTGGGGAAGGTGTCATGACTGCCAACGTCGACGGAGTGCCCGAGAAATTCGCGACACTCGGGCTGACCTACGACGACGTGCTCCTCCTGCCGGGCGCATCCGAGGTGCTCCCCAACGCGGTCGACACATCGTCCCGTATCTCCCGCAACGTTCGGGTCAACATCCCGCTGCTCTCGGCGGCGATGGACAAGGTGACCGAGTCCCGCATGGCGATCTCGATGGCCCGGCTGGGCGGCGTCGGCGTGCTGCACCGCAACCTCTCGGTCGAGGACCAGGTCAACCAGGTCGACCTGGTCAAGCGGTCCGAGTCCGGCATGGTCACCGACCCCATCACCGTGCACCCGGAGGCGACGCTCGCCGAGGCGGACGCGCTGTGCGCGAAGTTCCGCATCAGCGGCGTGCCCGTCACCGACCCGGCCGGCAAGCTGCTGGGCATCGTCACCAACCGTGACATGGCCTTCGAGACCGACCGCAGCCGTCAGGTGCGCGATGTCATGACGCCGATGCCGCTGGTCACCGGCAAGGTCGGCATCTCCGGCGTCGACGCCATGCAGCTGCTGCGCAAGCACAAGATCGAGAAGCTGCCGCTGGTCGACGACTCGGGCATCCTCAAGGGCCTGATCACCGTCAAGGACTTCGTCAAGGCGGAGCAGTACCCGAACGCGGCCAAGGACTCCGAGGGCAGGCTGCTCGTCGGTGCCGCGGTGGGCGCCAGCCCCGAGGCCCTGGAGCGTGCCCAGGCGCTCGCCGCGGCGGGGGTGGACTTCCTGGTCGTCGACACCTCGCACGGCCACAACAGCAACGCGCTGAGCTGGATGTCGAAGATCAAGTCGAGCGTGTCCGTCGACGTGATCGGCGGCAACGTCGCCACGCGCGACGGCGCGCAGGCCCTGATCGACGCCGGTGTCGACGGCATCAAGGTGGGTGTGGGCCCCGGCTCGATCTGCACCACGCGCGTGGTCGCCGGCATCGGCGTCCCGCAGGTCACCGCCATCTACGAGGCGTCCCTCGCCGCCCGCCCGGCGGGCATCCCGCTGATCGGCGACGGTGGCCTCCAGTACTCCGGCGATATCGGCAAGGCGCTCGCCGCCGGTGCCGACACGGTCATGCTGGGCAGCCTGCTCGCGGGCTGCGAGGAGTCGCCCGGCGAGCTGCTCTTCATCAACGGCAAGCAGTTCAAGTCGTACCGGGGCATGGGCTCGCTCGGCGCCATGCAGTCCCGCGGTCAGGCGAAGTCGTACTCGAAGGACCGCTACTTCCAGGCCGAGGTCGCCTCCGACGACAAGCTCGTGCCCGAGGGCATCGAGGGCCAGGTGCCCTACCGCGGCCCGCTGGCCAACGTCCTGCACCAGCTCGTCGGCGGTCTGCGGCAGACCATGGGCTATGTGGGCGCGGCCACCATCGAGGAGATGGAGTCCAAGGGCCGCTTCGTCCGGATCACCTCGGCCGGCCTGAAGGAGTCCCACCCGCACGACATCCAGATGACGGTCGAGGCGCCGAACTACAGCGGCAAGTAGGCGGCACGCCGTGAAGGGCGGCCCCGGAAGCCTCCGGGGCCGCCCTTGCCATGGGTGTCGGCGATACTGGAAGACGCTGCAACGCATCAGGGAAAGGCCACAGACGTGACTGAGATCGAGATCGGGCGCGGCAAGCGCGGCCGCCGGGCGTACGCCTTCGACGACATCGCCGTCGTCCCCAGCCGCCGTACGCGGGACCCGAAGGAGGTCTCGATCGCCTGGCAGATCGACGCCTACCGCTTCGAGCTGCCCTTCCTGGCCGCCCCCATGGACTCGGTCGTCTCCCCGGCCACGGCCATCCGCATCGGCGAGCTGGGCGGCCTGGGCGTGCTCAACCTCGAGGGCCTGTGGACGCGGTACGAGGACCCGCAGCCGCTGCTCGACGAGATCGCCGAGCTGCCCGCCGGGACCGCGACCCGCCGCCTCCAGGAGATCTACGCCGCTCCGATCAAGGAGGAGCTGATCGGCGCGCGGATCAAGCAGGTGCGCGACTCGGGCGTGGTCACCGCCGCCGCCCTCTCCCCGCAGCGCACCGCCCAGTTCTCCAAGGCCGTCGTCGACGCGGGCGTGGACATCTTCGTCATCCGCGGTACGACGGTCTCGGCGGAGCACGTGTCGTCCTCGCACGAGCCGCTGAACCTCAAGCAGTTCATCTACGAGCTCGACGTCCCGGTGATCGTCGGCGGCTGCGCCACCTACACCGCGGCCCTGCACCTGATGCGCACCGGCGCGGCCGGCGTCCTGGTCGGCTTCGGCGGCGGCGCCGCGCACACCACGCGCAACGTGCTCGGCATCCAGGTCCCGATGGCCACCGCGGTCGCCGACGTGGCCGCCGCCCGCCGCGACTACATGGACGAGTCCGGCGGCCGGTACGTGCACGTGATCGCGGACGGCGGCGTCGGCTGGTCCGGCGACCTGCCCAAGGCGATCGCCTGCGGTGCCGACTCCGTGATGATGGGCTCCCCGCTGGCCCGCGCCACCGACGCGCCCGGCAAGGGCCACCACTGGGGCATGGAGGCCGTCAACGAGGAGCTGCCGCGCGGCAAGAAGGTCGACCTGGGCACGGTGGGCACGATCGAGGAGGTCCTCACGGGTCCCTCGCACACCCCCGACGGCTCCATGAACTTCTTCGGCGCCCTGCGGCGGGCCATGGCCACGACCGGGTACAGCGAGCTGAAGGAGTTCCAGCGGGTCGAGGTGACCGTGGGGGACTCGCAGCACAAGCGGTAGCCCCACCGCGTCCACGGCCTACGCCAGGGGCCCGGTCACCCGCTCACGCGGGGCGACCGGGCCCCTTCGCACGTCCCGGGCGTCCGCGCAGGTCAGGTCGCGCGCAGTGCGGGACGGGGGGCGCACGGTTGTTTTCTGGGACCGCTGCCGGCTTCGGCTGGAGCAGCACCGGCTTCGGCCGGTGAAGTTCCGGAGGAGGCGGATCTTGCGTCCGCGCGCGCCCCTTTCACAACCGGTGCGCCGCCCCCGTGGGCGCGGCTCCCCGTGTGTCCAGCAGCAGCTGGGCCTTCACCGACAGGCCCTGGAGGTCGTACGTGCGGTGCTGCTGGAGCAGGATCGTCAGGTCGGCGTCGGCCACCGCCTCGTACAGGCAGTCCGCGCGGGGCACGGGCCGGTCACGTACGCTCCACGCGGGCACGTACGGGTCGTGGTAGCTGACCGAGGCGCCGAGGCCCGTCAGCCGGACGGCGATCTCCTCGGCGGGCGTGCCCTGGAGGTCGGCGAGGTCGGCCTTGTACGTCACGCCGAGCAACAGGACCCGGGCGCCCCGCGCCGACTTGCCGTGCTCGTTCAGCAGGGCGGCGGCGCGCTGGACGACGTAGCGCGGCATGCGGCCGTTGACCTGCTCGGCGAGTTCCACCATGCGCAGCCCGCAGCCCGCGTGGCCGGCCAGGTCCTGCGGGAATGCGTGGCCGCCGATACCGGGGCCGGGGCGGAAGGCCTGGAAGCCGTACGGCTTGGTCTCCGCGCAGCGCACGACGTCCCACAGGTCGACGCCCAGGTCGTGGCAGAGCACGGCCATCTCGTTGACCAGGGCGATGTTGACGTGCCGGTAGTTGGTCTCCAGGAGCTGGACCGTCTCCGCCTCCCTCAACCCTCGTGCGCGCACCACCTTGTCGGTCAGCCGTCCGTAGAAGGCCGCGGCCGATTCGGTGCAGGCCGGGGTCAGGCCGCCGATCACCTTCGGCGTGTTGGCCGGGGTGATCTCGCGGTTGCCGGGGTCGACGCGGCTGGGCGAGTAGGCGAGGTGGAAGTCGCGGCCCGCCAGCAGCCCCGAGCCCTTCTCCAGCAGCGGGAGGAGGAACTCCTCCGTCGTCCCGGGGTGCGCGGGCGACTCCAGGATCACGGTGGTGTGCGGGCGCATCTGCCCGGCGAGCGCGCGGGCGGCGGCCTCCACCTGGCTCAGGTCGAGCCCGCCGTCCGCGCCCCGAGGGGTCGGTGCGCAGATCACCGCGGTGCGCACCCGGCCCAGTTCGGCCGGGTTGGTGGCCGGCCGGAAGCCCCCCGAGAGCATCCGGCGCAGTTCGGCGGGGCTGAGGGAACCGGACTCGGTCCCGATGCGGTACCCGAGGGTGGGGATGCCGGCGGAGACGGCCGCCTGGGCCAGGGGCAGGCCGAGCGGGCCGAGTCCGATGACGGCGAGATCTGCGGGCATGGCGTGGGCGGTCCTTCCCGATAACCGAGGCGTGGCAGGCGCGCAAGTCCTGTGGACAGGACGAGCGAGCGCAATGTCAGACTAGGAGTAAATATGACCGTTATGTGGGATTGACCAGCGTGTTTCTCGGTACGCCCGCGGAGTTGTCCACAGGCGGAGGGCGACTGGTGGCTGAACGCGGGCAACCCGGTCAGAATTTGGGCATGGGCAGGAGGCGGGGGGACACGCTAGAGGCATGGGGGATGGATGCGGGCTTCGCCCGACGGGTGCGGCCGGCGCGACCGACAGCGGGAGGCAGCGGTGAGGACAGCGACACTGGGGCCGGCGCAGCGCGCCGAGGCACTGGCGGGAATGGCCGAGCGGGAGCTGGACATCCTGGTCGTGGGCGGCGGCGTGGTCGGCGCCGGCATCGCTCTGGACGCCGTCACCCGCGGCCTGGCCACCGGCATCGTGGAGGCGCGTGACTGGGCGTCGGGCACGTCGAGCCGGTCCAGCAAGCTGATACACGGCGGACTGCGCTATCTGGAGATGCTCGACTTCGCGCTGGTCCGGGAGGCGCTGAAGGAGCGCGGCCTGCTGCTCGAACGCCTCGCCCCCCACCTGGTCCGCCCGGTGCCGTTCCTCTACCCGCTCCAGCACCAGGGCTGGGAGCGTCTGTACGCCGGGTCCGGCGTCGCCCTGTACGACGCCATGTCGATGGCCCGTGGCCACGGCCGGGGCCTGCCGCTGCACCGTCACCTGACCCGCCGTCACGCCCTGAGGATCGCTCCCTGCTTGCGGAAGGACGCCCTGGTCGGTGCGCTTCAGTACTACGACGCCCAGATGGACGACGCCCGCTTCGTGGCCACCCTGGTGCGCACGGCGGTGTCGTACGGCGCGAAGGCCGCCAACCGCGCCCGGGTCACCGGATTCCTGCGCGAGGGCGAGCGGGTCGTCGGCGCGCGGGTACAGGATGTGGAGGGCGGCGGAGAGTACGAGATCCGCGCCAAGCAGATCGTCAACGCCACCGGGGTGTGGACCGACGACACCCAGGCGATGGTGGGGGAGCGCGGTCAGTTCCACGTCCGGGCCTCCAAGGGCATCCACCTCGTCGTGCCCAAGGACCGCATCAACTCCTCCACCGGGCTGATCCTGCGCACCGAGAAGTCCGTGCTCTTCGTGATCCCCTGGGGCCGCCACTGGATCGTCGGCACCACCGACACCGGCTGGGACCTCGACAAGGCGCACCCGGCCGCCTCCAGCGCCGACATCGACTACCTCCTGGAGCACGTCAACTCGGTGCTCGCGGTGCCCCTCGGCCGCGACGACGTGCAGGGCGTCTACGCCGGTCTCCGGCCGCTGCTGGCCGGTGAGTCCGACGCCACCAGCAAGCTGTCGCGCGAGCACACCGTGGCCCATCCGGTGCCCGGCCTCGTCGTGGTCGCGGGCGGCAAGTACACGACCTACCGGGTGATGGCCAAGGACGCCGTCGACGAGGCGGTGCGCGGCCTCGACATGCGCGTCGCCGACTGCGTCACCGAGGAGATCCCGCTGCTCGGCGCCGAGGGCTACCCGGCCCTGTGGAACGCGCGGGCGCGCATCGCCGCCGAGACCGGCCTCCATGTGGTGCGCGTGGAGCACCTGTTGAGGAGGTTCGGGACGGCGGCGCGGGAGGTGCTCGCCCTCGTCGCCGAGGACCCGACGCTGGGCGCTCCCCTCAAGTCCGCCGACGACTATCTGCGCGCCGAGATCGTCTACGCCGCCTCCCACGAGGGCGCCCGGCACCTGGACGACGTGCTGACCCGGCGTACGCGCATATCCATCGAGACCTTCGACCGGGGCACGCGCAGCGCCCGGGAGGCCGCCGAGCTGATGGCGCCGGTGCTGGGCTGGGACAAGGACCAGATCGAACGCGAGGTCGAGCACTACGAGAAGCGGGTGGAGGCCGAGCGGGAGTCGCAGCGCCAGCCCGACGACCTGACCGCCGACGCGGCCCGGCTGGGAGCACCGGACATCGTGCCGTTGTGAACCGGCCGGGGCCCGGCCCACCGTCCCGCGCGCGACGCACGACACGTGCCGCGAGGGTCCGGCGCAGATTATGGCCGGAATGGTCCGAAGGGTCGGCACCCATGGCTTCCTTGTTGTCACGCCCCGTCATTCCCACGCGTACCACGGGCCGTTCGGCTCCGCCCCCAGGGTGCCTTCAGGGGGCCCCTGGGCGTCGCGTGCTTGTCGGGTGAGAGACAATGGAGGCTCTGTCAGGGCGGGTTGCATGAGGGGACGCATGTCGGACGCGGAGCGGGCGGGCACACCCCGTCAGGACACTCGTCAGGACTCTCTGCAGGACAGGAGCGAGCGTCTTCTCGCCGGGCGCTACCGGCTGGGGAAGGTGCTCGGCCGCGGCGGCATGGGCACGGTGTGGCGGGCCGAGGACGAGACCCTGGGCCGGACCGTGGCCGTCAAGGAGCTGCGGTTCCCGTCGAACATCGACGAGGACGAGAAGCGGCGGCTGATCACGCGCACGCTGCGTGAGGCCAAGGCGATCGCGCGCATCCGCGACACCAGCGCGGTGACCGTCTTCGACGTGGTCGACGAGGACGACCGCCCGTGGATCGTCATGGAACTCGTCGAGGGCAAGTCCCTCGCCGAAGTCATCCGCGAGGACGGGTTGCTGGAGCCGCGGCGGGCGGCCGAGGTCGGGCTCGCGGTCCTCGACGTGCTGCGCTCCGCGCACGGCCAGGGCATCCTGCACCGCGACGTGAAGCCGTCCAACGTGCTCATCGCCGACGACGGCCGGGTCGTCCTCACCGACTTCGGCATCGCGCAGGTCGAGGGCGACCCGTCCATCACCTCCACCGGCATGCTCGTCGGCGCCCCCTCCTACATCTCCCCGGAGCGGGCCCGCGGGCACAAGCCCGGACCGGCGGCCGACCTGTGGTCACTCGGCGGCCTGCTCTACGCGGCGGTGGAGGGCACGCCGCCGTACGACAAGGGCTCGGCGATCGCCACCCTGACCGCGGTGATGACCGAACCGCTGGAGGAGCCCAGGAACGCCGGCCCGCTCAGGGACGTCATCCACGGCCTGCTCAACAAGGACCCGGTCGAGCGGCTCGACGACGCGGGCGCCCGGACCATGCTCAAGGCCGTCGTCAATGCGCCCGCGCCGAAGGACACCGAGCCGGAGCCGCCCGCGGACGCGACCAAGGTCGTCCCGCTGCCCGAGCAGCCGGACGGGCGTTCCCGCAAAGGCGGTTCGGGACGTTCCGGTTCGGGTTCCGGGAGCAGGCGGGGCGAGGAGGCGGGCGAGCGGCTGCGCGGGGCGCTGCGCTCGGTGCGCAAGGCCGCCGTGGCGGCGGAGTCGAACCCCTCGGCGGCAGCCGGGGCCGGTGCCGAGTCCGCGTCCGGCGGCACGGGTCCGGCGGGCTCCGGCTCCGCGGGCGGGGCCGACGCGAAGGCGGCGGAGGCCCGGACGCAGGCCGCGTCCACTTCGGACAGTGGTGCCGGTGGTGCGCAGGCGGGGCGGCCCGGTTCCGGGTGGCCCGTGATGACCCCGCCGGACCTGGACCTGCCCCCGCGCCCGGCGCCCAGGGCGTCGCTCACCGACGTGGTGCCGCGGCGGACGCTGGTGATCGTCGCGGTGGTCGTGGTGCTCGCGGTGATCGGCACCGTGCTCGCCCTCACGCTCGGCCGTGACGACAAGGGCGGCGACGACAAGAACGCGGCTGGCCGCACGGCAGCCACCGCCGACCCGTCCGCGGGCGCCTCCACCAAGAAGGACGCGAGCGGCGAGCCCGCCACGGGCGGGGACCGGTCCGGCTCCGAGACGGAGGCCGA
This sequence comes from Streptomyces sp. NPDC093064, assembly GCF_044754605.1. Classification (NCBI taxonomy): domain Bacteria; kingdom Bacillati; phylum Actinomycetota; class Actinomycetes; order Kitasatosporales; family Streptomycetaceae; genus Streptomyces; species Streptomyces sp. NPDC093064. The sequence continues at coordinate 52,671 of NZ_JBIVPK010000001.1, forward strand.
CGGCTCCGGCGGCACACCGGCCACGGACACCGACACCGGGAAGTCGGGCAAGGGCTCCGGTGCGGGTTCCGATTCCGGTTCTGGTTCCGATTCAGGTTCCGGTTCCGGCGGGGACAGGTCCGGGGACGGCGGCGCCGCTGTGGCGTCGACGTACAAGGGCGCTCAGGGCTTCTCCATCGGGCTGCCCAAGGGCTGGACGTACGCGAGCACCGACCCCGCGGGGGTCCGCTTCACCGGCCCCGACGGGCAGCGGCTGCTCGTTGCCTGGACCACCACGCCCAAGGGCGACCCGGTGACCGACTGGACCAACCAGGAAAAGGGCATGGTGCGCTCTCAGTACCAGAGGGTGCGCATAGAGGCGGTGGAGTACCGCGGCTGGAACACCGCCGACTGGGAGTTCACCTACGTCGAGGGCGGGACCAAGTACCGCTCCATCGACCGCGGGTTCGTGGTGAACGACCACCTCGGGCACGCGCTGATGTACAGCGCGAAGGCCGCGACGTGGGACAGCGACCTGCGCAAGAGCACCTGGAAGACGCTGACGGGGACCTTCCAGCCCAAGAAGTAGTGAGCGGACCGGTCCCGCCGTCCGTCCCCGGGGTTCCGGGTTCGGCGCGGCGAGATCTCGCATCCCGTCATTGCGGGTTGCCTCCGGCACGTATCGTGAGTGGTTGCGGACCGTAAGCATCGGGAACGGGACGCGTGGCGAACGGAATTGACCGACCGTGCGGCCGGGGGAGGCAATGTGGACGACTATGCGGGCCGGGTTCTCGCCGACCGCTACCGCCTGCCGTTGCCTCCGTCCGACGAGTACGAACTGACCGAGACCCGGGGCTTCGACACCTACAGCGGGCAGGAAGTCCTGCTGAGGCAGGTGCCGTTGCCGGAGGTGGTCGAGGCGGAGGTGCTCGACGCGGACGGGCTGCCCGACGGTTTCACCGCGCGCGACGGAGCCTCCCGGCGGGGGCCGGTCCGTACCGGGCGTGAGGCGGGCGATGCCCGTGGCGCGCGTGAGGCGACGCGGCGGCCCACCGATCCGGCGGTGCGGCGGGCGGTCGAGGCCGCGCAGGCCGCGGCGCGGATCCCGGACCATCCCCGGCTGGACCAGGTCTTCGATGTGTTCGCGGAGGGCGGCTCGCTGTGGGTCGTCAGTGAACTGGTCGCCGCGCGGCCGCTGGCCGCACTGCTCGCCGAGAAGCCGCTGACGCCGTACCGGGCGGCCGAGGTCGCCTCCGACATCCTCACGGCGCTGCGCGTGCTGCACGCCCACGGCTGGGTGCACCGCAACATCACCGCCCGCACGGTCCTCGTCTGCGACGACGGCCGCGTGATGCTGACCGGCCTCGCGGTCGGGGCGGCGGAGGAGGCCCTGTGCGGGTACGACCCGGTCCCGGTCCAGGACACCGGGGACGAGGACCATCCTGACGGTGTGTCCGGCACGCCGGGCGGTTCCACGGCCCTCGGTGCCTCGGCTGGTGCGGCCGGCGGGGCGGGCTTCGGCGGATTCACCGAAGTCACCGGCGGCGTCGGCGGTTTCGGGGGCGGCGCCGGCACTCCGCCGGCGGATCCCGAGGCCGCGCGGCGGGCCGCGATCGAGGCGCGGGCGGCCGGGCCGCTGCCGCTGCCCGGCCCGGACGCCGGGCCCGGCGCACCGGGCACGCCCGCGCGGCGGACGCCTCAGACCGGCGGGGACATCAGGGCGGCGCGGGCCGGGGCGATCGCCGCGTACCGCGCCGGCGCGCGGGCGGCCGCCCGGGTGCAGGAGGCACAGCAGAGCGCACGCGCCGAACTGCCCGGCGCCCGCACACCCGTCGAGGGCGAGCCCCGGGCCGCCGGAACCGCCACACCGCCGGGCCAGATCGCCGATCCCTACGGCGTCCAGGCTCCCACCCGGAACGGCACCGCCCCGTACCCCGGAGCAAGCACGGCGCTCCCACCCGCGACCCCCGACCACCCCACCGACGACGAGCCCGGCCCGCACCCGCCCCGCACCACGGGACTCGGAGCCCCGCCGGCCCTCGGCCCCGGAACCACCCCCGGCTCGGCACCGGACCACGGCATCGCGGGCTCGGGCCACGGCGGCCCGGCCGCCGGTCACGGCACCTCGGGCGCCGCGTACGTGGTGCCCGCACAAGGCCGGGCCGAGCCCGGTGCGGGCGCGGCGGACGACGCCGGGCGCGTACCAGCCCGTTGGGGCGATCTCGCCGCCGGCGGTCCCGTGCGGCGGGGGCCCGCCACCGCGCTGGCCGCCGAGCGGGCGCGGCAGGCGCGGATGGCCGTGGTGGGGCCGGTGACCGAACGATGGGCACCGGAGCAGGCCGGGCCCGTGCACGAGAACTGGCAGCTGGCCGCGCCCATCGGCCCGGCGACCGACCTGTGGGCGCTGGGGGCACTGCTCTTCCGAGCCGTGCAGGGCCACGCGCCGTACCCGGAGGAGTCGACCGCCGAGCTGGTGCAGATGGTGTGCGCCGAGCCGCCCGCGTACGCGGAGGAGTGCGGGCCGCTGCGTCCGGTCGTGGAGTCGCTGCTGCGTCAGGACCCCACCGAGCGCCTCGACTTCGAGGAGCTGCGCGGCTGGCTGCGTTCGCTGGTGCGCTCCGCGCCCGAGCCGGAGGCCGGTGCGCACGTCATCGCCGCCCCGCCCGCCGATCCCAGCAGGCTGCCCGTCGTGCGGCGCCGCGGCGAGCTGGTGCGCAGGCGGCGCGCCGGGCTGCCCGCCACACACGCACGGCACAAACGGCAGACGGGTTCGCCGCGGCGCCTGGGCCGCACGCTGCTCCTGCTCATTCTGCTTCTGATGGCCGCCGCCGTCGCCTACGCGGTGCTGTTCATGCCGAAGGCCGACCGCGACGGCGCGGTGGGCGGCGACCGCACCGGAACGGCCGGTGAGGCGAGCCCCGCCCCGACGCACTCGGGCGGCGACGACGGGGGGAGCGGCGCTCCGCAACCCGGCCAGACCTCGTCCGCGGCGGACGACAGCCCTTCGCAGACGGCCGGTTCGGCCGAGGCGCAGACGACCGCGCCGGATGTCTCCGACGGCTTCACGCTGCGCAAGGACCCGGCCGGTTTCCAGGTCGCCGTAGCCAAGGGCTGGGTGCGCACGCCCGGCAACGGGATGGGCCAAGTGATCTACTCCCAGGGTGGGTTCGAGCTGATCGTGGTGCCCGGACGGGACGCCGCGGCCGAGTTCGGCAGCGACCCGATGGCGTACCAGCGGGAGAAGGAGCGCGAGTTGCAGGCCTACCGGGACTCCAGCTGGGCCACCTCGTCGGGCCTGCGGACCACCCAGGTCGGCGGACGGACCATGGCCGAGGGGCAGTTCACCTGGACGGACGCGAGCGGGCGGCAGCTGTACGTGCGCAACCTGGCCATCCTGATCGACGGCAAGTACCACGTGGTGCAGGTACGGGGGCCCGAGGCCCAGCGGGACCGGGTGACCACGCTGTACGAGCAGGCTTCGGCGACGTACCGGTACACCGGCTGAACCGCCGTAACCGTCCGAACCGCAGGAACCGCCCGAACCGCACACTCCGGGGAGCGACAACCGTCACAGTGAGGCCTTCCTGGGACCCCGCCGGTTCCCAGTAGGTGTGCTGGTCCATACCCTGAGCCTGTCAAGACCACTGCGGGGAAACGTGAATCAGATGCAGGGCCTGCTCCTCTCGGGGCGCTACCGGCTCGATGAGGCCATCGGCAGCGGCGGCATGGGCCGGGTGTGGCGCGCACACGACGAGGTGCTGCACCGGGCCGTCGCCATCAAGGAGTTGACCGCCGCGCTCTACGTTGCCGAGAGCGACCAGGAGGTCCTGCTGGCGCGCACTCGGGCGGAGGCGCGCGCGGCGGCGCGGATCAACCACTCCGCCGTCGTGACCGTGCACGACGTACTGGAGCACGACGGCCGCCCGTGGATCGTGATGGAGCTGGTCGAGGGCCGCTCGCTGGCGGACGCGCTCAAGGAGCGGGACCGCATGGACCCGGCGGAGGCCGCTCGCATCGGCATATGGGTGCTGCGCGCCCTGCGCGCGGCGCACGCCGCCGGGGTGCTGCACCGCGACGTCAAGCCCGGCAACGTCCTCCTCGGCCAGGACGGCCGCGTCCTGCTCACCGACTTCGGTATAGCCCAGATAGAGGGCGACACCACCATCACCCGCACCGGCGAGGTCGTCGGCTCGGTCGACTACCTGGCCCCCGAGCGCGTCCGTGGCCACGACCCGGGGCCGGCCTCCGACCTGTGGGCGCTGGGTGCCACGCTCTACACGGCGGTGGAGGGCCTGTCGCCGTTCCGCCGCACCTCGCCGCTGAGCACCATGCAGGCGGTCGTCGACGAGGAGCCGCGCGAGCCGCGGCACGCCGGCCCGCTCGCCCCGGTCATCACCGCCCTGCTGCGCAAGGACCCGGCCGAACGGCCGCAGGCGGAGCAGGCCGAGCAGATGCTCGCCGAGGCGGCCGAGGGCCGCAGGCCGAGCAGCGCGCAGGCGTACGTGCCCACGCAGGCGGCCGGCCTCCCCCCGGAGACCGCCGCGCACCCCGCCCAGGGGTCGTGGCCGCCGGCCACCACGCCGTACCCGGTGCCCCAACCGGCGGCCGCCGGACCCGCGCTGCAGCACCACCCGGCCCCGGTACCCAGGCGCCGCCTGCGCACCCTGATCCTGGTCGTGGCGCTCGCCGCGCTCGTCGGCGGCGGCACCGCCCTGATGCTGCAGAAGTGGGACCAGAACCGGCGGCAGGACTCCGGCACCTCCCAGTCGACCCCGCCGCCCGGGACCACCACGCCCTCCCCGACCACCAACGGCTCCGGCGGTCTCCCGGACGGCTGGGTGCGCGTCCGCGACCCCTACGGCTTCAGCATCGCCGTGCCCGACAGGAGCTGGCAGCGGCAGGAGTTCGACGAGGCGACCCACCAGGTCGACTACACCCCCGACGGCGGCAAGCACTTCATCCGCGTCGCCGTGGACGACACGCCGGAATTCGCCACCGGCCACGAGCACCAACTCGACCTGGATCGGCGGCTCCAGAGGCTGGTCGACTACCGGCGGCTGAGCCTGGAGCCGAACACCTACCGCGACCGCCCGGGCTCCCTGTGGGAGCACAGCTGGACGGCCCTGGCGAAGGACACGCCGTTCCCCGGCCCGCGCCACGCCATCGAGGAGACGTACATCTCCCGCGGCGGCGTCGAGTACGCGATCTACATGTCCTCACCGGAGGAGGACTGGACACGGACGCGGCAGCAGTTCCGGACCGTGCTCAAGAGCTGGCAGCCGACCGCCGGCTGACCCCGGCCGGAGGCCGCGTTGTTGGCCGGTCGACGTCCCGGAGGGGGCCCGGGCGATGCGGCATGATGGGGCGTATGGGGATCGAGGGGGACGACTTCCGTGTCATCGCGGGCCGTTACCGCCTGGAGGCGAGGCTCGGACGCGGGGGCATGGGCATCGTCTGGCGGGCGACCGACCAACTCCTCGAACGGCGGGTCGCGGTCAAGGAACTCGCGTTCGACGAGACCCTGTCCGCCGAGGAGGCCGCTCTCCAGCGGGAGCGCACCCTGCGTGAGGCCCGCGCGGTCGCCCAGTTGCGGCACCCGCACATCGTCGTCGTGCACGACGTCGTCGTCGAGGACGAACGCCCGTACATCGTGATGGAGTTGATCGACGGCGGCTCGCTGGCCGACCGGATCGCCGCGCGCGGCCCGGTGAACGTCGCCGAGGGCGCACGCATCGGCGTCGCCCTGCTGAGCGCGCTGCGCACGGCGCACGCCGCCGGTGTCCTGCACCGGGACATCAAGCCGGCCAACGTCCTGGTGGAGCCGGGCACCGACCGGATCGTGCTCACCGACTTCGGCATCGCGCGGATGGCCGGCGCGACCACGCTCACCGAGACCGGGTCCTTCGTCGGCTCGCCGGAGTACACCGCGCCGGAGCGGATGTCCGGGGCCAGGACCGGACCGGAGTCCGACCTGTGGTCGCTCGGCGCGCTGCTGTGCACCGCCCTGAGCGGCGAGTCTCCGTTCCGGCGCGACTCGCTGGGCGGCATCCTGCACGCGGTCGTCGTCGACGAGATCCGGCCGCCCGCGCAGGCCGCGCCGATCCTGCCCGTCGTACGCGGGCTGCTGGAGCGCGATCCGGACCGGCGGCTGGCGGCGGCCGAGGCGGAGCGGATGCTGCGCGCCTTCCTGGAATCGGGCCGCGCACCGGAGCCGCCGGTCCCCTGCACGCCGACGCAGCGCGGCGTGCCCGTCGCGCCTCACGTGCCTGGGCCGGCGCCGACGGTCCCCGCCTCCTCGGCTTCCGCCCGGTACCCCACCCGGAACGTGCTGATCGCCGCGCTGCTGGTGGCCGCCACGGCCGGGGCGGGCGTGTCCGCCGTGGCGCTGCTGATGCAGGGCGGCGGCAACGGCGGTGGTACGCCGACAAGTTCGGCCCCGGACACCTCCGCAGGCACCCCGTCCGGCACCGCCTCCCCGTCGACCACGCCGTCAGCACCGCCCAGCTCGCCGCCCGGTTCGCTCCCCGTCCCGGTCTCCACGGTCACCGTCACCCGTGCCGCCCCGCCCGCCGGCGACGGCACCACCGCGCCTTCGGGCTACCACCTGGTCCACGACGCGGCCGGCTTCTCCGTCGCCGTACCGAACGGCTTCACCCGCGAGCCGCAGGGCGAGCGGATCTTCTACGTGTCGCCCGGGGAGGCCTTACGCCTCGGCATCAAGGTCACCGAGCCGGGAAGCGGGGGCCCGCTCGCGGCGATGCGCCGCGCCGACGCGGCGGGACCGGACACCAACCCCGGCTACCACGACGGCCGGGTCACCGCCACCAGCCACCGCGGACACCCGGCCGCGCTGTGGGAGTTCACCTGGGACGGCTTCAGCGCGGCGGAGGGCCCGCGGCACACCTACGACCTGTGCTGGGAGCAGGGCGGGCGGATGTACGACGTATGGGTGTCGGCACCGGTCGGCAGGGTGGGCGAGGCCAAGGAGCAGTTCGACGTCGCGGTCGGCAGTTTCCACGCACGGTAGGTCACGGGTCGGTGACCGGATACGCCGCCTGCTGGAGTCGGCGGAGGCGGTCGCGATATGGATGGACCCATGAGCAACCACGGGGGCGCCCAGCACGGGGCCGACGATCCGACGACTTTCGCCTTGCAACCGCCGGACAGACAGGGACGGGTGCCCCATCCCCACAACCGGTACGCCGCGCCCGCACCGGACGGCGGGGAAGGGCAGCCGCAGGGCACTGCACCCTGGCAGCCGCACGGCACCGCACCCGCGCAGCCGCAGGATCCCGGCGCCGGTCGGCTGATCGGCGGGCGCTACCGGCTGCTCGCCAAGCTCGGGCACGGCGGCATGGGGACCGTGTGGCGGGCCAAGGACGAGACGATGGACCGCGAGGTCGCCGTCAAGGAGCCCAGCGTCCCCGACCACCTTCCCGAACGGGAACGTGCCAACACCTTCGAGCGCATGCGCCGCGAGGCCCGCGCCGCCGCCCGGCTCGACCACCCCGCGGTCGTCAACGTCCACGACGTGGCCGTCGTCGACGGGCAGCCGTGGATCGTGATGGAGCTGGTGCAGGGCCGCTCGCTCGGAGCCGCGCTCCAGGAAGGCACCCTGGACGCCCGCGAGGCGGCCCGAATGGGCCTGGAGGTGCTCGGTGCGCTCGAGGCCGCGCACGCCGCGGGCGTCCTGCACCGGGACGTCAAACCGGACAACATCCTGCTCGGCCGGCACGAGAGGATCGTCCTCACCGACTTCGGCATCGCCCAGATCGAGGGCGAGACCAGCCTGACCGACACCGGCGGCTTCGTCGGCTCACCCGAGTACATCGCGCCCGAACGGGTGCTGGGGCAGCGCCCCGGCCCGGCCTCCGACCTGTGGTCGCTCGGCGTGGTCCTGTACGCGGCCACCGAGGGCGTCTCCCCGTTCCGCCGCAGCAACACCCCGGCCACCCTCCAGTCGGTCCTCAACGCCACGCCCGCCCCGCCGGCCGCCGCGCGGGGCCCGCTCGCCGAGGCCATCACCGGCCTGCTGCACAAGGACCCGGCGCACCGGCCGCCCGCCTTCCGGGTCCGTGCCCTGCTGGAGGCGGCCGCCGCGCCGTCCGCTCCGGCACCCACGCAGGTGGTGCGGTACGCCGAGGGCGCTCCCGGCGGGCCGCGCGGCCTCCGGCTCGGGCGCGGGGCGTGGCTCGGGCTCGGCGCGGCGGTCGTCGCGGCCGCGGTGACGGCGTACGTCCTGACCGCCCACCCGTTCGCGGGCCCGCTGCCCGAGGGCTGGGCGACCCGTCAGGAGAAGGACGTCGCCGCGACGATCGCCGTGCCGAAGGACTATCAGAGGCAGGTACCGGACGGGAAGAACGACAAGAAGCACTGGGTGACCTACAGCGACTGGAGCGGCAGCATCACGGTCGGGTTGCGCCTGCTGAGGAAGTCCGAGGAACCGGAACGCTCCATCAAGGACTCCGCGGCCGCCCAGATGTACGACGACAACGGCACCTACAAACAGTCCGGCAACTACGAACTCAGCATGCCCGAGAATCCGACGACCCACCCGAAGGATTCGACGTACCAGGGCAAGAAGGCCGCCGAGAACACGATCGTCTACACCACCAACGACAGCACGCACCCGATGCCGCGCGAGCTGCGGATGTTCTACTACACGACCGCCGAGGGCGACCTGTACAAGCTCACCGTCGGCTACCCGGGCAAGGGCGACTTCACCGAACGCGGGCGTGAGGTGGCGCGCGCGGCGATTGCCAACCTGGACCTCGATCTCCTGTGACAACGCCCTGATCAGCGCATTCGTTGCCAGTGATCACTGGCGCGCTGTGAGCACTCGGTGAATCCCGTGAATCCCTATTACTGACGGGTACACAAAGCCGCCCGACCGGCATACCCTGCGCGTCATGACGGACGCGCAGGCCCCGGCGAAGACCGGCACCAATCCCCAGGCCCCCGCCCCCGCGGGGGCCCGTACCGCCGCCGACGTGGTGACCCCCGAGCTGGTCGCCCGGCTCACCAAGGGCGTCGCCGGATCCGGCCGGACCGCCAACCACACGCCGTTCACCGGCGACAAGCTCGCCGACCTGCCCGAGTCCACCCCCGAGGACGTGGCCGGTGCCTACGAACGGGCACGCGCCGCACAGGCGGTGTGGGCGCGGGTTCCGGTACGGCAGCGCGCGGCCGTCCTGCTCCGCTTCCACGACCTGGTGCTCGCCCGCCAGGCCGAGGTCCTTGACCTGATCCAGTTGGAGACCGGCAAGGCCCGCCTGCACGCGCACGAGGAGGTCCAGGCCGTCGCCGTCGCCGCCCGGCACTACGGCCGCCGCGCCGCCGCCTACCTCAAGCCCAAGCGGCACACGGGCGCCATCCCCACTCTCACGCGCGTCACCGAACTGCGCCACCCGCGCGGGGTGGTGGGCCAGATCGCCCCGTGGAACTACCCCCTGGAGCTGTCCGTCGGCGACGCGCTGCCCGCCTTCGTCGCGGGCAACGCGGTGGTGATGAAGCCCGACACCGAGACCTGCCTGACCGCGCTGTGGGCCCGCGACCTGCTCGTCGAGGCAGGGCTGCCCGCCGAGGTGTTCCAGGTCGTCATCGGCGAGGGCCCGGTCGTCGGCCCCGAGGTCGTCAAGCACGCCGACTACGTCTCCTTCACCGGCTCCACCCGCACCGGACGCGAGGTCGCCCAGAGCGCCGCCGCCCGCCTGGTCGGCGTCTCCCTCGAACTCGGCGGCAAGAACGCCATGCTGGTGCTCCAGGACGCCGACATCGAGAAGGCGGCGGCCGGAGCGGTCCGCGCCTGCTTCTCCTCCGCCGGTCAACTGTGCATCTCCATCGAGCGGTTGTACGTCCACGAGGCGGTCGCGGACGCGTTCCTCGAGCGGTTCGCGGCTCGTACGCGGGCGATGCGGCTCGGCACGTCCCTGGCGTACGGCGCCGACATGGGCTCGCTGGTCGGGGCGCGGCAACTGGCGACCGTCACCCGGCACGTGGAGGAGGCCGTCGCCAAGGGGGCCAAGGTGGTGGCCGGGGGCGTCGCCCGCCCGGACATCGGCCCGTACTTCTTCGAGCCCACCATCCTCGACGGCGTCGAGGCCCCGATGGCCGTGTGCACGGAGGAGACCTTCGGCCCGGTCGTCTCCGTCTACCGCTTCACGAGCGACGACGAGGCGATCGAGCGCGCCAACTCCACGCCGTACGGCCTGAACTCGTCCGTCTGGACTAGGGACGCCCGCCGCGGCCGCGAGGTCGCCGCCCGGCTGCGCACCGGCACGGTCAACATCAACGAGGGCTACGCCCCCGCCTACGGCAGCGTCCAGTCGCCGATGGGCGGCATGAAGGACTCGGGGCTCGGCCGCCGGCACGGCTCCGAGGGCATCCTCAAGTACACCGAGGCCCAGACCCTGGCCCACCAGCGGCTGCTGCCCATGGCCCCGTCGCTCGGCATGGACGACGAGCGGTACGCGGCGTTCATGAGCCGCAGCCTGAGGCTGATGAAGGCGTGCCGTTTCCGCTAGCGGCCCCTCGTTCCCGACAAGGAGAGCACGTGTCTCAAGACGGCTACGACTACGACGTCATCGTCGTGGGGTCGGGGTTCGGCGGATCGGTCTCCGCACTCCGCCTGACCGAGAAGGGCTACCGCGTCGGCGTCCTGGAGGCGGGCCGCCGCTTCACCCGCGAGACCCTGCCGAAGAACTCCTGGGACCTGAAGAACTACCTGTGGGCCCCGAAGCTCGGCATGTACGGGATCCAGCGCATCCACCTGCTCGGCAACGTCATGGTGCTGGCCGGCGCGGGTGTCGGCGGCGGCTCCCTGAACTACGCCAACACGCTCTACATACCGCCGAAGCCCTTCTTCGACGACCCCCAGTGGCGGGACATCACCGACTGGCAGGACGAGTTGGCGCCGTACTACGACCAGGCGCGGCGCATGCTCGGCGTGCGGCTCAACCCGACGACGACCCCCTCCGACGTGCATCTGAAGGCCGCCGCGCAGCGGATGGGCGTCGGCGACACCTTCCACATGGCGCCGGTCGGGGTGTTCTTCGGCGACGGCGAGGACGCCGACGGCGCGACGACGGCGAAGGCGGGCGAACGGGTCGCGGACCCCTACTTCGGCGGGGCCGGACCGGACCGCAAGGCCTGCACCGAGTGCGGCGAGTGCATGACGGGCTGCCGGCACGGCGCCAAGAACACCCTGAACGAGAACTACCTGTACCTCGCCGAGAAGGCGGGCGCGGTGGTCCACCCCATGACGACGGTCGTGTCGGTCACGGACGACTCACGCGGCGGCTACGCGGTCGCCACGCTCCCCACCGACGACAAGAAGAAGGGCGCGGGCCGCCTGTTCACGGCACGCAGGGTGGTCCTGGCGGCCGGCACCTACGGCACCCAGACGCTGCTGCACCGCATGAGGGAGAGCGGCCGGCTGCCCTGCCTCTCGCCCCGGCTGGGCGAGCTGACCCGCACCAACTCCGAGGCTCTGGTGGGCGCCCAGACCGACGACCGGCGCTACCGGAAGGCGACCGGGGAGCCGAAGGCGGACTTCACCCGCGGAGTCGCCATCACGTCCTCCATCCACCCGGACGAGAACACCCACATCGAGCCGGTCCGCTACGGCAAGGGCTCCAACTCGATGGGCGGCCTGTCGATCCTCCAGGTCCCGTACGCCGAGGGCTCGTCCAGGGCGGCGGCCTGGCTGGCCAACGCCGCCCGCCATCCCCTGCTCGTCCTGCGCTCCCTGTCCAACCGCCGCTGGTCGGAGCGGACCATCATCGGCCTGGTGATGCAGTCCCTGGACAACTCCTTGACCACGTACCTGAAACCGGACGGCATGGGCAGGGGACTCCTCACGGCCCGCCAGGGGCACGGCGCGCCCAACCCCAAGCAGATCAGGGCCGCCACGGAGAGCGCCACCGCGCTCGCCGCCGAGATCAACGGCTTCGCCGGGTCCAACGTGGGCGAGCTGATGGGCACCCCGCTCACCGCGCACTTCCTCGGCGGCTGCCCGATCGGCTCCTCGCGCGAGACCGGCGTCATCGACCCGTACCACCGCCTCTACGGCCACCCCGGCATCTCGGTCGTCGACGGCGCCGCGGTCTCGGCGAACCTGGGGGTGAACCCGTCGCTGACCATCACCGCCCAGGCCGAGCGGGCGATGTCGTACTGGCCCAACGAGGGCGAGACCGACCCGCGCCCGCCGCAGGGTGCGGCCTACGGGCGTCTGCGGCCGGTGGCGCCACGGCATCCGGCGGTCCCGGCGGAGGCTTTCGGCGCGCTGCGGCTGCCGTTCCTGGGGATGCCGTCGGTGCCGCCGAGGAAGTAGGAACGGCGCCGGTGAACAGGCCCGGGCAAGAGAGAGGACCTGCACCCCCCTCCTGGCGCAGGTCCTCCTCCGTCTGCTGATGTGACCCGGGGGGACCGTGAATGGTTGCGCACCGGTCGGCAGGATTCATGTGTGTCCTGCGTCACATTCCCGGGGTCGTGTCCGCGAGTGCGCAGGCGAAGGGCCCCGCGGCCTTGGGTCGCGGGGCCCTCTCTCGACAGCACCGACGTCAGGGCGGCGCCGGGGGATTGCGCCGCCTGCCGCTGCCGTGTGCCCTCCGCGCCTCGTGATGCGTCGGCGTGCGCCCCGGCGCACGGGGGGCGCGCACCTGGTCCCGGCCTCTGGCTGTCGGGTGGCGCACCACGGCGCTGCCGTCCGTACGGGAGTGCGGAGCCGGGAGCTGTGTGGGCATCGTGCTGGACGAACCTGGCGTCCGCAGCCCTTTGGCCCGGCCTGGTGCGTTTTCCTGTTCCGCCGGCCGGCTCCGGGCGTCCCCGGAGCCGGCCGTTTATCTGGGTGACCGGGCTGCTGTCCCCTGCCGTCCGGTCACTTCCCAGGAGCGAGGTCCCACGGCGCGCGGCATGATCCGCACGCCTCATCGCTCCGGAGATCCACGCGTGGTTCTTTCGGGCCCGTCCCTGGCTGGCACGGACACCGGAACAACGAGGCGGACCGCGCGGCGGTCACGCGCCGTACGGGTGAGAGCGGTGAGGCATGGCAGCGGGGGCGGGTGAGGAGGGCGGCGGTCAGGGGGTCAGATCCTGCCCCGGCACAGCTCCAGCAGCGTCATCGCCAGGGTCGTGCCCGGCTTGCCCAGGGCGTCCCTGTAGTGGCCCAGGATCTCCATCTCGCGGGAGAGGTTCACCCGTCGGCCCCCGGAGGCGATCCGGGTCTCCTGGATCACGGCGGATACGGCCATCCGTTCCTGGATCAGGCCGATGATCCGGTCGTCGAGGGTGTCGATGCGCTCCCGGGCGCCGCTGATCACGTTCGCGGCCTCGTCGGTGCGGGCGCCGCTCGCGGCGGCGGCTGCCGGGGTCTGGGGCTGTGCTGCGGTGGCGGTCATGGCGGGGGGCTCCTCGCTGGTCGGGTGCGGTGCCCCGGATGACAAGGACCACAACGCCAGGCGCCCCGGACCTTGTCGGCCCGGGGCGCCTGGGAAGTCGCTTGTCAGTTGCTCAAGCAGCACGACCATGGCAGCCGGTGGGCCGGGTGCCATAGGTAAACACGAAGGTCGTCTGCGCGAGCATGCTGCCAGTATGCCTCGCCTGCCCGCGACCTCCAACACGGTTCACCTGATGAGACGGACGGTGGACGGGCCCTGGACGGGATGCCCGGGGCGGGATGCCCTGGGCGGCGGTCGCCGAGGCGACGGGGGGAGGCACCCGCGACCACGTCGGTAGAATCGACAAACACAAGGACCCCCCGACCGCCGGAAGGCACCCCGTGTCATCAGCGACCCCCGCTGCCGCCGCCCCCGACACCGTCCTGGTCGTCGACTTCGGCGCGCAGTACGCCCAGCTCATCGCCCGTCGCGTCCGCGAGGCGCGGGTCTACAGCGAGATCGTGCCGAGCTCCATGCCGGTTCAGGAGATGCTCGCCAAGAACCCGGCGGCGATCATCCTCTCCGGCGGCCCCTCCTCGGTGTACGAAGAGGGCGCCCCCCGCCTCGACCGCGCGATCTTCGAGTCCGGCGTCCCCGTCTTCGGCATGTGCTACGGCTTCCAGCTGATGGCGCAGGTCCTCGGCGGCACCGTGGACAACTCCGGAGCCCGCGAGTACGGCCGTACCGGACTGGCCGTCTCCAAGCCTTCCTCGACCCTCTTCGAGGGCACCCCGGCCGACCAGGACGTGTGGATGTCGCACGGCGACGCCTGCTCCGCCGCCCCCGAGGGCTTCTCGGTCACGGCGTCCACGGATGTCGTCCCGGTCGCCGCGTTCGAGAACGACGAGAAGAAGCTGTACGGCGTCCAGTACCACCCGGAGGTCATGCACTCCACGCACGGCCAGCAGGTCCTGGAGCACTTCCTCTACCGCGGTGCCGGCCTCAAGCCGAACTGGACCACCGGCAACGTGATCGACGAGCAGGTCGCCGCCATCCGCGAGCTGGTCGGCGACAAGCGGGCGATCTGCGGGCTGTCCGGGGGCGTGGACTCCGCGGTCGCCGCCGCACTCGTGCAGAAGGCCATCGGCTCCCAGCTGACCTGCGTCTACGTCGACCACGGCCTGATGCGCAAGGGCGAGACCGAGCAGGTCGAGAAGGACTTCGTGGCCGCGACCGGCGTGCAGCTGAAGGTCGTGGACGCCGAGGAGCGCTTCCTCACCGCCCTCAAGGGGGTCAACGACCCCGAGGAGAAGCGGAAGATCATCGGCCGCGAGTTCATCCGCGTCTTCGAGCAGGCCCAGGCGGAGATCATCGCGGACGAGGGCCCGGCCGTGGAGTTCCTCGTCCAGGGCACCCTCTACCCGGACGTCGTCGAGTCCGGCGGCGGCACCGGCACCGCGAACATCAAGTCGCACCACAACGTCGGCGGCCTGCCCGAGGACCTCGAGTTCAAGCTGATCGAGCCGCTGCGCCAGCTGTTCAAGGACGAGGTCCGCATGGTCGGCCAGGAGCTCGGCCTGCCGGACGAGATCGTCCAGCGCCAGCCCTTCCCTGGCCCCGGCCTCGGCATCCGGATCGTCGGCGAGGTCACCAAGGAGCGCCTGGACCTGCTGCGCGAGGCCGACGCCATCGCCCGCGAGGAGCTGACGACGGCCGGCCTCGACCGTGACATCTGGCAGTGCCCGGTGGTCCTGCTCGCGGATGTCCGCAGCGTCGGCGTCCAGGGCGACGGCCGCACCTACGGCCACCCGATCGTGCTGCGCCCGGTCTCCAGCGAGGACGCCATGACCGCCGACTGGTCGCGGCTGCCCTACGACGTGCTGTCGAAGATCTCGACCCGCATCACCAACGAGGTCCGGGACGTCAACCGCGTGGTCCTCGACGTGACGTCGAAGCCGCCGGGCACCATCGAGTGGGAGTGAGCCGGCCCTAGTTCCGCCTGAGAGTCCGCACCGGCTCTCCGGGCTTCCAGACCTGGACGACCAGGAACGTGTCGTCCTCGACGCAGGTCCGTACGACCTCCGTCAACTCGGTGCGGAAGAGGTGGAACGGCTGTGGCGGTTCCACCTCTTTCACGTACGCGCCCTTCACCTCGGGGTCCTCCACCTCGACCGCCCGCCCGGAGATCCGCGCGTCACCGCCGGCCATCGCGGTGTCCGGCCCCGGGTTCGCCTGAAGCGCGAGCCTCGGATCCCGGCGCAGATCGAGCGCCTTGAGCGAGCCCGGCATCATGCCGAGCCACAACTCGCCGTTCAGGAAGCGCACCTCCAGCCCCGTGGTGCGCGGGGAGCCGTCCGCGCGCAGAGTCACCAGGACGTGGTGCGGGAACGCCCTGAACCGCTGCTCGACGGTCGTGGCCAGGTCGGGTTCCGCCGCGGCAAAGGCCGCCCAGTTCGTCGCCATGCCCCGAGTGTGGCGCCGATACCCGACATCCTCTGTCGGTATTCGGCGGTATTCGGTGGCGTACGACGGCGGAGCCGGTGTGCTGCCGGGCATCTTCACCTCACCGCGCTCGTATCCCGGCCCGTTCGGCGGTAGCTTCCCGCCCGTACGTCGTCGATCCAGCGACGGAGGTCCCATGCTCGGCCCCACCCCCACCCCGCCCCCGCCCCTGCCCACCGAGAGGCTGCTGTTCGCGATGCCGCCGATGCACGAGTCGGTGGACGACGAACGCCGGTACCGCAAGGAGCGGCTCGCGGGCGCCCTGCGGATCTTCGGCCGGTACGGCCTCGAGGACGGCGTCTCCGGCCACATCACCGCGCGCGACCCCGAGTTCAGCGACTGCTTCTGGGTCAATCCCTTCGGGATGCCGTTCAAGCACGTCACCGTGAGCGACCTGGTGCTCGCCAACCAGGACGGGCAGGTGCTCGAGGGCCGCCACCACGTCAACCAGGCGGCGTTCACCGTGCACGCCCAGGTCCACGCCGCCCGCCCGGACGTCGTGGCCGTCGCCCACTGCCACTCCGTACACGGCCGCGCCCTGGCGGCGCTCGGTGACCTGCTGGACCCGATCACCCAGGAGAGCTGCGCCTTCTACGAGGACCACGCCGTCTACGGCTCCTACACCGGCGTCGCCGTCGACGCGGAGGGGGGCCGCCGGATCGCGGCCGCGCTGGGCTCGCGCAAGGCGCTGGTGCTGCGCAACCACGGGCTGCTGACGGTCGGCGACTCGGTGGACGCCGCCGCCTGGTGGTTCCTGGCCATGGAACGCTCCTGCCAGGTGCAGCTGACCGCCCGGGCGGCGGGCCGGCCGGTCCTGATCGACCACGAACTGGCGGTCGCGACCCGGGAGCAGCTCGGCGGCGACCTGGTGGCGTGGATCAACTACCAGCCCCTGTGGCAGGACATCAGCCGCAGCGAACCCGACCTGCTGACCTGAGCCCTCGGCACGCCGGGTATCTCGCTCATACGGAGATTCCCGCCACCTGGTCAACACAGCGTTCCCGGCTTCACCCGCGCTGACCGGACCTGGCGAACGCGGGCGGGGCGGTATAGGGCACAATTCGCCTTCTGCGTAGGGGTGTTGTTGCCGCGGCCGGGCCGCGGGATCCGGGGAAGGCGGGCGTCGGGCGTGGCGGTGCAGGAGGCGAGAGGCGGCGTGGGCGCCCATGGGGGCGGCTGCACCTGCGGGGACTGCCCGCACGGGGCACGTGCGGGACACCGGCAGGCCGTTGCCGCGTTCCTTCTCAAGCGGGACGAGTTCGCCGCGGGCCGGGGACTGCCGGTGGCCGTGGCGCACTCGGCGTCGGCCTCCCGGCAGTGGGTCTCGGAGGAACTGACGCAGTCCGCGGAACTCGTCGCCGAGCGGGGGCGGGCCGAGGGTGAGGCCTGGCTGGCACGGCTGTGGCGCTGGACGGCGTACACGGTGTGGTCGGCGGTCGTACTGCTGCTTCTGGTGCAGGCGTTGACGGCGGTCGGCGTGGGCTGGAGTTCCGCGCGGACGGCGGGACTGCTGGCGGCCGTCCTGGTGGCCGGGGCGCTGACGGCCGCGTCCTGGCTCCACCGGGGGCGCGGCGGGGCGCTCGCTCCGGTCATCGGCGAGGACAACCGGCTGTCCACCTCCCGCGCGGTGGCCGCGGGGTGGGTGCTGTTCGTGGCGTACGCGGTGCTGGTGCTGGCGGGCCGGCTCGCCGCGGCCTCGAACCAGACCGAGCGCGACGCGCTGATCTCCGGGCTGGACCTGGCGCGCGGCGCCGGTGTGGTCACGGTGCTCGCCGTGGTGTGCGGGATCGCGGTCCTCGTACGGCGGGTGGTCGGACTGCGGGTGCTGGGGCAGCGCATCCAGAAGGTGCGCGCGGACCGGCCGCGGGCGGCCGACCTCCTGACCGACGACTCGGGACGGGGCGCCTTCACGGACATCCAGTACGTGGTGATCAGCGCCGTCGCGCTGGCGTTCGCGGCGGTGCGGCTGGCCCGGCGCCCCGACCAACTGCCCGACCTGCCGTGGGGGCTGGCGGTGGTGGTGCTGGTGTCGGCGGCGACCTACCTGGCGGGCAAGTACGCCGACGGCGGTCGTCCTGTCGTCCTGTCGGTGGTCCGGGCCCGGGAGGCCGGGGATCTGGACGCGCCGATCCGGACGGGCGACGACATCGAGATCCGGGGCGCCGGGTTCGTCCCGCCGGGTGCGCAGGGGGCCGACCGGCTGGCCCGTATGAGGGTCCGCATCGGCGCGGTCAACGTGCACGTGCCCCTCGTCCCGGTCACGGGCGGCTTCAGCAATCCCACGGACACGGCACTGACCGTGCCCGTCCCGGCGGACGTGGAGCCGGGCCGGGTCGAGGTGCAGGTGGTGACGGCGGCGGGCGTGGAGACGAACCGGTACACCATCGACGTGACGGAGTAACAGAATTCCGGAGTGCCGGAGTGCCGGAGTGCCGGCGGATGACACCTCCGGCGGATCGGGTGCGGATGGATTTGTGGAGGGCCGTCAGCACCCCGACGCCTTGGGACGCATGAGCCGAAGTCACGCGGAAACCGGAAATACATACCCCTGGGGTTGAGCGGGTCCCGCCCCGCGTACGTATGGTCGATTGAGGGGCACATACGACAGCGGTGAGAGGCGGCTCGCAGCGATGACCCAGGTTCGTACGGACACCCGACCCATGCATGCCGATCTGAGCCCAAGCCGGCGGGACACAGCGGGCCGATATGCCCTCCTGCCCCTCCGCATCTTCCTGGGCGTCACCTTTATTTACGCCGGTCTCGACAAGCTCACCTCCAGCGGCTTCATGCAGGACACCGGCCCTGGGTCGATCGGCGAGACGATGCGCGCGGTCCGCGACTCCTCCGCCATCCCGGCCCTGGTCGACCTGGCCCTGAAGAACCCGGTCGGCTTCGGCTACGGCATCGCCTTCGCCGAACTGGCCGTCGGCCTCGGCACCCTCATCGGTCTGCTGAGCCGCCTGGCCGCGCTCGGCGGCGCGCTGATCTCCCTCAGCCTGTGGCTCACGGTCAGCTGGGCCACCACCCCCTACTACTACGGCAACGACCTCGTCTATCTGATGGCCTGGCTGCCCCTCGTCCTCGCCGGCGCCCCGATGCTCTCCGCCGAC
This sequence comes from Streptomyces sp. NPDC093064, assembly GCF_044754605.1. NCBI lineage: Bacteria > Bacillati > Actinomycetota > Actinomycetes > Kitasatosporales > Streptomycetaceae > Streptomyces > Streptomyces sp. NPDC093064. Next base: position 71,638 of record NZ_JBIVPK010000001.1, read on the forward strand.
GTCGCGCTGCGGGTACGGCGGCGGCGACGGTCGGGGGAGTACCGATAGCTCGGCACGGGGGAGTACCGGCAGCTCAGCCCGTTCCTCCGGTACCCGTCCCGCCGAGGGCCGCGCGGGCGTCCCGGCGCCTGCGCACGGCCCTGTTCACCACCGCCGCCGCGCCTCCCAGGCACAGGCCGCCGACGACCATCGGGGCCAGCAGGAACCACGGGGCCTGCCAGGCACCGGCCGCGTCGCCCGCGTAGACCACTCCCGCGCCGGTGAGGAAGACACCGGACACCAGCTTCCCCGGCTGGAACTCATGGCGCAGCACGGTTCACCTCCGCCTGTCCCATGCCGACCTGGAGCTTGATGTCCAGGGTCCCGGCGTCCTTGCCGCCCGCGGTCGCGGGCAGCGTGATCTTCTGGTGCCGGCCGGGCGCCACGTCCACGTCCTGTGAGGTGTCGCCCGGCAGCCGGATGTCGCCGATCCCCACCTCGATGTTCGCCCGCACGGTCACGCCCGCCGGCACGATCACCCGCAGCCGGCCCACGCCCACCTGAGCCTTCGTCGTCACCGTCGCTCCCTTGCCGGGGCGTATCCGGGTCAGGTCCAAGGTGCCCTCCCCGGTGCCGAGGTGGTACTCGGGCCGGACGCCCGCCGTCGCGGCGGGCTGCCAGGTCTGGTGCCCCCACTGTGTGGTGACGTCCTTCGGAAGCGCCGCGGAAGTGCCGAGGAGGGCCGCGGTGACCAGCGCCAGCAGTATCGAACCGAAGCCCGTCCGGCCCAGGAACGCGCTCACCACCATGCCCAGGCCGAAGACCGCGAGCGCGCAGGCAAGACCGGCTTGGAGGCTGGTGCCCAGGGCGTCGCCGTCCCAGGTCAGGCGGGTGCCGAGGGTGCCGGCGAGCAGGGCCAGCAGGAAGACCCAGCCGCCGATCCCGCGCGGGCCGCGGGGGCGGGGGCGGGGCGGCTCGGTGCGCACCGGACGGGTGTACTGGCCGGCATGCGCGCCGAGGCCGATGTTGACGGCCGTGGCGACGTCCCGGCCGCGCGAGTCGCGGGGACCCCACAGATAGCCCGTGCCGCCGACATGGGTGCCGTCCTTGACGATCGGGTCGCGCCACCAGGAGGGGTAGATCGCGGGCACCGGCGGTGCCTTGGCCTCCGGCGGGGCGTCGGCTGCGGCCTGGGCGGCCAGCGGGTCGGGGCCGGGGGCGCCCCGATGCTGCGACCAGTACCCGGCGCCGGCGAGGAGCAGGGACAGGACGACGCCGAAGGACAGCACGCTGCCGTTGCCCAGCATGGACAGGAAGACCCCGCAGCCGACCAGCGCGAACAGCACGGCCGCGAGCGCCGGTCCGTCCACCCGGCCGGTGAGGAGCTTACGTACCTCGTTCTCCTCCTCGTCGTCGTACGGCACGAAGAGCCAGGCGAAGCCGTAGAAGATGAGGCCTATGCCGCCGGTCGCGGCCAGCACGGCCAGCGTGATCCGGAAGATCACCGGATCCATGTCGCACTGCCGCCCCAGACCGGCGCAGACGCCGCCGATCATTCGGTGCGTCCGGTCCCGCCGGAACTTCGCCACCCCGCCGGTGCCGCCCGCTCCGGTCTCGGCCTCGGCGCGCGCCCCGGCAGCGGTGCCGGCTCCCGCCGTCCCGGTCTCCGGCCCGGTGGCCGGGTCCCGGTGTTCGGCCGCCCCCGTCGTGCCCGTCACGCTCTCCCCTCCCATCCCGTCGGCCGAGCCCGGCCGTTCGTCCGCGCGCGGCGCACCCGGCTGCCCGGGTGCCCGCGGCTGTTCACCCGCACCCGCGCCGGGCACGGCGTCCCGCGGCCCGGTGCCCGGGGACGGGCCCGGGCCGGAGCCGGGTTCCGGACCCCTCGCGGCGTGCTGGTGATTCGCCATGCGTCCATGGTGACGGGCGTGCGGTCGTGGCGGGAGCCGGGACGACCCTGGGCGAACCCTGATTCGCCCCTGAGCCGTGGCCGGGGATACGTCCGACAGGCCGTCGGGCCGCGACCCGGGCCCTTTTCGAAGAGCCTTTCCGAAGAGCGGATCCGAAGATCAGGGGAGTCTAGGGGGTGGACCCTGATGTCCCCGCACCGCCGGGCGTGTGACCATCAGTGGCATGCCGGAAGCCGCAGCAGTGCCCGTCGACGCCCCGCGGCCGCCGCGCAAGCTCTACCGCAGCAGCGACGGACGCTGGCTCGGCGGAGTGGCGCGGGGTCTCGCCGGGCACCTCGGGCTGCCCGTGGTCTGGGTGCGGCTCGTCTTCGTCGGCCTGTTCATGGCCGACGGGCTCGGCGCGTTGGTGTACGCGGCCTTCTGGTTCTTCGTGCCCCTCGGCGTCGGCGGCGTCGGCGACCAGAAGCCGCCGTCCCTCGTCACCACCGAGACCTCGCCGGACGGCCGCCGCAGAATCGTCGCCCGCAAGCCGGACAAGGGCCAGATCGTCGCCCTGCTCCTCATGGTCGTCGTGGCGATGGTCTTCGTCGGCAGCGTCAATCCGGGCACCGGCGCGAAGGCCTACCTCCTGCCGGCCGTCCTCGTCGCCGCGGGCGTCGCCCTGGTCTGGCGCCAGGCGGACAACGCACGCCGGGCCCGCTGGGTCGAGGTCGGCCGCCGCCGCCGTACGCTCACCCTGGCCCGCGCCGGCGCGGGCGTCCTGCTGGTCACGGCCGGCGTCTCGGCCATCTTCGTGATGCAGGGGTCCGCCGCCCATCTCGGCTCGGTCCTCCAGGCGGCCCTCGCCGTCCTGGTCGGCATAACCCTGCTCGCCGGCCCCTACCTCGTGCGCATGACCCAGGACCTCTCCGAGGAGCGTCTGATGCGCATCCGCGCCCAGGAGCGGGCCGAGGTCGCCGCCCACGTCCACGACTCGGTGCTGCACACCCTGACCCTGATCCAGCGCAACGCGGAGAACGCGGGCGAGGTGCGCCGCCTCGCCCGGGCCCAGGAGCGCGACCTGCGCGCCTGGCTCTACAAGCCGGAGGGCAACGGCAAGGACGAGGCCGACGAGCCGGCCACCCTCGCCGAGGCGGTCAAGCGCAACGCCGCCGAGGTCGAGGACAAGCACGGCGTCCCCATAGAGGTGGTCGTGGTCGGCGACTGCCCGCTCGACGACCGGATCGGCGCCCAGATGCAAGCCGCGCGGGAAGCCATGGTGAACGCCGCCAAGTACGGTGGCGAAGGCGGCGCCGTCCAGGTCTACGCCGAGGTCGAGGGCAGGACGGTCTTCGTGTCCGTCCGGGACCGCGGACCCGGCTTCGACCTCGACGCGATACCCGCCGACCGGATGGGCGTCAGAGAATCGATCATCGGCCGTATGGAGCGCAACGGGGGGACGGCCCGGCTGCGGGCCGTGCCGGACGGCGGCACGGAGGTCGAGCTGGAGATGGAGAGGGCGGAGAACACGTGATGAGCGACCCGACCGAGACGAACGGTACGGCGGGAGCGGAGACGACGGGGGCGGGCGGGCGGCATGTGCGCGTGGTCCTCGTCGACGACCACCGCATGTTCCGCACCGGGGTCCAGGCCGAGATCGGCCAGACCGAGCAGACGGGCGTGGAGGTCGTCGGCGAGGCCGCGGACGTCGACCAGGCGGTCACGGTCATCACCGCGACCCGGCCCGAGGTGGTCCTGCTCGACGTCCACCTGCCCGGCGGCGGCGGAGTGGAGGTGCTGCGGCGCTGCGCCGCCCTGACCACCGACGCCGAGCGGCCCGTGCGCTTCCTCGCGCTGTCCGTGTCGGACGCGGCGGAGGACGTGATCGGCGTGATCCGCGGCGGAGCGCGCGGCTATGTGACGAAGACGATCACGGGCACCGACCTCGTCGACTCGATCTTCCGGGTCCAGGAGGGCGACGCCGTCTTCTCCCCGCGCCTGGCCGGCTTCGTCCTCGACGCCTTCGCCTCCACCGACGCCCCGCCGGTCGACGAGGACCTCGACCGCCTCACCCAGCGCGAGCGCGAGGTGCTGCGCCTCATCGCCCGCGGCTACGCGTACAAGGAGATCGCCAAGCAGCTCTTCATCTCAGTCAAGACGGTGGAGTCCCACGTCTCCGCGGTGCTGAGGAAGCTCCAGCTCTCCAACCGCCACGAGCTGACCCGCTGGGCGACGGCACGCCGGCTGGTGTGACCTACCGGTAGGCACGCCTCCGCGATCGCGTCGTCCAGCAACGGCACGTCACCGCGGGGGCGGCGCCGACCGCCGGTGCGCATCCCGGTCCGGACTCCCTCACGCCACTCGTGTCGCCCCCGCGAAGGGCATCTGGTCGACCGGGGCCAGGCGGACCGGGGCCGAGGGGTTCGGGGCGTGGATCATCTGGCCGTTGCCGACGTAGAGGCCGACGTGGCTGATGCCGGAGTAGAAGAACACCAGGTCGCCGGGGCGCAGTGCGGAGCGTGGGACACGTTGGCCCGCCCCGATCTGGGCGTAGGTGGTGCGGGGCAGCGAGACCCCGGCGGAGCGGTAGGCGGCCTGGATCAGGCCCGAGCAGTCGAAGGCGTGAGGCCCGGTCGCGCCCCACACATAGGGGCTGCCGAGCTTCCGGTAGGCGTAGGCGACGGCCGCCGCCGCCCGCGAACCGGGGGCGGTGACCGAGGCCGGGTCACCGAGTGGGTCCCAGGCCCCGGTGCCGTGGCGGGCCGCGTGCCCGGTGTCCCCGCCCGCGCCGATCGCCGTGCGCTGCTGCGGGGACAACCCGGCCAGCAGCCGCCGGGCCTCGTCCAGTTTGGTGGTGACCGTCTTCTTCTGCCGGCGCAGTTCCGCCTGCCGTGACCGGAACGAGGTCAGCTCCACGCGCGCGTCCCCGCGCAGCCGGTCGACCTCCCGGAGCTGCCGGCGCACATCGGCCACGGCAGCCGTCTGCCGGACGCCCGCGCGCTCGGCGAACTCGGCCCCGTCCAGGTACCGCCGGGGGTCGTCGGACAGCATCAGCCGCACCACCGGGTCGATCCCGCCGTCCCGGTACTGCGCCGCGGCGATCGAGCCCAGCGCGTCGCGGGCGGAGTTCAGTTTCAACTGCCTGCGGGCGGCCTCGTCGCCCAGTGCCTTCAGCCGCTGCTCGGCCGTGTCCGCCTTCTCCTTCGCACCGTCGTACTTCTCGGTGGCGGTCTCCGCCTCCCGGTAGAGCCTGTCCACCGTGGCCTTGATCTGCTCCGGCCCCGGCCGCGGAGCGGCGTGCACGGTGCCGTCGAAGCCGGTCGCCGTCGCGGCGCCCGCGAGGGCGATCGTGGCGGCCGTACGGACGGTGCTCCCGCCGAGCGAGCGCTGTCGGAGCTTGCGGTGCGCTGCCACGTGGAGCGTCACGTCCCTTCTGCCGGCCGCGGAGGCGGGGTCCGGGTCCGGCGGCGGCCCGCACAGGGGAAGCAGCCCGCCGCCGGACTTCTCGGCGGTGGTGTCCGGCTGCCGCCCCTGGCCCGGGCGGCGGTGAAGCCGGTCACCTGAGGGAGGAGCTAAGCCGCTCGGTGAGCGCCGGGTGAGGTCATGTACGGAAGTGGCGGCAGGGGATCGCCGGGTGACCGTATGTGACCGCGATCTCGTTCCGGCGACATCGCCTTCACGCGCTGCGATGACCGATGCGTGGATTTCCGGGGCGTTCGGGCTGGGCGAGGTGCTATGTGTCGCATATATGCGGCGACCGGCAGGCGTCCGCTTGTGTCCACCCGGGTCCTCTGTCCGCCCTCGTCCCACGTCGGCGTGCGCGCGTCGGCGGGCGGCCGCCTGGGACGGGCCGGTGCCGGGAGAGGAAAGGCCGCTGGTTAGGCTCCGGACTCATGGACGTACTCATCCATCTCTTCGTCGGTCTGCACATCGTCGGTATCGCCGCGCTGCTCGGCGGCTTCCTCACCCAGATGAAGGCGATGGGCCGCGGCACGGCCCGGTTCGTGCCGGCGATGCTGCACGGCGCGCTGACGATGCTGGTCACCGGTGTGGTCCTGGTCGGCCTCAACCAGGCTCAGGGCCACCACGTCGACAACATCAAGATCGGCGTGAAGCTGGCGCTGCTGATCGTGATCCTCGGCCTGGTCTACGTCAAGCGGGACGACGAGAAGGTGGACAAGGGCCTGTTCGGCCTGGTGGGCCTGCTCACCACGGCGAACATCTTCATCGCCGTGCTGTGGACGTGACGGTCAGCGCAGCGCCCTGAGCTCCGCGCGCGCGTCCAGGACCGCGCCCGTGGCGACGGCCAGCCAGGCCGCCACCGCGACCCACAGCAGCACCTCCCCCAGCCCCCGCGACGGGACGTCCGCGGCGGCGGCGACGGACACGCTCGCCGCCGCCGTTATACCCATCGGGAACACGGTCGACCAGCGGCGCACGTCGTAGCGCAGCCGGGGCCGTGCCAGCTCGGCGACGACCAGGACGGCGTACCAGCACAGGTCGAGCACGAGGAGCGCCAGGGTCACCGTCCGCAGCACACCGCTGTCGTCGGCGTCCCACAGGTACATGCCTGAGCCGCCGGCCGCGATCAGCTGTGCGCCGGCGAGAGCCGAGATCGCCAGGGCCCCGCCCGCGATCCACTGGTCCCCGTGCCCCTCGAGCAGCTGCCGCAGGTCGAAGCAGTACAGCGCGCACACGTACAGCACGAGTCCGAGCCAGAACAGCACCAGCGCGGCGTACGCCGGCCAGGCCACGGCCTGTGCCTTGGCCAGAGTGGCCGCGAGCACGGCGAGGCCCTCGGTCGCCACGCAGCTCAGGAACACCGCCCCGGGCATGGGCCGGCGGTAGTTGCGGACCACCAGCACCAGCAGCCCCGGCCACAGCACGAAGGCCAGCGCGAGCAGCGCCTCCGCGAGGGTCTGCCACCCCAGCGCCGAGAAACGGGTCCCGAGCACGGTCGTCGCCGCGACGGCGGTGAGGGCGCCCGGCGTTCCCGCCTCCCTGATCCACCGCGTTCGGTCGCCCAGCAGCCGTAGGGCGAAGTCTGCCGCCAGCGTCAGCCAGGCGAAGCAGGCCACCGCGAGGATCACACGGGACAGGAGTTCGTAGCCCGTCAGATGCAGGGCGACCGACACGATGCCGGTGGCCATCACGGCGGCCCCGGCCGCCGGGGGGCGCTGGGCCAACCAGGCGCGGAAGGGTGAGGTGCCGGGCATGGCCCGATGCTAAGGAGCTTCGCGCGCCCATGCGTGGGGCACGCGCGCGGGTGCGTGCAAAAACCGGCCCGCCGAAAACCGGCCCGCCGAAAACCGGCCGGACGGGACGCGCCGCCCTCAGGCCGGCCGCACCACGCGGTGCACCGCCGATTCGCCGTCGTGGTGGACGGACTCCTCGCGGACGCGGCCGCCGGGCCTCGGCGCGTGGATCATCATGCCGTCACCGGCGTAGAGACCGACATGGTCCGCGTCGTCGAAGAAGGCGAAGAAGACGAGGTCGCCCGGCCGGGCCTCGGAGAGCGGGACTGCCGTACCGGCCTGGGCCTGGTCGCGGGCGGCGCGGGGCAGCGTGACGCCGGCGGCCTTCCAGGCGGCCTGGGTGAGGCCGGAACAGTCGTACGATCCCGGACCCGCCGCACCCCACACGTACGGCTTGCCGATCTGCTCGCGGGCGAAGGCGAGGGCCTGGTCGGCCCTGGTCGCCTGCGCGGGGCCGGACGCCCGCCCGGGGAACACACCGGACGAGGCACCGGGGGCCGCGCCGTCGCCCTGACGAGGGGAGGGGGCGGCGTTCTCCGCGTTCGCAGCGTTCTCTGCGTACTCCGTGTTCGCTGCGTTCTCCGCCGCCTGCGCTTGCGGCGCGGGCTCAGGCGCGCGCACGGCCTCACGTGCTTGGGGCGTCGACAGCAGCAGTACGCGCGCGTGGGCCAGCTTCCGCTGGACGGCCGCCTTGGCCGCCGCGATCTCGTGCTGCGGCCCGGGGAGGTCAGGGGCCGGGGCCGGGGAGGTGCTTGGGGCTGTGGCCGTGACCGTGGCCTCGGGCGCCGGCGGCCGCGAGGTGGGGCCGTCGATCAGGCTTTCGCGGCGTGCGTTCAGTCGGCTGATCAACTGGGCCTGGTCGAAGTAGCCCTGCGGGGTCTCGGCGAGCTGCAGGGCGGCGGTCTCGGGGGCGGGGTCACCGTTGCGGTACGGGGCCGCCGCGAAGGAACCGAGCATCTCCCGCGCCTTGCCGAGCATGTCGGCGCGCTTGGCGACGTCGTCGAGGAGTGCGGCGACCAGCCCGCGCTGCCTCGCCCCCCTCTTCTGGGCGGCGTCGTTCCGCGCGGTCGACGACCCCGCCCGGCCGTACAGGTAGTCGAGCTTCCTCTCGACCTCTTCCGGACTCGGCCCGTCGCCGTCCGCCCCGTGTGTGACTGGTCCGTGCGTGCCTGGTCCGTGCGTGCCTGGTCCGTGCGTGCCTGATCCGGGTGTTGCGGCGGCCCGCGTGCCGCTGTGCGACGCCAAGGGAGGCGACTCCTTCCATCGTCCGCCTGCCGGTTGGCCGTCGGGATCGGGTGGATTGCATGGGGAGGCCGCGTCGTCGGCGAATCCCCCGGTGACGATCATGCGGTCAGATCGCACGCTAACCAACTTGTGTGGCTCGTGTGAAGGTTGGTGCGAGGTATGTCCGATACGTTTTCGTGACCTCGGTCTCGGCCTCGACGAACCGGTCATTTCCCGGGGCGGCCACGGGTTGTCGGTGGGGCGCCCTAGACTCGTAGAGCGATGAGCAGCCTCTTTGACGACAGCTTCCTGGCGGATCTCCAGGCCCCCCGCGGGCACGAGGAAGAGCCCCCGCCGCCGCCCGAGGACGATCACGCTCCGGAGCCGGTTCCGGACGATCTGTTCGGCGGGAAGTTCGACGTGCCCCCGGACCGGGACGCCTACTACCGCGACGGCGCCCAGCGGCCGGTCGTGGACCCGGCCGCGCTCCTGGAGGGGCTGAACGACAATCAGCGCGCCGCCGTCGCGCACTCCGGCTCCCCGCTGCTCATCGTGGCCGGCGCCGGCTCCGGCAAGACCCGTGTGCTCACGCACCGGATCGCGTACCTGCTGGCCGAGCGGGACGCCCACCCCGGCCAGATCCTGGCGATCACCTTCACCAACAAGGCCGCCGGCGAGATGAAGGAGCGCGTCGAGCAGCTCGTCGGACCGCGCGCCAACGCGATGTGGGTGATGACCTTCCACAGCGCGTGCGTGCGCATCCTGCGCCGGGAGAGCAAGAAGCTCGGCTTCACGTCCTCCTTCTCGATCTACGACGCCGCCGACTCCAAGCGCCTGATGGCCCTGGTCTGCCGCGACCTGGACCTCGATCCCAAGCGCTACCCGCCCAAGTCGTTCAGCGCCAAGATCAGCAACCTCAAGAACGAGCTGATCGACGAGGAGGACTTCGCCGCCCAGGCCACCGACGGCTTCGAGAAGACCCTCGCCCAGGCCTACGCCCTCTACCAGTCGCGGCTGCGCGAGGCCAACGCCCTCGACTTCGACGACCTGATCATGACGACGGTCAACCTGCTGCGTGCCTTCCCCGACGTCGCCGAGCACTACCGCCGCCGCTTCCGGCACGTCCTGGTCGACGAGTACCAGGACACCAACCACGCGCAGTACGCCCTGGTACGGGAACTGGTCGGCACCGCCGAGCACCCCGTGGACGTACCGTCCGCCGAGGACGAGCTGCGACCGGCCGAGCTGTGCGTGGTCGGTGACGCCGACCAGTCGATCTACGCCTTCCGCGGCGCGACCATCCGCAACATCCTCCAGTTCGAGGAGGACTACCCGGACGCGACGACGATCCTGCTGGAGCAGAACTACCGCTCCACGCAGACGATCCTGTCCGCCGCCAACGCGGTCATCGAGCGCAACGAGTCCCGCCGTCCCAAGAACCTGTGGACCAACGCAGGCGCGGGCGCCCGCATCACGGGCTACGTCGCCGACACCGAACACGACGAGGCGCAGTTCGTCGCCGACGAGATAGACCGCCTCACGGACGCCGGCGAGGCCAAGGCCGGCGACGTCGCCGTCTTCTACCGCACCAACGCCCAGTCCCGTGTCTTCGAAGAGGTCTTCATCCGCGTCGGCCTGCCCTACAAGGTCGTCGGCGGCGTCCGCTTCTACGAGCGCAAGGAGGTCCGGGACGTCCTGGCCTACCTGCGCGTCCTGGCCAACCCCGAGGACTCCGTCCCGCTGCGCCGCATCCTCAACGTGCCCAAGCGGGGCATCGGCGAGCGCGCCGAGGCGATGATCGACGCCCTCGCCCAGCGGGAGAGGGTCAGCTTCCCGCAGGCGCTGCGCCGCGTCGACGAGGCGTACGGCATGGCCGCGCGCTCCACGAACGCGGTCAAGCGGTTCAACACGCTGATGGAGGACCTCCGCACGATCGTCGAGTCGGGCGCCGGACCAGCCACGATTTTGGAGGCCGTCCTGGAACGCACGGGCTACCTGGCCGAGTTGCAGGCCTCCACCGACCCGCAGGACGAGACCCGTATCGAGAACCTCCAGGAACTCGCCGCGGTCGCCCTGGAGTTCGAGCAGGAGCGCGGGGAGGGGGAGCCGGTCGCGCTCTCCGACTTCCTGGAGCAGGTCGCCCTGGTCGCCGACTCGGACCAGATCCCGGACGAGGAGGACGGCGACGGCGTCATCACGCTGATGACCCTGCACACCGCCAAGGGCCTGGAGTTCCCGGTGGTCTTCCTGACGGGCATGGAGGACGGCGTCTTCCCGCACATGCGCGCCCTCGGCCAGACCAAGGAGCTGGAGGAGGAGCGGCGCCTGGCCTACGTCGGCATCACACGCGCGCGGGAGCGGCTGTACCTGACCCGTTCGGCGATGCGCAGCGCTTGGGGCCAGCCGTCGTACAACCCGCCCTCCCGGTTCCTGGAGGAGATCCCGCCGACACACGTGGACTGGAAGCGGACGGGCGGTTCGGCCTTCGCGCCCTCCGGTCCGGCCTCCTCGGTGGCGGCCTCGCTGTCCTCGTCCCGGTCCCGCTCGTCGGCGTCCGGCGCCTCGGGCTTCGCCACCCGCCGCACCACGGAGAAGCCGGTGGCGGCGCTCGCCGTCGGAGACCGGGTCACGCACGACCAGTTCGGCCTGGGCACGGTGGTCGCCGTCGCGGGCACGGGCGACAAGGCCCAGGCAACGATCGACTTCGGCGACGGCAAGGCGAAGCGGCTGCTGCTGCGGTACGCGCCGGTGGAGAAGCTGTAGCGGGAGGGGGTTACGTCGGGTCGAGGCCGTGGCTGCGCAGCCACGACAGCGGGTCGATGGGCGCCCCGCCCGCGGGCCTGACCTCGAAGTGCAGGTGCGGGCCGGTGGAGTTGCCGGAGTTCCCGGAGTAGGCGATCGGCTCTCCGGCCTTCACCGTCGCACCGGAGGGGACCCGGTAGCTGGAGAGGTGGCAGTACCACGTCTCCGTGCCGTCCATCGCGGTCACGATCATCATGTTGCCGTAGGCGCTGTTCCACTGCGTGCGGACCGTGCCGTCGGTCGCGGCCAGCACCGTCGTCCCGTACGAGACGGGGAAGTCGATGCCGGTGTGCACCGACATCCAGTTCACGCCGGCCTGTCCGAAGTAGGCGCTGAGACCCCTCTCGAAGACCGGGACGGCGAACTTGGGGCGCAGCCGCTCTTTGCGGGCCGCCTCCTCCGCCGCCTTCTTCTTCTCGGCCTCCTGCTGCGCCTTGAGGTCGATGCGCTCCTGGTACCGGCTGGCCCGGTCGGCGAAGTCGTTCGCCCCCGCGGACAGGCCCTGCAGTTGGGTGTCCAGCTTGTTGTTGGCGGTGGACGCCTTGACGGGGTGCGCGTCGGGCGTGACCGCCGCGCTGTCCTTGCCGTCCTCGGTCAGACCGCCCACGGAGGCGGCGGCGATCCCGGCGACCCCCATCACGCAGACCGAGGGCACCGCCACCGTGAGCAGTGCGGAGCGCCTGGCCGGGGGGCGGCGCCGGGAGCGGCCCGCTGCGCGGGAGGCCGCTCGCGAGGCGGGGGCCGGAGCGGAAGTGACTTCTTCCTCGTCGTCGAGCAGCAGCGGGGCCGGGTCCGGCTCAACCGCGGCGGCCGGTTCCTCTTCCGCCGAGTCGCCCTGCGGCTCGTGCGGTTCGGGCCCCTCGAAGTTCTCCCCGACCGTGGTGCCGCCGTCGCTGTTCCACTGCGTGGCGTCGTACGCGCCGGTGTCGAAGGCCTGCGTGCCCCAGTCCCACTGCTGGGTGGCGTCGGCGGCGGCCGTCTGGTCCGGCTGGAGCCAGGTGTGCGCGTCCCACTGGCCGCTGGTGTCGACCGGCGTGGACTGTGGTGGAACGGAGGCCAGTTGCTGCTGGTAGCCGGTCGCCCAGGCGGTGGTGTCGTACGCGCCGGTGTCGTAGGCGGTGTGGTGCTGGGCCGCGTACGGGTCGTAGTTCTGGCTCTGGTGGCCGTTCGTGGACCAGGCGGTGGTGTCGTACGAACCCGTGGTGTGCGTCTCGCCGGTCGTGAGACCGTCGTAGAGAGGGTCGGCGGTGTAGTTCGCCGTGGCGTACGTGCCGGTGTGGTAACCGGTGGCGTTGTAGTCGCTGTACGTGGTGAAGTCGCCGTATGCGGCTTCCTGTCCGTCGTACGACGCGTAGGGCGTCGAGGCGGTATCGGAGGCCGGAGCCGGGGCGGCCATGGTCCCCGACGGGTGACGGTCGTTCACCAACTTCTCTTTCGCCTCGACAACAGGGGCTGGCAGAGCAGTGCGGTGACTGTACCCGGCGGTACGAGGGCGCGACAATCTTCCGCAGGTTTCCCCGAGGCGGGAAACGGGCATTCAGCCGTGTTTCGCCGGGGTGTGGAGACGGCTTTAACTTTGTGTTCGAGTTGCGTTCGATCCCGAGGGGTTGGCCGTCAGGCGACGGTCACTCCGCCGGCGCGGTCGGCGGTCGGGTCTCCGGGGCGCGCGGTGTCGAGGACCTGCCGTATCCCGGTCGCCACGGCGGGGTGGAGCGGCAGGGCGAGATGTCCGATTCCGCTGACCTGGATGTTCTCCACCTTCAGGTCGGGGTGCTCGATGCAGGCCGACTCCAGCGGGTCCATCAGGTGGTCGAGGTCGCTCCAGAAGCTGACGAAGTGCGTACGGCAGCCCGGCGCGGGGCGCGACAGCTCCTCGATCAGCTCGGAACCGGGGCGCATCTGCCGCACGATCGGGTGGGCGTTGGCCAGCGGCGCGACCCGGGTGCCGGAGTGCGGGGTGCCGAGGGTGACGAGGGTGCGGACCCGCAGGTCGCCGCCGAGCCGCTGCACGTAGTAGCGGGCGATCAGTCCGCCGAGGCTGTGCCCGACGACGTCGATCTGCCTGCTGCCGGTGCGCTCGCAGATCTCCTCTATGTGCCGGCCGAGCAGTTCGGCCGCGGTGCGGATGTCGCAGGTCAGCGGTGAGTAGTTCAGGGACTCCACGCGCTGCCTGCCGTGCTGGGCGAGGCTGCGGCGCAGCAGGACGAACACGGAGCGGTTGTCGATGAACCCGTGCAGCAGCACGACTGGTGGCTTGGCCTCGGTCGGCAGCTGGGCGGTGCCCTCGGGCGCCGGGATCGCGCGGGAGGCGCCGCGGCGCTCCTGGACGATGCCCGAGGGGTAGAGCAGGAGATGTCCCGCGAGGATCGCGAGTTCCAGAGCGGTCGCCTTCAGCAGGGCCAGTGAGAGCCCGGCGAGTCTGCACGGCAGCAGGCACCGGCAGAGCGGGAGGATGGGGTCCGCGACCCTGGTGACCTTCATGGCCGACCTCCTGTCGGCACGCGGGAGGACGGCCCTGTCCCCCCTGTGCCCTCGTGGGCAGTCGCGGCGGGGGCGGTCGGCCGGGCAGGCTTCGCGCTGCCGTGCCCCACCGGCCCCGGGTGCCCTTCGTGCCCTCGCGGATACGGCGCACCACCGCGGCGCGCGGTCTGCGGCGCGGTGGTGCGACGACCTCGTTGCGGTTCCCGTCGTGCTTGCTCCCGCAGTGGTCCGCGCGCCGCGGCAAAGGCATGCGACGCGAGGGCCGCGCGGACGGGGAAAGATGCGCGGCCTGCGGGTCCCCCCTGCCCGGAGAACTCGGGGGAGTGTCCCACCATGTGATTTCCCCCTCCCTCTGCACCGTGAAACTGCCGGTTGCGGGATGCTGGCGATAACGTTCGTTCACTTCCCCGGACGGTGTGGTGCGGGGCGTCCGTGCCACATGTGAGGTACTTGTCGGTACGGATGGATGTAGTCGCTTCATGGAGGCAGTGATGGGTGTGGCAGCCGGTCCGATCCGCGTGGTGGTGGCCAAGCCGGGGCTCGACGGCCACGATCGGGGTGCCAAGGTGATCGCGCGGGCCCTGCGCGACGCCGGTATGGAGGTCATCTACACCGGGCTCCACCAGACCCCGGAGCAGATCGTGGACACGGCGATCCAGGAGGACGCCGACGCGATCGGCCTGTCCATCCTCTCGGGCGCGCACAACACGCTGTTCGCCGCGGTGATCGAACTGCTCAGGGAGCGCGACGCGGAGGACATCGTCGTCTTCGGCGGCGGCATCATCCCGGAGGCGGACATCCCCCCGCTCAAGGAGAAGGGTGTCGCGGAGATCTTCACCCCGGGCGCGACCACCCAGTCGATCGTCGACTGGGTCAGGGCGAACGTCCGCCAGCCCGCCGAGGCGTAGGGGCGCCGGCGGCTCCCGCAGGACCTCCCGGCGCCGCCCGGGTGCGAGCGGTCCGTCCTGGGGGCGCGGCCCCCAGGGAGGTCCGCCTTCACCCGGGGCAGGACTCAGTCGGCGCGCGCCGCCTCCAGTTCCCCGGCCATGGCGGAGCGCAGCCGCAAGGTCGTGACCAGCCGCTGGAAGGCCTCCGCCCAGTACCCTCCGGCTCCCGGCGACGCGTTCTCCGCCTCGTCCGGAACCGCCAGCAGTCCGTCGAGCCGACTCGCCTCCGCGGGATCCAGGCACCGCTCGGCAAGCCCCATCACTCCACTGAAACTCCATGGGTAACTCCCTGCGTCCCGCGCGATGTTGAGCGCGTCGACCACCGCCCGCCCGAGCGGTGCCGCCCACGGCACCGCGCACACCCCGAGCAGCTGAAACGCCTCGGGCAGTCCGTGTGCCGCGATGAATCCGGCCACCCAGCCGGCCCGTTCGGCGGCATCCAGCGTGCCGAGCAGCTTGGCGCGCTCGGCCAGGGACACCGCGCCGGGGCCGCCGGCTTCGGGGGCCGCGGGCGGCCCGAGGAGCGCCCGCGCCCACTGTGCGTCCCGCTGTCGCACCGCCGCCCGGCACCAGGCGGCGTGCAGTTCGCCCTGCCATCCGTCCGCGACCGGCAGGGCCACGATCTCCCGCGGCGTGCGCCCGCCCAGCCGTCCGGGCCAGGTCCCGAGCGGCGCCGCCTCCACCAACTGGCCCAGCCACCAAGATCGCTCGCCCCGTCCTGCCGGAGCCTTGGGGGCGATCCCGTCGCGCTCCATGGCCGAGTCGCACTCGTGCGGCGCCTCGACGACGAGCGTGGGTGTCCCGCGCGTGTGGTCGACGGCCACGCAGGAGCGGGCCCGGGCCGCCATCCGCGCGGCCAGCGCAGATCCGGGCAGCGCCGAGAGCAACTCCGCGGCCGTGGACCGTACATTGCGGCTGCGGTCGGACAGGGCCTGTTCCAGAAAGGCCTCGTCGTCCGGGCCGAGACCCGTCCGCAGGGAGTCGAGGAACATCAGCCGGTCCTCGGCCCGCTCGGTGGCCCAGGAGTCGGCGAGCAGTTCGCGTGCGGCCGCGGGCGTGCGGGCACGTATCGACGCGAGCAGCGCGACCCGCTCCGCGAACAGGCCCTCCTCCCACAGCTTGCGGACGCGGTCGGCGTCCTTGGAGCCGCTCTGGGCGGCGCCGGCGCCCGGGGCCGCCCGCAGGGCGAACCGCCAGTCCGGGTTCAGCCCCGCCAGCCACAGCGCGCGCGGGCCGCCGAAGGCCAGTGCGGCCGGACGCAGGTCCGTACGGCCCCGCGCGGCGTCCAGCAGGGCGGGCAGCGTCTCCGGCGGCGGGGCGTACCCGTGGGCGTTCGCCGCCGCGAGCCACTGGGGAAGCAGCTCCATCAGGTCCGGTGCCGTGCCCCGGCGGCCGCCCGCCGCACCGGGCCGGTCGGCCAGCAGCACGGCGAGCCTGCGCGCCGCGGCCGCGGGCAGCGGCGGACGCGGATCCTCCGGTGCGGGCTCCGGACGCCGGGCCGCAGGCGCGGGGCGCAGTCCCGCACGCCGCCGTACGGTCTGCACGGCCGCCGCGTCGAGCAGCGCCACCGGCGCGGTCCGTCCCGGTGCGCCGCCCGGGGGCGTGCGCCGGTCCGTGCCGAGCAGGGCGGTGGTGACCAACTCCTCCCAGGCGCCCGTGGCGGGCGCCTCTGGCGGGGTGGAGGTCCTGATCATGAGCTTCCTTTCCGTAGCCGGCTGCCCGGGAGTGGTTGAAAGGTCACATGGACCGGGTTTCCCCTGGGGTGGAACAAATGCGTGGGGCAGAAGGGAAAACCTATTCAGATGGGATACTCTCTGACATTTTGCGCCTTTTGGGTGAGAGGTTCCCGCTGTGCCGACAGTGCCCCGCGTGTCGCGGTGACGTCACTCCTTTGCCGGACATCCCGAGCCCGCTGCCAGGGATGATGTCACGGATGGTCGATGATGCATCAACACAGCGTCACCATTTCTCCCTCGTCCCGCGGCCATGCGGTCAACGGGGTGAAGCCCCGGTGGCCGCACTCGCCGAAGACCGTGACCGGCGCGCCGCCCGACAGGGCGACCAGCCGCCACAGGCCCGGACGCGTACGGGCCACTCGAGTGACGGGCAGCGCGGAGTCGGAGGCGGCGTCGGCCAGCTGCCAGGACTCGCCGTCCGGCACCGGTACGACCTCCCGCAGTGTCACCGGAACCGACTCCAGCCACGGGTCGTCCTGCAGCGCCGCGCCGTAGCGGGCGGCCGCCTGCGCCGTCGTGACCCCGCGCGGGCGGATTCGGACGGGCGCCGGGGGCGCGAACCGCTCTCCCAGGGCCGCACGCAGCTGCCCCGCGCCCGGATAGGAGGACAGCTCCGCCTCCAGGGCCAGGCCCACCGGCAGCGCGAGCTCCGGGGCGCGGCCCGCCGCGCCGTAGGAGAGCAGCAGAGCCGTGCGGCCCGAGTCCGCGCCGTGCAGCCATATCCTGCGTGTGGTCAGCTTCGCGTCCGCGGTGTCGTACTGGGCGAGGACGAGCCAGCGATCCCGCACTGGAGGCCCGTCTGCGGAGACGGGCAGGCCCACCCGGGAACGGACCGTCGCCGACACCCCTTCCGGCAGCCGCTCGCGGCCCAGCCAGCCCTGGCCCAGCAGGTGCAGCAGCGCGCACTCCTCCAGCAGCCGCACCGGCCAGCCCGGCCCCGACGACGGCACGGCCCCCAGCTCCCGCACCCGTCCCGCCAGTCCGGGAGCCTGCGCGTCGACCATGCGGGCCGCCGTCTCCTCCCACAGCCCGTACCCCTCCTGCTCCGCCGGGGCCAGACCGCCGCGCAGCAGGTCGGCCAGGCGCTGCTCCAGCTCCGTCACCCCCGCGGTGATCCGCTCGGCCCGGCGCCCCGCCCTGCGCAGCGCCGCCTGCGGATCAGCGGCGCCGGAGGCCGGACCCGCGGCCCCCTCCGACCGCTTCCGCGCCGTCCGCTCCCTGCGGGCCGCCATCCACTGCTCGGCCCAGTCGGGCGCCTGTCCCGACGGCACCGCGCCGTCGTCGCTCGCGCACAGCAACAGCAGGCCGAGCGCGTGCTTGCACGGGAACTTGCGGCTCGGACAACTGCACTTGTACGCCGGCCCGGCACCGTCCGCGACGTCGACGACCGTCTGATAGGGCCTGCTGCCGCTGCCCTTGCACCGTCCCCACACCACCCCCTCGTCGGAACACCCCGCCTCGGACCACGGCCCGGCCGCGCCGAGTTTGCTTCCCGCTTTGCGCGACGCGGTGTCAGGCGCCAGTGCCAGCACCTGGTCCGCGCTCCAGCGCACCCCCTGCTGAGTCATGTCATCGAAGGTAGGACCTGCCACTGACAATCGACCGGGCAAGCGCGTTTGTACAGGTCAGAATGCATTGTCAGTGCCGTGGTTCATGGTTGGTGACAGATCCGAACCGGCCGAGCTGGAGGGGGCCTCAGCCATGTCTGTGTCCGTCGAACCGACACCCGTCGAACCGCGCCAGAACCACTCCGCGCCCGCGAACACGCCGGAGGCGCAGACGCTGCGCCCGCACGCCGAGCACGCCTTCGCGGCCGAGCTGGCGGCGCTCGCCGCGCACGACGACCGTCTGCGTCCGGCCCGCTGGAAGCTGTCGCCGTGGGCCGTCGCGACCTACCTCCTCGGCGGCACGCTGCCGGACGGCACGGTGATCACACCGAAGTACGTGGGCCCCCGCCGCATCGTCGAGGTCGCGGTCACCACCCTCGCCACCGACCGCGCCCTGCTCCTGCTCGGCGTGCCGGGCACGGCGAAGACCTGGGTGTCCGAACACCTGGCCGCCGCGGTCAGCGGCGACTCGACGCTCCTGGTGCAGGGCACGGCCGGCACCCCGGAGGAGGCGATCCGCTACGGCTGGAACTACGCGCGCCTGCTGGCGCACGGCCCGAGCCGCGACGCCCTCGTGCCCAGCCCGGTCATGCGGGCCATGGCGCAGGGCATGACCGCCCGGGTCGAGGAGCTGACCCGCATCCCGGCCGACGTGCAGGACACGCTGATCACGATCCTGTCCGAGAAGACCCTGCCGATACCGGAACTGGGCGAGGAGGTGCAGGCGGTCCGCGGCTTCAACCTGATCGCCACCGCCAACGACCGCGACCGCGGGGTCAACGACCTGTCCAGCGCCCTGCGCCGCCGGTTCAACACCGTGGTGCTGCCGCTGCCGGAGAGCCCCGAGGCCGAGGTCGACATCGTGGCGCGCCGCGTCGACCAGATCGGCCGCTCCCTCGACCTGCCGGGCGTCCCGGACGGGGCCGACGAGATCCGCCGTGTCGTGACCGTCTTCCGCGAGCTGCGCGACGGAGTCACCGCGGACGGCCGTACGAAGCTGAAGTCGCCCAGCGGCACCCTGTCCACCGCCGAGGCCATCTCGGTGGTCACCGGCGGCCTCGCGCTGGCGGCCCACTTCGGCGACGGCGTGCTGCGGGCAGGTGACGTGGCCGCCGGCATCCTCGGCGCCGTCGTCCGCGACCCGGCGGCCGACCGCGTCGTCTGGCAGGAGTACCTGGAGACCGTCGTCCGCGAGCGCGACGGCTGGAAGGACTTCTACCGGGCCTGCCGGGAGGTGAGCGCGTGAGCGGCACCGGACGGCCGACCGACGGCGGACGCCTGCCGGCCGGCACGGCGCGGGCCCGCGCCGACGACGAGCCCAGCTGGACCGCGGGACGAGGACGAGGGAGGACGAGGAGGGGGACGACGTGAGGAGAGCTGAGGAGTCCGGGAGCCGGCGGCCCGGCGCGGGGCCGCTGCTGCTCGGGGTCCGGCACCACGGGCCCGGATCCGCCCGCGCGGTGCGAGCCGCGCTGGAGGCGGCGCGACCGCGGGCGGTGCTGATCGAGGGCCCGCCGGAGGCGGACGCTCTGATCCCGCTCGCCGCCGACCGGGACATGCGGCCGCCCGTCGCGCTCCTCGCCCACGCCGTGGACGAGCCCGGCCGCTCGGCGTTCTGGCCGTTGGCCGGCTTCTCGCCCGAGTGGGTCGCCGTCCGCTGGGCTCTGGAGCACGACGTCCCGGCCCGCTTCATCGACCTGCCGGCCACGCACACGCTCGCGTGGGGCCTCGCGTGGGGCAGGGAAGACGCCGGCACGCCCGCGGACGGCGGCGCCGACGCGGAGGGCTCCGCGGTGGAGGGGATCGCGGAGCCCCCGGCGGAGGCGTGTCCGCCCGAGACAGCCGTGCGCGTCGACCCGCTCGCCGCGCTCGCCGAGGCCGCCGGGTACGACGACCCCGAGCGCTGGTGGGAGGACGTGGTCGAGCACCGGGGCGCCGGCGAGGGCGACGCGTTCGCCCCGTTCCTGGTGCTGGAGGAGGCCATGGGCGCGCTGCGAGAGGCGTACGGCAGCGGGGAGGACCACCGGGATCTCGTGCGCGAGGCCCACATGCGCCTCCAAGTGCGTGCCGCACAGCGCGAGTTCGGGGACGGCGTCGCCGTGGTGTGCGGGGCCTGGCACGTGCCCGCGCTGCGGCGGAAGGTGACCGTCGCCGCCGACCGGGCCCTGCTGAAGGGACTGCCCAAGGTCAAGGCGGACATGACCTGGGTGCCGTGGACCCATCGCCGGCTGTCCCGGGCCTCCGGCTACGGCGCGGGTATCGACTCGCCCGGCTGGTACGCCCATCTGTTCGACGCGCCGGACCGGCCCGTCGAGCGGTGGCTGACCAAGGTGGCGGGACTGCTGCGGGAGGAGGACCGCATCGTCTCCTCCGCGCACGTCATCGAGGCGGTGCGGCTGGCGGGGACGCTCGCCGCGATGCGCGGCCGCCCGCTGGCTGGGCTGAGCGAGACGACGGACGCGGTGCGCGCGGTGATGTGCGACGGCTCCGACGTGCCGCTGGCACTGGTGCACGACCGGCTGGTGGTCGGGGACGTGCTGGGCGCGGTGCCGGAGGCGGCGCCCGCGGTGCCGTTGCAGCGCGACCTGGCCCGGCTGCAGCGGCGGTTGCGGCTCAAACCGGAGGCGCTGGAGCGGGAGCTGGAGCTCGACCTGCGCAAGGAGACCGATGCCGGGCGCAGCAGGCTGCTGCACAGGCTGCGGCTGCTGGGCGTGGGCTGGGGCGAGCCCATGGCCTCGCGGGGCAGCACCGGTACGTTCCGGGAGACCTGGCGGCTGTGCTGGGAGCCCGAGCTGTCGGTGCGCGTCGCCGAGGCCGGGGTGTGGGGGACGACCGTGCTCGCCGCCGCGACCGCCAGGGCGGAGGCGGACGCCGTGGCCGCGCGGGCCCTCGCCGAGGTCACCGCGCTCGCGGAGCACTGCCTGCTTGCCGAACTGCCCGACGCGCTGCCCGTGGTCATGCGCGTGCTCGCCGACCGGGCGGCGCTCGACGCGGATGTCGGGCACCTCGCCCAGGCGCTGCCGGCCCTGGTCCGTTCCCTGCGCTACGGGGACGTGCGCGGCACGGACACCGGGGCGCTGGCCGGGGTGGCGGCCGGCCTGGCCGAGCGGATCTTCGTCGGCCTGCCCCCGGCCTGCGTCGCACTGGACGCGGACGCGGCCGAGGAGATGCGGCGGCATGTGGACGCGGTGCACGGCGCGATCGCCCTGCTCGGCGACACCCCCCAGGCCGCGCACGGCGATCTGCGCGCCCGCTGGCACACCGTGCTCCGGACCCTCTCCGGACGGGACACGGTCCCCGGGGTGCTGCGGGGACGCGCGGTGCGGCTGCTGCTGGACGACGGGGAGGTCGAGCAGGAGCAGGCGGCGCGGCTCATGGGCCTCGCGCTGTCGCCGGGCACGCCGCCGGCCGACGCGGCCGCGTGGATCGAGGGCTTCGTCGGCGGTGGGGGCGGGATGCTGCTCGTGCACGACGAGCGGCTGCTCGGGCTGGTCGACGCCTGGCTGACCGGAGTGCCGGCGCAGGCGTTCACGGACGTACTGCCGCTGCTGCGGCGCACGTTCTCGGTGTACGAGCCGGGGGTGCGCAGAACGCTCGGCGAGCTGGTCGGGCGCGGTCCGGGGCAAGGCGGCGGCGGGGCCGGGGGCTCGACGGGCGGTGTGCCCGGGTTCGCCGAGGAACTCGACCAGGAGCGCGCGGACGCCGTACTGCCCGTGCTGCGGCTGCTGTTGGGGCTGGACGGCCCCGGTCCCGGCGCGGAGAAGCCGGGCAACGAGCTTGCGGGGGTGGCGGGATGACCATGGGAGAGGGATACGACGTGACGGACGCGGTCCAGGAGCGGCTGCGGCGCTGGCGGCTCGTGCTCGGCGGCGGCCCGGCCGACGGCACCGGATGCGCGCTGTCGGGACGGGACACGGCGATGGACGCGGCGCTCGCCGCGCTCTACGGAAAGGGGGACAAGCCGTCGACGGGACGGACGGGACGCGACCGTTCGGCGGGGCTGGGAGGCTCGGCCCCCTCGGTGGCGCGGTGGCTCGGGGACATACGGACGTACTTCCCCTCCTCCGTCGTGCAGGTCATGCAGCGGGACGCCATCGACCGGCTCGGGCTGGCCACGCTGCTGCTGGAGCCGGAGATGCTGGAGGCGGTGGAGGCGGACGTCCACCTCGTCGGCACCCTGCTCTCGCTCAACAAGGCGATGCCGGAGACGACGAAGGAGACGGCCCGGGCCGTGGTGCGCAAGGTCGTCGAGGACCTGGAGAAGCGACTGGCCACCCGCACCCGGGCCACGCTCACCGGCGCCCTCGACCGCAGCGCGCGCGTCAGCCGGCCGCGCCACCACGACATCGACTGGAACCGCACCATCGCGGCCAACCTCAAGAACTACCTGCCGGAGTACCGGACGGTCGTGCCCGAGCGGCTGATCGGCTACGGCCGGGCCTCGCAGTCCGTGAAGAAGGAGGTCGTCCTCTGCGTCGACCAGTCGGGGTCGATGGCGGCGTCCGTTGTGTACGCCTCCGTGTTCGGGGCGGTGCTGGCGTCCATGCGGTCCGTCAGCACGCGGCTGGTCGTCTTCGACACGGCGGTCGTCGACCTCACCGACCAGCTCGACGACCCGGTGGACGTGCTCTTCGGCACCCAGCTCGGCGGCGGCACGGACATCAACCGGGCGCTGGCGTACTGCCAGTCGCGGATCACCCGGCCCGCGGAGACGGTGGTCGTGCTGATCAGCGATCTGTACGAGGGAGGCATACGCGACGAGATGCTGAAGCGGGTCGCCGCGATGAAGGCGTCCGGAGTGCAGTTCGTGACGCTGCTCGCGCTCTCCGACGAGGGCGCGCCCGCCTACGACCGCGAGCACGCGGCGGCTCTCGCGGCGCTCGGGGCACCGGCGTTCGCCTGCACGCCCGACCTGTTCCCGGAGGTGATGGCGGCGGCGATCGAGAAGCGGCCGCTTCCGATGCCCGACGCCGTGTGACCTTGCCTGCCCAGCGGTGGGAGAGGGCTTGCGCAGCCTTGGGAACCCCGTGCGAGGATCGATGCTCCGACACCCTTGTCGCCGTACGCGAGGAACCGCCCTCTCTTGACCTGGCCAGCAGCCCTGCCCGGTGCCGCTCTACGCGCGACGCGTACGGCGGCCGGGCGGCGTGTGCTGCAACTGGGGCTGCTGGCGGGGGCGTTGTTCGCCTTTGGGTTCTTGTGCGGGCAGCAGGCGCGGGCGGCGGAGGGCGGACCGACGGCACCCTTGTCCG
This sequence comes from Streptomyces sp. NPDC093064, assembly GCF_044754605.1. NCBI lineage: Bacteria > Bacillati > Actinomycetota > Actinomycetes > Kitasatosporales > Streptomycetaceae > Streptomyces > Streptomyces sp. NPDC093064. The sequence continues at coordinate 94,807 of NZ_JBIVPK010000001.1, forward strand.
AGACGGTGACCGCATCGGTTCCGGAGCCCGCGACCTCGTCCTCGCCATCGTCCTCGTCCGGCGGCCTCGCGGCCGTGACCGTCCGGGTCGCGAAGCCTGTCGTCGGTCCGATCACCGAGCCCGTCGAGAAGCCGGGCGTTCGGATGGCTGCCGAGCCGGTCGTCGAACGCGTTGTGCGGCCAGTTGCCGAGTTCGTGGTCGAGCCGGTCGCCCAACCGGTCGCCGCACCCGTCGTGCGGCTGGTCGACGAGCCGGTTGTCGAGCGTGTTGTGCGGCCGGTTGCCGAGTTCGTGGTCGAGTCGGCCGCCCAACCGGTCGCCGCGCCCGTCGTGCGGCTGGTCGACGAGCCGGTCGACGAGCCGGTTGTCGAGCCCGTCGTGAAGCTGGGTGTTCGGTCGGTCGTAGAGCCCGTCGCCGAGCCGGTCGTGCGGCCGGTTGCCGAGTCCGTTGCCCAGCCGGTTGTTGAGCGCGTCATGAGGCCGGTCGGCGAGTCCGTCGTAAAGCCGGCTGTCGAGCCCGCCGCCGAGCGCGTTGTGAGGCCGGTCGTCCAGCCGGTTGTCGAGCGTGTCGTGAAGCCGGTTGCCGAGCCGGTTGTCCGGCCCGTCGCCGAGCGCGTTGTGCGGCCGGTTGCCCAGCCAGTCGTCGAGTCCGTAGTCCGGCCC
>NZ_JBIVPK010000001.1:95567-393476 GCF_044754605.1 Streptomyces sp. NPDC093064
GAACCCGGTCGTCCAGTCCGTCGTGCAGCCGGTCGTCGGGCCTGTTGTGACGGTGGTCGTCGAGTCCGTTGTCCGGCCGGTCGTGAAGCCGGTTGCCGAGCCGGTTGTCCGGCCCGTCGCCGAGCGCGTTGTGCGGCCGGTTGCCCAGCCAGTCGTCGAGTCCGTAGTCCGGCCCGTCGTGAACCCGGTCGTCCAGTCCGTCGTGCAGCCGGTCGTCGGGCCTGTTGTGACGGTGGTCGTCGAGTCCGTTGTCCGGCCGGTCGTGAAGCCGGTTGGGGATGTGGTCGGCGCTGAGGTGGGCGGGGCGGTCGAGGTGTGGCCCGAGGTGCCGGTGGTGCCTGTCGTGCCCGGCCTTCCGGCGCCGTTGCCGTTGCAGCCGCAGCCGGGGTCCGCTGCCTCGGCGCCGCAGGTCCCCAGCCGCAGCAGCGGCCGGACGGCGCGGGCCTGCCCACGTCCGGTGGGCACGCCAGCACCCCCAAGGTCCGTACGGCGCAAGGCGTCACCGTGTCCTCCGCTGCCGCCTACGGCCCGCGATACACCGGCGCGACCTCCGGGACCGGCGGCGCCGCCGTGCACGCCCAGCCTCACCGCGCGCCCCGTGCCGGTCTCGCCGCCCCCCTCGTCCCGATCCCTGCGCACCAGGGCCCCGATGGTGGTTCGGACGGCGTGCTCGGCGATCACGCGACAGCCGACTCCGGCACCTCGCGGCACGGTGACGCGCACGCCGTCACGGTGCCCGAGCGGGCCCCGTTGCGGCTGGTGCCCGGCGCTGCCGCCCGGGCTGCCGCACTCGGCACCCCGGACCGGCACCAGGCCGTCCCCGTCTTCCCCGGCTGACCGGACAGGTCCACCACTCCGTCGCCACGGAGAGCCCACCCGACTCCGCGGGCCCGGTGGACCCGGACGGCTGAAAGCCGTCGGTCCGTCCGGCCGTGCCGCCCGGGACCTCGCGGAAAGGGCGGCTGGTCCCCATTGGGGTGGGGACCAACCGCCTGAGCCCCTTCGGGGCTGCACGAGGGGGCCTCACCCGGTCAACCCCAGCCCGGTGAGGCCCCCGCTTCAGCGGCACGCCGTGCCAGAGAGCGCGGCATCATGTGACAGGTATCACCGCTCAGGTGTGACCCTCGATTTAGGGCACTCCCGTAAGCGGGGATAACCTGCGAGACGGACATGCCGCGCGCTCGGACACCGTGTGCGCCTTCCCTGTGACCCAGAGCGGACGTCACGTTGCCCTTCGCGGCACGCCCACGCATCCAACGAACCGCGAGATCACTGATAGGGACGGAAGCGCGTGGACCTGTTCGAGTACCAGGCGAGGGACCTCTTCGCCAAGCACGGTGTACCGGTGCTGGCCGGTGAAGTCATCGACACGCCTGAGGCGGCGCGCGAGATCACCGAGCGGCTGGGCGGCAAGTCGGTCGTCAAGGCCCAGGTGAAGGTCGGTGGCCGCGGCAAGGCCGGTGGCGTCAAGCTGGCCGCCACCCCGGACGAGGCCGTCGCCCGCGCGACGGACATCCTCGGCATGGACATCAAGGGCCACACGGTCCACAAGGTCATGCTCGCCGAGACCGCTCCGGAGATCCTCGAGGAGTACTACGTCTCCTTCCTCCTCGACCGCGCCAACCGCACCTTCCTCTCCATCGCCTCCGTCGAGGGCGGTATGGAGATCGAGGAGGTCGCGGCCACCCGCCCCGACGCCGTCGCCCAGATCGCGATCGACGCCATCGACGGCGTGGACCGGGCGAAGGCCGAGGAGATCGTCGCCGCGGCCAAGTTCCCGGCCGAGGTCGCCGACAAGGTCGCCGACGTCCTGGTCAGCCTCTGGGAGGTCTTCGTCAAGGAGGACGCCCTCCTGGTCGAGGTCAACCCGCTCGCGAAGGTCGCCTCCGGTGACGTCATCGCCCTCGACGGGAAGGTGTCGCTGGACGACAACGCGGAGTTCCGTCACCCCGAGTTCGAGGAGCTCCACGACCGGGCCGCGGCCAACCCGCTGGAGGCGGCCGCCAAGGAGAAGAACCTCAACTACGTCAAGCTCGACGGTGAGGTCGGCATCATCGGCAACGGCGCGGGTCTGGTCATGTCGACCCTGGACGTCGTGGCCTACGCGGGTGAGGCCCACAAGAGTGTCAAGCCGGCCAACTTCCTCGACATCGGCGGCGGTGCCTCGGCCGAGGTGATGGCGAACGGCCTGGAGATCATCCTGGGTGACCCGGACGTGAAGTCCGTGTTCGTCAACGTGTTCGGCGGCATCACGGCGTGCGACGCGGTCGCCAACGGCATCGTGCAGGCTCTGGAGCTGCTGGAGTCCAAGGGCGAGGAGGTCGCCAAGCCGCTGGTCGTGCGTCTGGACGGCAACAACGCCGAGCTGGGTCGCCAGATCCTGGACGACCGCAACCACCCGCTCGTGCAGCGGGTGGACACCATGGACGGCGCGGCCGACAAGGCCGCCGAGCTGGCTGCTGCCGCGAAGTAAGGGACGAGGTCACAGAACACCATGGCTATCTTCCTCACCAAGGAATCCAAGGTCATCGTCCAGGGCATGACCGGCTCCGAGGGCCAGAAGCACACGCGTCGCATGCTGGCCTCGGGCACGAACATCGTCGGTGGCGTGAACCCGCGCAAGGCGGGTCAGAGCGTGGACTTCGACGGCACCGAGGTGCCGGTCTTCGGGTCCGTGAAGGACGCCGTCGAGAAGACCGGCGCCGACGTCACGGTGATCTTCGTGCCGGAGAAGTTCACCAAGGACGCGGTGATCGAGGCGATCGACGCGGAGATCCCGCTCGCGGTGGTCATCACCGAGGGTGTCGCGGTGCACGACACGGCCGCGTTCTGGGCGTACGCCGGCAAGAAGGGCAACAAGACGCGGATCATCGGCCCGAACTGCCCGGGTCTGATCACGCCGGGTCAGTCGAACGCGGGCATCATCCCGGCCGACATCACCAAGCCGGGCCGGATCGGTCTGGTGTCGAAGTCGGGCACGCTGACGTACCAGATGATGTACGAGCTGCGGGACATCGGCTTCTCCACCTGTGTGGGCATCGGTGGTGACCCGATCATCGGCACCACGCACATCGACGCGCTGAAGGCGTTCCAGGACGACCCGGACACCGACCTGATCGTGATGATCGGTGAGATCGGTGGCGACGCGGAGGAGCGGGCCGCGGCGTTCATCAAGGAGAACGTGACCAAGCCGGTCGTGGGCTACGTCGCGGGCTTCACCGCGCCGGAGGGCAAGACCATGGGCCACGCGGGCGCCATCGTCTCGGGTTCCTCCGGTACCGCCCAGGCGAAGAAGGAGGCCCTGGAGGCCGCGGGCGTCAAGGTCGGCAAGACCCCGACCGAGACGGCCAAGCTGGCTCGCGCCATCCTCGGCAGCTGAGCACCGGCCGCCCCAGGCGGCTGAACACGGCCGCCCTCGGCGGCCGAGCTCTCCGAGCCGGTCCGGTGGGCCCACCCCCAGACGGGGGCGGGCCCACCGGCGTTTCCGGGAGGCGCGCCGGCGTTTTCCGCGGAGACCCACCGGCGTTTTCGGGAGCGGACCAGCCGGTCGGCGGACCAGCCGAGTCATCCGGGCTCCGGTGTCAGCCGCTCCGGCCCGCCCCCCGCCTCCTTCCTCAGCTCGGCGCGCAGCTTGAGCACCTCCGGCGAGAGCGGGCCGAGCACGCCCTGCACCGGCAGCCCCTTGATCGTGTGCCCGGGGGACACCCGGGCCAGGTAGTGGGTGGGGGCGGTGCGCAGGGTGAACGTCGTCGCGCCGATGATGGTGGCCGTGAAGGCGATGGCGGACCGGGTCCAGAACCGGGTCCGGCGTTCCCCGGTCGTGCGCGCGCCCGCCGGCTCGCCCGCCCCGAGGCGCACCGTCGAGGCCAGGCGGACCAGCCGCCGGTGCAGCTCCGCCGGATCGGACAGCTCCGGCAGGCGCGCGGCGAGCGCCTCGCGCGCGTGCATCAGCCGGCTCGCCGCGGCCGGGGTGCTCGCCTCCGTCTCCGCCGCCGTCTCGGGCAGGTCGAGGCCGACACCGTCGTAGAGCACCAGGGTGCGGCGGTACGACGGCGGGAGCAGCAGCAGGGCGCGTAGCAGCGCGCGGTCCGCGGGGTCGGACGGCGGGTCGGGGGCGTGGCCCCGCCGGCGGAAGAGGCGCCAGGGGGACAGCGCGCACTCGTACGCCACCGCCCGCACCCAGCCCGCCGGGTCCCGGTCGTGTGCCACCTCCGGCCAGCGCTGCCAGGCCAGTTGGAAGGCCTGTTCCACGGACTCGCGCGCTTGCTTGTGCCGGCCGGTGAGCAGATAGGCCTGCCGTACGAGCACGGGGGCACAGAACGTGTACAGAGCGTCGAAGGCCTGAGCGGGTGTCAGGGTGTTACCTGCCTCGTCGACGGCCTGATCCCGCGTCAGGGAGGCAGCCGTGCCGAAGCGTCGGCCCTCCGTGGGGGATGGCAGCGGGTTCGCATGACTGCTCGTCATGATGCGTCCCTCCGTGTGAATAGGCACATATTCGTATATTGAGTGACATGGCGGAGGTTCGCCTGTTGCGCCTGGAAAGCGTGTGTCGTTGGGAGCATGGAGGCCGTGATCCAGACGACCCGCAGACGTCCACCGCTGTCACGCCTTCGCACCCGCCTGCGGGACCGCTCACCCGGCCTGGGAGCCTGCTTCCTGGGCGGTGCGGTCGCGGCGGGGCTCGGCCTCGGCTCGTTCGCCGTGCTCGTCGTCGCGCTGTGGATCAGCTCGCCGTATCCGGACAGCGGACCCGGCGGCGCGCTGCACGTCGTCGGCGCGCTGTGGCTGCTGGCGCACGGCGCCGAACTGATCCGCACCGAAACCCTCACGGGGGTCCCCGCGCCCGTCGGAGTGACCCCGCTGCTGCTGCTCGCACTGCCCGCGCTGCTGGTGCACCGGGCGGCCCGGGACGCGACCGACGGGGGCGACGGCGGGCCGCTCGTCCCACCGCGCACCGCCTGGACGGGCGTCGTCCTCGGCTACCTCGCCGTCGGATCCGGCGCCGCCGCGTACGCGGACGGCGGTGCGCTGCGGACCTCGTGGGCGTGGGCGGCGGTGTGCGTACCGCTGGTTACCGCGGCGGCCGCGGGCAGCGGCGTGTGGACGGCGTACGGCTGTCCCCGCGCACCCCTGGAGCGGGCGTTGCACCGGCTGCCGGGCGGTGTGAGGCGGCTGCTCCTAGCGCCGGGTCCACGGGCGAGATTGGGTGTCGCGGCGCGGGCGGCGGGGGCCGGGGCCATGGTGTTCGCCGGCGGCGGGGCCCTGATGCTCGTGGTGTCGCTGGTGGTGCACGCCGGGACGGTCCAGGGGGCCTTCCTGGAGCTGACCGAAGGCTGGTCGGGACGGTTCACCGTACTGCTGCTGTGCCTGGCGCTGCTGCCGAACGCGATGCTGTGGGCGGCGGCGTACTCCCTGGGACCCGGCTTCGTGCTCGGCGCCGGTCATGTCGTCGGCCCGCTGTCCTCCGCCCCGGCCCCGCTGCTGCCGCCCTTCCCGCTGCTCGCCGCGGTTCCGGACCCAGGCCCCGGCACCGCGCTGAACTGGGCGACGGCGTCGCTGCCGGTGACGGCCGGGCTGACGATGGGCTGGTTCGTGGCCAGGTCGGCGGTGCGGGAGGAGCGGGGCGGCGCGGAGCCGGACGGCGGGGAGGTACGCGCGGGCGTGCGGGCCTGGTCGTGGCGGCGGACGGTGGCCGGTGCCGGGCTGGCCTGTCTGCTGTGCGCGGCGGTTCTCGGGGTGCTCTCGGCACTGGCCGGCGGTCCGCTCGGGGGCGCCGCGCTCGCCCGGTTCGGGCCGGTGGGGTGGCAGGTGGGCGCGGCGGCGCTGGTGTGGACCGCGACGGCGGCCGTGCCGACGGCGGCGGTGCTGCGGGCGTGGCGCTGCCGCTCGAGCCGGGTGGCGGTGGGCGGCGCGGCCAAGCCGAAGACCGGCGAACCCCAGGCGGGCACGACCGTCACGGTGCCGCGTCCGTCGCCCGCCGAAGCCTTGCGCGCAAGAGTGCGCCGGTGGGGCCTGCTCCTGCGGGCGAAGGCCGCGAAGCCCCGGCGCCCACAGCCCACGCCGGTCCCCGTTCGCCACGACGACCTCTTCGAGCCGTACGACGTCCTGCTCTTCGACCCGCCGGTGCCGGGACCCCCCTCCTGGCGCGGGGGCGACGGAGACCGGGACGCCCGCCGGGCCGCGCTGAAGGAAGCGGCGGCGGGGACGGAGGCGCCGCGGGAGGCCGGCGCGGCGCAGGAGAGCACGAAGCCGGAAGTAACCGTGGAGCCGTCCGTGCCCGCGAAGCCGGAAGGAACCGTGAGGCAATCCCCGCGCGAACCCCTCGCGCCACGGCCCCCCGCACAGGACCCCGGCGCGGAGGAACCCCCCGCGCCGGACGCCCCCGTCAGTCGCTGATCCCCAGCACTCCCCGCAGCTCAGCCGGCAGATGCTGGTCGCAGGACTGCTTGGCCTCGTTGGTGAGGGCGTCGTTCACGCACGAGAAGTAGTCGCGGTAGACCAGTTGCGCCGTGAAGTTCACGGCGACCAGAGCGAGCGCCAGTGACGCGGTGACCAGGCCGCTGACCGCGGCCGTCGTCTGGGGGCGGCCCTCGGGCGCCGGGCTGTCCGGCCCGTGCCCGCGCGGCTTGGCGCGCAGCGAGCTGACACCCCAGTACAGGGAGAGCGCGCCCAGCAGCAGGGCCACGTACGGCCAGCCGAACAGGGAGAAGAAGAAGGCCCACATGCCGCACAGCAGGGCGTACCGTGCACGGCGCTGGGCGGGGTCGGTGGGGTCCCAGCGCGGACCGGGGCCGCCGCTCGGGTTCTGCGGGCCGCCGCCGGGCCGCTGCGGGCGCTCGCCGAAGCCGTTGGAGGAGCGGCCGGGCTGGCGGTCGCTCCACTGGCTGCCCCAGGGGGCGTGGCCGCCGCCCTCGCCGGACCCGTCGGATCCGCCTTCGGAGGAGGCGTCACGGCCCGACTGGGGACGGGGCTGCCACGCGCGGTCGGGAGTGCCCTCCGGGGGCGGTGCGAAGGGGTTGTCGTCGGGGGTGGCGCTGCCGCGTCCGGCGCCGTCCCGCCCGTCCGAGGACGCGTCCGGGGGCGAGGACGGGCGCTCCCGCAGCAACACGGCACCGCGCCGCCCTCCCTGCGCCGACTGGGGAGGGAGCGTGAGGAGTCGCAGGCTGCGGTCCGGCATCAAGTGAGCGTCTTCCCCTTGGTGAGTCACGACTGATCTGGCACGACCGTTCCGGCACGGACGATCCGGTGGAGAGGTCCCCGAAGGCGCTGGGTGCCCACGGTCAGGGATCTCTCACCGCGTGAACGCACGGTGGGTGCGGTGCGTTCCCGTACCAGCTCCTCCCAGACGCTACCTTCCGGCCACGCCCACGTCCCATGGGGGCCGTCCGAAGTGCCGGTATCGTTGCTGACGGTCGGCCGCTTCGTAGGCTTCCCCGTATCCGGGGGCGCGAAGCATTCGTACGACCGTACAAAACAGCTTCCCCGAGAAAGGGCCCCATCGTGGCCGCCAAGCCCGTGGCCAAGCGCCTCGTCGTGCTGGTCTCCGGATCCGGCAGCAATCTTCAGGCGCTCCTCGACGCGATCGCCGACGTGGGAGCCGAGGCCTACGGCGCCGAGGTCGTTGCCGTGGGCGCCGACCGCGACGGCATCGAGGGGCTGGCGCGCGCCGAGCGCGCCGGGCTGCCGACCTTCGTGCGGAAGGTCAAGGACTACGGCACGCGCGAGGAGTGGGACGCGGCGCTGGCCGAGGCCGTCGCCGCCCACGAGCCCGACCTCGTCGTCTCCGCCGGGTTCATGAAGATCGTGGGGAAGGAGTTCCTCGCGCGGTTCGGCGGGCGGTTCGTCAACACGCACCCCGCCCTGCTGCCCAGTTTTCCCGGGGCCCACGGTGTGCGGGACGCGCTCGCGTACGGCGCCAGGGTCACCGGCTGCACCGTCCACTTCGTCGACGACGGCGTCGACACCGGCCCGATCATCGCCCAGGGCGTGGTCGAGGTCCGGGACGAGGACGACGAGAGCGCGCTGCACGAGCGCATCAAGGAAGTCGAGCGAAGGCTGCTCGTCGAGGTCGTGGGGCGGCTCGCCCGCAACGGCTATCGCATCGAGGGACGAAAGGTAGTTATCCAGTGACCGCCGAGAACAAGCGGCCCATCCGGCGCGCGCTCGTCAGCGTCTACGACAAGACCGGGCTGGAGGAGCTCGCGCGCGGGCTGCACGAAGCGGGCGTCGAACTCGTCTCCACCGGCTCCACCGCCGGCCGGATCGCCGCGGCCGGCGTGCCCGTCACGAAGGTCGAGGACCTCACCGGCTTCCCCGAGTGCCTGGACGGCCGGGTCAAGACCCTGCACCCCAAGGTGCACGCCGGCATCCTCGCCGACCTGCGCCTGGAGGACCACCGGCGGCAGCTGGGCGAGCTGGGTGTCGAGCCCTTCGACCTCGTCGTGGTCAACCTCTACCCGTTCCGGGAGACCGTGGCCTCCGGCGCCTCGCCCGACGAGTGCGTCGAGCAGATCGACATCGGCGGCCCCTCGATGGTCCGCGCCGCCGCCAAGAACCACCCGTCCGTGGCCGTGGTCACCAGCCCGGACCGCTACGCCGACGTCCTCGCCGCGGTGCGGGACGGCGGCTTCGACCTCGTCACCCGCAAGCGCCTGGCCGCCGAGGCCTTCCAGCACACGGCCGCCTACGACGTGGCCGTCGCCTCCTGGTTCGCCTCCTCCTACGCGCCCGTCGACGAGTCCTCCTTCCCCGACTTCCTCGGCGCCACCTACGCGCGCAAGAACACCCTCCGCTACGGCGAGAACCCGCACCAGCCCGCCGCTCTCTACACCGGCGGCCCGGTCGGCGGACTCGCCGAGGCCGAGCAGCTGCACGGCAAGGAGATGTCGTACAACAACTACACGGACACGGACGCCGCCCGCCGTGCCGCGTACGACCACGACGAGCCGTGCGTGGCGATCATCAAGCACGCCAACCCGTGCGGCATCGCGGTCGGCGCGGACGTCGCCGAGGCGCACCGCAAGGCGCACGCCTGCGACCCGCTGTCCGCGTTCGGCGGGGTGATCGCGGTCAACCGCCCGGTCAGCAAGGAGATGGCCGAGCAGGTCGCGGAGATCTTCACCGAGGTCATCGTCGCGCCGGACTACGAGGACGGCGCGCTGGAGGCCCTCGCCAAGAAGAAGAACATCCGGGTGCTGAAGGCCCCGAACGGCCCGTGCGGCCGGTTGGAGGCCAAGCACATCGACGGTGGCGTGCTGCTCCAGGCCACCGACCGGCTCCAGGCCGACGGCGACGACCCGGCCAACTGGACCCTCGCCAGCGGCGAGGCGCTGCCGGCCGACGAGCTGGCCGAGCTCGCCTTCGCCTGGCGGGCCTGCCGGGCGGTGAAGTCCAACGCGATCCTGCTCGCCAGGGACGGCGCCTCGGTCGGTGTCGGCATGGGCCAGGTCAACCGCGTCGACTCCTGCAAGCTGGCGGTCGAGCGGGCCGGCGCGGAGCGCGCCCGCGGCTCCTACGCGGCCTCGGACGCGTTCTTCCCGTTCCCCGACGGCCCCGAGATCCTCATGGCCGCCGGCGTCCGCGCGATCGTCCAGCCGGGCGGCTCGATCCGCGACGAGCAGGTCGTCGAGGCCGCGCAGAAGGCGGGCGTGACGATGTACTTCACCGGGACCCGCCACTTCTTCCACTGATCGGCGAACGCCCCTGAAGGCCGCGGCCTCCGGCTCTCTCGAGGAGAGAGCCGGAGGCCGCGTTCACGCGGACCTCAGCACGAGGGCAGCGGGTTGGTCTCCGAGGCGATGTCGTTGTCGCTCATCCAGCCCCAGACCCCGTTGTCCGCCTGGGTGCAGACCCAGCGGGTGGGGTGCGGGCCGCCGTGGTTCTGCCCGCCGTCGAACTTGCAGACGAACCAGGACGGGTTGGAGTACGTTCCCCCCGTTCCTGCCTGAGTCGAGGACCTCGTCGAGGTCCTGCCACCCCGTGGGGTGGACGGCTCCACCGCGCCGAGGGCGGGGCGGCCGCGGTACCTCGGAACGGAGTTTCGCCCAAAAGATGAAAAACCGCCCGGGCGGTTGGGTAGTCTGGTTGTCGTGCGTTGCGAGAACCAAGCACGTGCAACTCCGTTGTCTTGACGGACAACCGGGCAGGTTCCGTCCCGGCTGGTGCTGAGAGCGTCAGACTCGTTCGCTCGCTGAGTGAACGAGCTGCTTGAGCCAGGAATCCCCCTGCTTCGGCTGGGGGAGGGTTCAACTTCCGGTACGACGTCCGGTAGGCGGCGGCGATCAGCACCCGCCGGTCGCCGGGCAGCCCGGCCTCCAGCCGCGGCTCGATGTAGCACAGGTACCGGCCCATGGCCGGGACGGACACGGCGGGGGACCGAGGGCGCCGGCTGACCGTCGGACCGTATCCACCAGCGCAGCACCTCGGGGGTCCAACGGGCGATGCCGTACTCGTCCTCGGCCGGGTCGGACAGGCCAGGGTCCAAGTCGCTCTCCGCCTTCAGCATGGCGGCGATCAGCGCGGGCGTGACCTCCGGCCGCGCGCAGCCGCGCGCGGAGTCGACGATCAGCCGCCGGTAGACGGCGGGAACGCCCCGGTCGGTGCGGAGTTCGGCGGCGCCGTAACCGAACGCGGCGGCCGTCGCCTCCGGCGCGGATCCCTTGGCGTCGGGCAGGCGGTCCGCGCGGGTGCCGACACCGTGGGCGAGCGCGGCCACGGCGGCCGCGGCGAGTGCCGCGGCCAGGACGACCACGCGGCGCTGGCGGCGGGCTGCGGGAATCGGGGGGATCTTCGGGAACCGGGGCGGGCGGGCCGTCCCGGCCGCGGCCGCGACCCGGCGCAGCAGGGCCTCGGCACCGATGCGGTCCTCGTGCGTACGGGCCAGGCAGCCGCCGACGATCTCCCGCCAGGCGTCCGGGAGTTCGGGGGACAGGCGCAGTTCCCGCGAGCCGCCGGCGTAGGCGGCGGCCGCGTCCCGGCGGAGTGTCGGGGTGGCGCCGGGCAGCGGGAAGGCGCCGGTGAGGACCAGGTGGGAGAGGATCCCGAAGGCCCATACGTCGGCGGACGGGCGGATCCGGCGCCCGCGTTCGCCGATCTCGGACCACAGCAGTTCGGGCGGGGTGTAGTCGGGGGTGCAGAAGGCCGGGGTGTAGGCGTGGGTGCCCTCCAGTTCGGCGGCCATGTTGAAGTCGGCCAGGCGCACCGAACCGTCCGGCATCAGCAGCACGTTGGCCGGTTTCAGGTCCCCGTGCACCCAGCCCGCCCGGTGCAACTGGGCGAGCCCTTCGCAGATCTGCGCGAGCAGTACGGGCCCCGAGGCGGGCCGGGGACCGGTGTCGAGCAGGGCGGCCAGCGAGCCCTGGGCCTTCTCCAGGACGAGCACGGTGGCGCCGTCCAGGCCAGGGCCGGCGGGGTCGTCGACCGTGAGGGTCTCGTACATCCGGATCAGCCGAGGGCGGCGCAGCCTGCGGTGCAACGCGACCTCGCGCTCGATGAGTTCGCGCAGGTGGGTCAGCTGGCGCGGGGTGCCGGTGCCGGTGGGCAGGAACTTCAGGGCGGCCGTGCGCGGCAGCGTCCCGTCGCCGCCGGTGCGGCGCCCCTCGTAGACGCTGCCGAAGGCGCCCGTGGCGATCGGCCTGCGCACCTCCCAGACGCCGACCCGGTAACCGCGGGGCACCGGCACGGCGTAGGGCTCGGTCACCGGGACGCCCGGCTCGGCCGGCCCGCGAGGACGGTCAGGTCGTCCTCCCGCACCAGGTCGAAGCGCAGGGCCAGGGAGACCAGCGACTCCTTCTTCCCGTTGAGGCGGGGGCCGGTCTCGGCGGTCTCCGGGCCGGGCTTCAGCCGCAGCTTCACGGCCAGGTAGTCGATGTTCCACTGCACCGAGGTGCGCGACGCGGCCGGCCAGGCCGGGCGCAACCGCTCGACCACCTGGTCGACGGTCGGCGGCGCGGCGTGCGGATCACCGCGCAGCCGGGGCTCGCACAGGGCGGCGAGCACCGCGAAGTAGCGCTTGCTGCGGTCCACGGAGAAGGCGGGCGCGGTGGGTTCGCCGTCGGATCCGCCCGTGCCGCACAGATAGTCGTGCCGTGGCGCCCACACCTCGATGGGCAGCAGGTCCCCGGCCGCGGGCAGCACGATCCGGGAGAACTCGAAGGGAACCGGCGCGTCCAGCCGCCCCGGTGCGACTTTGATGTGCTCGCCGGCGCCCTCCGGGTTCTCCACGACGTACGTGTGGCGGGCGGAGAGGTTGCTCAATATCCAGAACGCCCCGTGCGCGGTGATCTCACCGGCGCGGCGGGACACCCCGTCGTGCGCGATCACCAGGTCGTTGTCCGGGGCGGAGCGCCCGAAGGCGAGGCGCTCGCAGGGCGCGAGCCGGAACTGGGTGCTGTGTCGCTCGTCCCCCGTGGTCGGCGGAGGTACCACGATGATGCTGTACAGGGTGCGTCTCCCCGCGCCTGACGGCTACGGAATCCAGACTAGGGCGACGCACCAGGGCCGTGTCCCACTTTGTGTGGTTCCGACACGGCCCTCGGAGCAAATGGCGCGAACTGTTCAGTAGCTGGGGCGGTTGAACCAGGCGCCGCCGGCCTTGTTGGCGCAGAAGACGATGATCAGAATGCCCATGGCGAGGCTGAGCAGCGCCAGGATGTTGCCGCCCACCAGGCTCAGCAGGCTGAACAGGATGACGAACGAGCTGTACACGATCGCGGAGACACGCACGCCGCCGCGCCCGGCGGGGAACTTCACAGCGGTGAAGATCGCCCAGAACGCGAAGGCCAGCACGAGGACACCGAGGACGATCATGACGCCCGCACCGATGCTGGCCGCCTTGTCCGCGTCCGCGGCGGAGACGGTGCCGTCGGCGGAGACGGCTTCCTGGATCTTGTCGGCGAACCAGCTGCTCTTCACCATCATCACCACGCCGCCCACCACCTGGAAGGCGCCGAGCACGAACAGCATCACGCGGGCCGCCTTCACGGTGCCCGGCATCGTCTGCGGCACCGGCGCGCCGTACGGCTGCTGCACGGGCGGGGCCTGCGGATAGCCGTAGCCGGGGGCCTGGCCCTGCGGGTAGCCGAAACCGGGCTGCGGGGGCGGCTGCGGGGGCGGCTGCTGCGGCGCGCCGTAGGGGTTGTTCGAGTCGCCGTAACTCATGGCGGTTGCTTCCTCCGTCGATCAGGTGCGGGGACGCGCGGCACCGTACGGAGGAGAGTTAACAGAAGTGCGGTCCGTCCCCCCGAAGAGCTGCCCGCGGCACTGTGGTCATCATGGTTCTTTACCGGCGACTTACTTGTCCAGCCGCATTCCGGATGTGTTGTGCAAGTGCAACATCACCGATCAAGACGGCCGCGGGCGCCGGCGCGGACAGAGGGGCCGGGACCTCCCGGATTGGAACCGTGAGCCGGTCATCCGCGAGGATAAGGACATGACCGCCCAGATTCTCGATGGCAAGGCCACCGCAGCCGAGATCAAAACCGATCTGACCGCCCGTGTGGCGGCGCTGAAGGAGAAGGGCGTCACGCCCGGACTCGGCACGATCCTGGTCGGGGACGACCCCGGCAGCCGCAAGTACGTCGCCGGCAAGCACCGCGACTGCGCCGAGGTCGGCATCGCCTCCATCCAGCGGGAACTGCCGGCCACCGCGACCCAGGACGAGATCGAGGCGGTCGTCCGGGAGCTGAACGAGGACCCCGCCTGCACCGGCTACATCGTCCAGCTGCCGCTGCCCAAGGGCATCGACGAGAACCGCGTCCTGGAGCTGATGGACCCGGACAAGGACGCGGACGGCCTGCACCCGATGAACCTCGGGCGGCTCGTCCTCAACGAGCCCGCCCCGCTGCCCTGCACCCCGAACGGCGTGCTGACGCTGCTGCGCCGCCACGGCGTGGAGATCAAGGGCGCCGAGGTCGTGGTCATCGGCCGCGGCGTGACCATCGGCCGGCCGATGCCGCTGCTGCTGACCCGGCGCAGCGAGAACGCCACGGTGACCCAGTGCCACACCGGCACCCGCGACCTGTCCGCGCACCTGCGCCGCGCGGACATCGTCGTCGCCGCGGCCGGCTCTCCGCACCTGATCCGCGCCGAGGACGTCAAGCCCGGCGCGGCCGTCCTGGACGTCGGTGTCTCCCGCAACGCCGAGGGCAAGATCGTCGGCGACGTCCACCCGGACGTGGCCCAGGTGGCCGGCTGGCTGTCCCCGAACCCCGGCGGAGTCGGCCCGATGACCCGCGCCCAGCTGCTGGTGAACGTGGTCGAGGCGGCGGAGCGCAGTGTCGGCTGAGGTGGAGGGCACCGGGCGGGAGCCGTCTCCCGCGGAGCCGGAGACAGAGGTACGGGACGCGGTCGGCGTGCCGGCCGCCGCCGGGAAGCCGCGCCGGGGCGCAGGCCGCTTTCCGATGCTCACGCGGGACACCGCGCGGCCGGAGGGCGGCGGCCGGGCCGCGTCCGGCGGCGCCCCGGCGCCCGCCCGGCAGTGGCCGCTGCTGGCCGTGCTGGGCACGGTGGGGCTCGGGCTGCTGGTGACCGCCTTCGACGCCTTCAGGTTCGGTCTGCTGCTGATCGGGCTCGCGCTGCTCGGCGGGGCCGGGCTGCGCTGGTTCCTGCCCCGGGTCGGCATGCTCGCGGTCCGCTCCCGTTTCACGGACATCGTCACCTACGGCCTGCTGGGCTGCGTCATCGTCCTGCTGGCGCTGATGGTCCAGCCCAAGCCCTGGCTGGAGATTCCGTTCCTGGACGACGCGCTGCACTTCACCGTCCGCAACGGCTAGCCGTACGGCGTTCGCGGTGGCGGCCCATCCTCTCCCCCGAGTCAGGACGGGCCGCCGCCGGGACCAACCCTCCTGCACCGTGAACGGGCTGTTCAACGCCTGTCCGTGCGCTGTGGCACGGAAGTGACCGTTCCGCTACGGTGTCCGCGCTCTGCCACAGGCCCTGACCCGGCCTCGCCGGGTGAGCCGGAGACCGCTGCGGCGCACGAGGTCACGCCGGGATCCGGGATGTGCCGATGTGTCGACAGAGCCCGCCTCGCGGGTGAGGCATTCCGCCGATCGGGCTAGCGTGGGCAGCCGGCGCACCGGCGCGCGCTTCGGTTCGAATGCTCCCGTGCGCCCCCGAAATGGGACCTGAGATCCTGGCGGGGCGCACTCCTGTGGGTAACGAGAACCGAGAACACCGAAACACACTGAAGAACACCGAAGAACACCGAAGCACACCGAAGAGCACCGAAGGACCGAGGGCACGGACTCGGCACAGGGCGTCATGCGCGGGGAACAACCAGCACGTACCGGGGGGAAGGGGAAGCGATGCCTCGTTGGAAGGCCTTGCCCGATGAACTCGATCCACAGATAAGGGAGTTCGCGAGCCAGTTGCGCAGGCTCGTGGACCGCAGCGGCCTGAGTATCGCCGCACTGGCCGATCGCACGGGCTACAGCAAGACGTCCTGGGAGCGCTATCTCAACGGACGGCTCCTGGCGCCCAAGGGCGCGGTCGTGGCACTTGCCGAGGTCACCGGCACCAATCCGGTCCACCTCACCACCATGTGGGAGCTGGCCGAACGGGCCTGGAGCCGTGCGGAGATGCGTCACGACCGGACCATGGAGGCCATCCGAATAGCCCAGGCACGCGCCGCGCTGGGGGAGTTCGGCGCGGCGGCACCCGGCGCCGAGGCGGGCGGGGGCAAGGCGGCCCGCAAGAACGGCACCGCCACGGTGGCCCCGGGAGCCGCGGGCCCGGCGGGCGGGTCCCCCGCGGTGCCGGTGCAGCCCACGGCGTCCGACGCCGACGCCCGTGAGGGCACGGCGAGGAAGGCGTCGCCGACGTCGGAGGACGTCTCGGGAACGGCTGTCCTTCCGGCCGCCGCTCCCACGCCCGCAGCGCCCGGCGCCGGCCCGGACGCCGACTCCGCCTCCGACGCCCGCCCCGACTCCGCCACCGGATCGGGTTCCGATTCCGAGGCGTCGGGCGGCAACTCCTGGGGGCTGGCCGGTTACCGGGGACCGTCCCGGGCGGGTGGACGCGCCCCCGGTGCCACGGCGTCCCCGGCCGGCGGCGCCGTGCCGGCTGCCGGACCTCCGGGTCCGCACTCCGCGGCCTCCCCCGACCCGTTCGCCCAGGGCGACCCCGGCCGTCCGTACACCCAGGGCTCCCCGGGCCCGCACGGCGAGCCTCCTCGGTCTCCCCGGCCCGCCACCTCCTCCGGCGGCGGGGCGCGCAAGCGGCAGGTGATGATGTTCCTCGCGGGCGCGGCCAGCGCCCTGGCCGTGATCGGCGCCGTCTTCTTCCTCACCCGCGGCGGGGACGACAAGAAGGCCGCGGACGCGGCCAAGTCGCCTTCCCCGTCCGCCGACGTCAGCCTGCCGCCCGGAGTCAAGTGCGTCGCGGACGGCTGCACCGGCAAGGACGCCGAGGCCATGGGGTGCAGCGGCAACCTGGTGAGCACGGTCGAGAGCGTCACCGTCGGCACGACCCTGGTCGAGGTCCGCTACAGCAAGACCTGCGGTGCCGCCTGGGCCCGTATCACCCAGGCCGTCCAGGGCGACGAGGTCCGGGTCACGGTCGGCGCGCGCACGGAGCGCGGCACCCTCGCGGCGACCGGCGAGACGATCGCGTACACGCCCATGGTCGCGGTGCGGGACGCGACGCAGGCCAAGGCGTGCGCGACGCTGGCGTCGGGACAGACGGGGTGCACCAGTCAGTGAGACCGGGGGCGGCGGTCCGGGTCGGTGAGACCGGGAGCGGCGGTTTGGGTCCATCCGGATGACAAGTGGCACGGGACAGGTGTGGGGGCCGCCGAACCGGGCACGCGGACAGTACCCCCACGGGAGTCCGGTTTTCCGGCAACCCCCACACGGCGGCCGCCCTCGTCCCTCCTCTCCCGGACGGGCGGCCGCCTCTCCCACGTCAAGGGGTCGCTCTGTGGGCCGGGCCACAGGGGCCCGGCCCACCGGGATCCCGGAGAGGCGATAGCCTGACGGCCGGATCTCTCTTGACGCCAAGAGATCGATCATCCGTTGAGTGATCGGTCATCGCGGCGCCGCCGGTCACCGGCCGGCGGCGGGATCCCGCACCCCGGGGCAGGGACGCCCCACCGCCTGCTGTCATACGGAGAACGCCATGACCCGCACTCCCGTGAACGTCACCGTCACCGGCGCGGCCGGCCAGATCGGTTACGCCCTGCTCTTCCGCATCGCCTCCGGCCAGCTGCTCGGCGCGGACGTGCCGGTCAAACTGCGCCTCCTGGAGATCACGCCGGCGCTGAAGGCCGCCGAGGGCACGGCCATGGAGCTCGACGACTGCGCGTTCCCGCTTCTTCAGGGCATCGACATCAGCGACGACCCGAACGTCGCCTTCGACGGCGCCAACGTCGCCCTCCTCGTCGGCGCCCGCCCGCGCACCAAGGGCATGGAGCGCGGTGACCTCCTCGAGGCCAACGGCGGCATCTTCAAGCCGCAGGGCAAGGCCATCAACGACCACGCCGCGGACGACGTCAAGGTCCTGGTCGTCGGCAACCCCGCGAACACCAACGCGCTGATCGCCCAGGCCGCCGCGCCGGACGTGCCGGCGGAGCGCTTCACCGCGATGACCCGTCTGGACCACAACCGCGCGCTGACCCAGCTCGCCAAGAGGACGGGCTCGACGGTCGCCGACATCAAGCGCCTCACCATCTGGGGCAACCACTCCGCGACCCAGTACCCGGACATCTTCCACGCCACGATCGCCGGCAAGAACGCCGCCGAGGTCGTGAACGACGAGAAGTGGCTGGCCGACGACTTCATCCCGACCGTCGCCAAGCGCGGCGCGGCCATCATCGAGGCCCGCGGCGCCTCCTCGGCCGCCTCCGCCGCCAACGCCGCCATCGACCACGTCCACACCTGGGTCAACGGCACCGCCGACGGCGACTGGGCCTCCATGGGCATCCCGTCGGACGGCTCCTACGGCGTTCCCGAGGGCCTGATCTCCTCCTTCCCGGTCACCTGCAAGGACGGCTCGTACGAGATCGTCCAGGGCCTGGAGATCAACGACTTCTCCCGCAGCCGCATCGACGCCTCCGTCAAGGAGCTGGCGGAGGAGCGCGAGGCGGTCCGCTCGCTCGGCCTCATCTGAGCCACCACGCCTGTCCGCAAGGCCCCGTTCCGGTTCCGGCCGGAGCGGGGCCTGCGCGTTCGTGCCGCCCGGTCGGGAGCGAAGAAGACGGCCGCCGTGTGGCTCGTGTCACCGTGGTGTCCTCTTGACAAATCGCTTCCCTCGCGGCTTTCCGTCCCCCTATGCTGATAGTTCATCAGTTCCGTAGCACTGAGGACCGTTCGCACTCGGGGGAGTCGCGTGAGCACCGCATCCGTGCCGCAGCAACCGCAGCCGACGCCCCCGGACGTGCCCCCGCCCGTGCCGCCGCACGCGAGCGAGGCCACCCGGCTGCTGTGCGCGGGGACCTATCTGGACCCCGCCTTCCGGGACCGCGTCATCGAGGAACTGCACCTCAACGAACAGCGGATCGTGGCCCCCTCCCTCGGCTTCGACGTGGCGCGCGTCCTGGCCCACGCCCTGCGCGCCCGCCGCGTGGAGGTGGGCTGGGCCGCGGCGATCGTGGGCCTGTGGATCGTGGGGTGGCCGCTGACCGGCGGAGCGATGGCCGTCTACCTGCTGCCCGGCCTGCTGCTGGCGGCGGGCGTGGCCGTCCGCGGCGACGACCCACGCGAGCCGGCGGGACGCAAGGCGGCGGCGCTCGCCATGCGCTGGCTGGGCCGCCTGGTGTTCGGGGTCCTCCTGATCGCCACGGTGGTCGCCGCGTTCTCCAGCAAGGAGGAGGCCGAGGCCGCCCGCTACGGCTACGTCGACGGACCGAAGGGCTTCCTGCTGAGCCTGCTGCCCGAACTGGCCGGCATGCTCGGCGGCCAGGGCACGATCGGCGCGCTCCAGGCCTGGCTGGCGTTCGTGCTGTTCCTGGCCGTCGCCGTCTGCGCGGGCGTCCAGCGCAGCCAGTTCGCCCGCGCCCTGGGCGGCGAACTGGCCCCGGAGCGCTTCCCGGACGCCGCCTCCGACCCGGCGGAGCGGGCGGAGAGCCCGCGCTTCCAGCGGCTGAAGGAGCGCATCCGGCTGGAACAGCACGCCCCGCTGGTCATGTACCGCGAGTCGCGCCCGTTCTGCGGCGCGGGCAAGGCCCACGACACCTGGGTGCTCGCCGTCGAGATGCGCCCCGCCGAGGGGAAGAAACCGCTCCCGCTGAGCAACCGCACGGTCCTGGACACCGTCCGGTCGCTCCTGGAGGGCCTGCGGCTGCCCCCGCGGTACGCGGGGCACGCGGTCCGCGACCGGCTGCGCTGGCTGGAGCTGGACGAGTGCGTGTTCCTGCCGGCCGAGGGCATGACCCGCCGGGAGGACGCCCCGTACGGTCCGGAGGCCTTCGAAGCGCACCGGGACCGGGCCGTGGAGGAGGGCGCCGAGAAACGGCGGCACTTCCTGCGGGTGCGGGTCGGCGGCTGGGAGGAGGAACTGGTCGTCACCGTCTACGTGCGCATCCACACCCAGGGGCGGATGCTGATGCTGGAGATCGCCCCGCATGTGCTGATGCCGGTCCGGGAGGACTTCAAGGACGCCGACCGGACGGCCCATCAGCTGCGTACCAACAGCGCGTTCGGCAGGGCGACCTGGGCCGCCGGACAGGTCCCCGTCTCGGCGGTCCGCTCCCTGCTCACCCTGTTCCAGGCCGCCGGCCACGGCTGGCAACTGCTCACCGGCGGCTATGGCAACGCCCTGCCCGAGGGCCCCGCCGTGTCCGTACGGGAGCTGGGCGCGGCCCGTTCCCGCTCGCTGTTCCAGCAGATGGACGTCGACCGCTACCTGCGCAGCATCCAGGACCGCATCGCGCACGGCGTTCGTACGGCCCTGACCGAACACGGCTACCGGACGGGCGAGTTCGTCCAGAAGGTCGTCAACATCAGCAACGGCGGCGTGCACATCGACTCGGTCGCGCGCAGCACGTTCGCGATCGGCGCGCACGCCCGGGCGACCTCCGCCACGGACGACGGCGCGCACCCCTCGACCACCACCTCCCCGACCACCGACGGTCCGTGACCGGACAGAAGGGACCCGGCAGCGATGACCACCGCGGATGAGCCGGGCGTCAGCATCGGCGACGTCTCGCACAGCACCTTCGCCATCGGCAGCCACGCGCATGCCGAGAGCCACCATCACACGGCCCCGCGCGACCCGGCCGACGAGGAACTGCTCCAGGCCGTACGAGAGCTGCGCGCCGATCTGCGGCGCCTGCGGAGCACCGACCAGACCCGGGACCTGGACGCCTCGCTGGCCGACACCGAGGACGAGATCACCCGCACCGGCACCGCCGGGGCGGGCGGACGGCAGCGGCTGCGCGAACTGCTCACCGACGCCCAGTCGGTGCTGACCCTGCTCGCGTCGGCCGGGACGGTGGCCGGCCTGCTCGGGATGTGAGAGGAGAACACCGTGGCCAACGGGGGCGGGCGGCACTGGAACGAGGAGACCCAGCGCTGGGAGGACGGCGTGCGGGACGTGGCGCGGGCGACCTCGCCGCCGCCCGCCCGGCCGGGCCATGCGCCGGCGCCGCCGCCGGGTGAGGTCCGGGATCCCGACGCGCCCACCGGCGCGTGGCCCGTTGCGGCCCCGCCCGCGCCGTCGGCCGTGCCCGGCGGCCACAGCCGCCGCACCGTCTGGGCGGTGATCGGCGCGTCCGCCGCCGTCGGTGTCGCCGTGGCCCTGGTGGTGACTCTCGGTCCCGGTGGCAAAGGGCACGGCGACGATCGGGGCGTCGCCACGGCGAGCGGCACGCCGGCCACGACCGAACCGCCCCCGACGACGTACACCTCACCGGAGCCGGGCACCGAAACCCCGTCCCCCTCGGCCGGCGGGCCGCCGGCCGGCTACGCCGCCTACGACGACCCGGAGGGCTTCCGCATCGCCGTGCCCGACGGCTGGCAGCACCAGCGGTCCACCGTGAGCTCGCAGTTCGGGATGGACGTCGTCAACTACCGTGACTCCACGGGCCGTCACCGGCTCCAGGTCTACCAGGTGCGGGAGTCCTCCCCGGACGAGTCGTTCGACCTGTACCTGTCCGCGGACGTGCCCAAGCCCCCGGGCTTCCGGACGCTGTCCCTGGTGAACCTGGACAGCAGCGACTTCACCGGCTCCCGGCTGGAGTACCTGGCCGACTCCCTCAGGGGCGAACCGGACATCGGCACCTGGCACGTCGTGGACGAACGCTTCCGGGCCGCCGACGGCAGGCTGTACGCGCTCGCCTCCTACGGCCCCGAATCCGACGGCCGCGACGACGAGCAGGAGGTCCTCAGCGCGGCCGTGGACTGGTTCTGTCCGTCCTCCGCCACCTGCGGAGACTGATCCGCCGCGGTCCAACCGCCCTGACCGCCCCCATGGTGTTCCTTTCCTCCGGTAATGTCCGTAAGTTCCGTGACTCGGAACACTTTCGGTCATCGGTCGAGCATGGACGTCACGGAAGGGGGCAGGTGCTCGCTCACTCTCCCTGTGGAGGACACGACGTGACGCAGGGCAACTGAGCGGGAGCGGAAGGCAGTACCGATCATGGCGGACAGTACGGGACACGGTGCGCGCGGCACCATCCACGCGGGCGGGGAGTGGCGCGAGGCGATCGGCGGCGCGACACGCGAGATCCTCGACCCCGCGGACGCGGCTCCGTTCGCCGTGGTCGCGGAGGGTGACGAGAAGGACGCGGACGTGGCCGTCGAGGCCGCCCGCCGCGCCTTCGACGGCGGCGAGGGCGCCTGGCCGCGCACACCGGTCGCCGAGCGCGCCGCCCTGCTGCGCCGGGTGGCCGACCTCCTGGTGCGCGACCGGGAGGAGCTCGGCCTGCTGGAGAGCCGGGACACAGGCAAGACCGTGGAGGAGGGCCGCGTCGACATCGACTGCGTCGCCGACGCCTTCCGCTACTTCGCCGACCTCGTCGCCGCGGAAGCCCCCGGCCGGGTCGTGGACGCGGGCACGCCCGACGTGCACAGCGTCGTGGTGCACGAGCCGGTCGGCGTCTGCGCGCTGATCACGCCCTGGAACTACCCGCTGCTCCAGGCCAGCTGGAAGATCGCCCCAGCGCTCGCCGCCGGAAACACCTTCGTGATCAAGCCGAGCGAGATCACCCCGCTGACCACCGTCGCGCTGATCGACCTGCTCGTCGAGGCGGGCCTGCCCGCGGGCGTGGCCAACATCGTCACCGGCCCCGGCCACACCGTCGGCGCCCGGCTCGCCGAACACCCCGACGTCGGCCTGGTCTCCTTCACCGGCGGCCTGCTCAGCGGCGCGAAGGTGGCCCGGGCCGCCGCCGACACGGTCAAGAAGGTCGCCCTCGAACTCGGCGGCAAGAACCCCAACATCGTCTTCGCCGACGCCTGTGCGACCGACGAGGGCTTCGACACCGCCGTCGATCAGGCCCTCAACGCGGCCTTCCTGCACAGCGGCCAGGTCTGCTCCGCGGGCGCCCGGCTCATCGTCGAGGAACCGGTCCGGGAGCGCTTCGTCACCGAACTCGCCCGCCGCGCCCAGAAGATCCGCCTGGGCCGCGGCACCGCGCCCGGTGTCGAGTGCGGCCCGCTCGTCTCCGAGCAGCAGCGCGCCAGGATCGAGGCGTACGTCGCCTCCGCGCTCGCCGAGGGCGCGGTACCGCGCTGCGGCGGCAAGCGGCCCGAACCCGGGGAGACCCGGCCCGCCACCGGCTACTTCTACGAGCCGACCGTCCTCGACCACTGCACCCGCCAGATGAAGGTCGTCCGGGAGGAGGTCTTCGGCCCCGTCCTCACCGTCGAGACCTTCCGCACCGAGCACGAGGCGGTCGCGCTCGCCAACGACACCGAGTACGGGCTCGCGGGCGCCGTGTGGACCGCCGACGCGGGCCGTGCCCGGCGCGTGGCCGGCCGGCTGCGCCACGGCACCGTCTGGATCAACGACTTCCACCCCTACCTCCCGCAGGCGGAGTGGGGAGGCTTCGGCAAGAGCGGCGTCGGCCGCGAACTCGGCACCGCCGGGCTCGCCGAGTACCGCGAGACCAAGCACGTCTACCAGAACCTCGCCCCCAGGCCGGTGCGCTGGTTCGCCGGCTGAGCCCCGCGGGCCGCGGGCGCGCACCCCGACGCCGCGGCCGCGTCCGGCACCACCGCAGACCTCGAAGCCCCCGGACCTCCCGACCCCCCACTGGAGTACGAGCCCGATGCCCGACAACACCCACGAGTTCGACTACGTCGTCATAGGCGGCGGCACGGCCGGTTCCGTCATCGCCTCCCGCCTCACCGAGAACCCGGACGTCACCGTCGCCGTCATCGAGGGCGGTCCCAGCGACGTGGGCCGCGAGGACGTGCTGACCCTGCGCCGCTGGATGGGCCTGCTCGGCGGCGAACTGGACTACGACTACCCGACCACCGAGCAGCCGCGCGGCAACTCCCACATCCGGCACAGCCGCGCCCGCGTCCTCGGCGGCTGCTCCTCGCACAACACGCTCATCGCGTTCAAGCCGCTGCCGTCCGACTGGGACGAGTGGGAGGCGGCCGGCGCCAAGGGCTGGGGCGCGGTCCCGATGGAGGCGTACTACGCCCGGCTCAAGAACAACGTCGTGGCCGTCGACGAGAAGGACCGCAACGCCATCGCCCGCGACTTCGTCGACGCCGCGCAGACGGCGCTCGATGTGCCGCGCGTCGAGGGCTTCAACAAGAAGCCGTTCCACGAGGGCGCCGGCTTCTTCGACCTCGCCTACCACCCTGAGGACAACAAGCGCTCCAGCGCGTCCGTGGCGTATCTGCACCCGGTGATGGACGAGCGCGCCAACCTGACGATCCTGCTGGAGAGCTGGGCGCACCGGCTCCAGCTGAACGGCACCCGTGCCGAGGGCGTCCACGTGCGCACCAAGGACGGCGCCGAACTCCTCGTACGGGCCCGCCGCGAGGTCGTGCTCTGCGCGGGCGCCGTCGACTCGCCCCGGCTGCTGCTGCACTCCGGCATCGGCCCGAAGGCGGACCTGGAGAAGCTCGGCATCCCCGTCGTCCACGATCTGCCGGGCGTCGGCGAGAACCTGCTCGACCACCCCGAGTCGGTGATCGTGTGGGAGACCGACGGCCCCATCCCGGAGAACTCCGCGATGGACTCCGACGCCGGCCTGTTCGTGCGCCGCGACCCCGCAAGCGCGGGCCCGGACCTGATGTTCCACTTCTACCAGATCCCGTTCACGGACAACCCGGAGCGCCTGGGCTACGAACGTCCGCCGTACGGCGTGTCGATGACCCCGAACATCCCCAAGCCGAGGAGCAGGGGCCGGCTGTACCTCACCAGTGCCGACCCGTCCGTCAAGCCGGCCCTGGACTTCCGCTACTTCACCGACGAGGACGACTACGACGCCCGCACCCTCGTCGACGGCATCCGCATCGCCCGCCGGATCGCGCAGACCGAACCGCTGGCCGGCTGGCTGAAGCGGGAGGTGTGCCCCGGCCCGGAGATCCTCGGTGACGCGGAGCTGAGCGAGTACGCCCGCAAGGTCGCCCACACCGTCTACCACCCGGCGGGCACCTGCCGGATGGGCGCCGCCGATGACGAACTCGCGGTCGTCGACCCAGAGTTGCGCATCCGCGGGCTGGACGGCATCCGGATCGCGGACGCGTCCGTCTTCCCGGCCATGCCCGCCGTGAACCCCATGATCGGTGTGCTCATGGTCGGGGAGAAGGCCGTCGACCTGCTCGGAGGTGAGCGCTGATGGCTCTCGAGGTCCCCACGCGCAAACCGCCCACCGACGACTCCGAGCCCACCCCCGTCTTCTCGGTGGACGGCCTGTGGAAGGTCTTCGGCCCGCGCGCCGACCGGGTCCCCGCCGACCGGGAGCTCGGCGCGCTCGGCCCCGCCGAACTGCGCGAGCGCACCGGCTGCACGGCCGCGGTCCGCGACGTCTCCTTCGACGTGCGCAAGGGCGAGGTCTTCGTCGTCATGGGCCTGTCCGGCTCCGGCAAGTCCACGCTGGTGCGCTGCCTGACCCGGCTGATCGAGCCCACCGCGGGCACCATCGCCATCGACGGCGAGGACGTGCGCGCCATGGACGGGGCCCGGCTGCGCGCCCTGCGCAGGCACCGTGCCGCGATGGTCTTCCAGCACTTCGGCCTGCTGCCGCACCGCACGGTCCTCGACAACGTGGCCTACGGCCTCCAGATCCAGGGCGTCGCCCGGTCCGAGCGGCGCGAGCGGGCCGCCGAGGTGGTCGCCAAGGTCGGTCTGAAGGGTATGGAGGAGCGCCGCCCGGCCCAGCTCTCCGGCGGTCAGCGCCAGCGGGTCGGCCTGGCCCGCGCCCTCGCCGTGGACCCCGAAGTGCTGCTGTTCGACGAGCCGTTCAGCGCGCTCGACCCGCTCATCCGGCGGGACATGCAGGAAGAGGTCGTCCGCCTGCACCGGGAGGAGGGCCGGACGATGGTCTTCATCACCCACGACCTCCAGGAGGCCCTCCGGCTCGGCGACCGCATCGCCCTGATGCGCGGCGGCAGCATCGTCCAGCTGGGCAGCCCCGAGGAGATCGTGGGCTCCCCGGCCGACGACTACGTCCGCGAGTTCGTCCGGGACGTCCCGCGCGAGCAGGTGCTGACGGTCCGCGGCGCCATGCGCCCGGCCTCCGCCGACGAGGCCGGCAGCGGCCCGGCGGTTCCCCCGGAGGCGACGGTCGCGCAGGCCATCGAGGCGGTGGCCCGAGCGGGAGCACCGGCCCGCGTGGTCGACGAAGGCCGCTGCGTCGGCGTCGTCGACTCGGACGCGCTGCTGTCCGTGGTGGCCGGAACCGACGCCACGGCACCGCTCGGGCGCGGGGAGGCGGTCCCGCGCGACGCCGACGCCACCCCGGAGGCCGTCTGATGACGGCGATCGGCGCACCGGCCCTCCGTGCCGGCCTGCCCGGCGTGCTCAAACGCCCCGCCGGCCACAAGCTCATGGTCCTCGCGGTCCTGGCCGCCGTCCTCGTCCCGCTGGCCCACTCCCGCTGGTCGAGCGGAACCTGGCCGCACGCGCTGACGGTGGACCTGTCCGGGCCGCTCGGCAGCGCCAGCGACTGGATCATCGACAACCGCGACAGCCACCCGCTGTTCCTCTACTTCCTCGGCCACGTCAGCAACGCGGTCGTGATCTCCGTGCGCGCCGTCTACCTCACACTCCTCGCCGCCGGCTGGGCGGGCGTCACGGCCGCCGCCGCCCTCGTGGCATGGCGCGTGGCCGGTGTCCGGCTCGCCCTCGGCACGGCCGCCGCCTTCGTCGCCTGCGGACTGCTCGGCATGTGGGTGCCGACGATGCAGACGCTCGCCCTGATGGTGGTCGCGGTCCTCGCCTCCGTCCTCGTGGGCACCCTGCTCGGTCTGGCCGCGGGCCTGTCCGACCGCATGGACCGGGTCCTGCGCCCGGTCCTGGACACCATGCAGGTGCTCCCGGCGTTCGCGTACCTGCTCCCCGTCGTCCTGGTCTTCGGCATCGGCGTACCCGCCGCGGTCCTCGCCACGGTCGTCTACGCCGCCCCGCCCATGGCCCGGCTGACCGCGCTCGGCCTGCGCGGCGCGGACCCGGAGGTGCTGGAGGCGGTCGACTCCCTCGGCGCCACCGCACGCCAGCGCCTGCTGACCGCCCGGATCCCGCTGGCCCGCAAGGAGCTCCTCCTCGGCGTCAACCAGACGATCATGATGGCGCTGTCCATGGCGGTCATCGCCTCCGTGATCGGTGCCGGCGGCCTCGGCGACCGCGTCTACCAGGCGCTCGCCTCGGTCGACGTGGGCGCGGCCCTCGCGGCCGGCGTCCCCATCGTGCTGCTGGCCGTCGTACTGGACCGGGTGACCGGGGCCGCCGGAGAGCGCCTCGGGCAGGAGCGGCACGGCGTCCGCCCCTGGGCCTACGCCGCCGTGGCCACCGTGGTCGTCGCGCTGACCGCGCGCCTGGCGGGCAGCCCGGACTGGCCCGCGGCCTGGACCGTCGGCATCGCCGAGCCGGTCAACCGCGCCGTCGGCTGGATGACCGCCCACCTGTACTCCGGCGTCCCGTACATCGGCGGCACCGCCGACTGGGCGGGCCACTTCACCACCTGGATCCTGGACCCGGTCCGCTCCGGCCTCCAGTGGCTGCCGTGGTGGTCGGTGCTGCTGATCGTCGCCGCCCTCGCGTGGCTGATCGGCACCTGGCGCACCGCGCTGACCGCCGTCCTCGCCATGGCCGCCATCGGTGTGCTCGGCGTGTGGAAGCCGTCCCTGGACACCCTGTCCCAGGTGCTGGCGGCCGTCGCCGTCACCCTCGTCCTCGGCTTCGCGACCGGCGTCGCCGCCGCCCGCAGCGACCGCTTCGAGAAGCTGCTGCGCCCGGTCCTCGACGTCTTCCAGACGATGCCGCAGTTCGTGTACCTGATTCCGGTGGTCGCGCTGTTCGGCGTGGGCCGCGCCCCGGCTGTCGCCGCGGCCGTCGTCTACGCCCTGCCCGCGGTCGTCCGGATCACCGCGCAGGGCCTGCGCCAGGTCGACCCGGCGGCCCTGGAGTCCGCCCGCTCGCTCGGCGCGACCAGCGGCCAGCAGCTCCGCCAGGTGCAGCTGCCGCTCGCCCGCCCGGCGCTGCTGCTCGCCGTCAACCAGGGCGTGGTGCTCGTCCTCGCCGTCGTCATCATCGGCGGCCTGGTCGGCGGCGGCGCGCTCGGCTACGACGTGGTCTTCGGCCTCGCCCAGGGCGACCTGGCGACCGGCCTGGTCGCCGGCGCGGCGATCGTCTGCCTCGGCCTGATGCTCGACCGGGTGACGCAGCCGACCGGCCGCCGCACCAGGAAGGGAGCCTGACATGGGACGTCGTACGACTCTCACCACCACCGCCGTCGCGGTGCTGGCGCTGACCTGCGGCTGCGGCGCCGCCGACATGACCCGGCAGGCCTCGCCGTTCGCGGGCGCGCGGGGGTCGAAGACCGTGACCCTGTCCGTGCAGTCATGGGTCGGCGCGCAGGCCAACGTGGCCGTCACCCAGTACCTCCTCGAACACGAGCTGGGCTACCGCGTCGACACCGTCCAGGTCGACGAGGTCCCCGCCTGGGACGCGCTCAGCCAGGGCCGCGTCGACGCCATCCTGGAGGACTGGGGCCACCCCGACCAGGAGAAGCGCTACGTCGACGACAAGAAGACCATCGCGCGGGGCGGCGACCTCGGGGTGACCGGGCACATCGGCTGGTTCGTCCCGACGTACCTCGCCAAGCGGTACCCGGACATCACCGACTGGAGGAACCTCGACAAGTACGCCCCGCTCTTCCGCACCGCGGAGAGCGGCGGCAAGGGCCAGCTGCTGGACGGCTCCCCGTCCTACGTCACCAACGACAAGGCGCTGGTGAAGAACCTGAACCTGAACTACCAGGTGGTCTTCGCCGGTTCGGAGGCGGCGCAGATCACCCAGATCAAGCAGTTCGCCAAGGAGAAGAAGGCCTTCCTGACGTACTGGTACGCGCCGCAGTGGCTGTTCGAGAAGGTCCCCATGACGGAGGTGCGCCTGCCGCCGTACAAGGAGGGCTGCGACGCGGACGCGGCCAAGGTCGCCTGCGCCTACCCGCACACGGCGCTGCGGAAGTACCTCAACGCCGACTTCGCCCGGTCCGGCGGCGCGGCGGCCGCCTTCCTGAAGAAGTTCAAGTGGACCACCGAGGACCAGAACGAGGTCTCCTTGATGATCGCCGACCAGAAGCTCACCCCGGCCGAGGCGGCGAAGCAGTGGGTGGACGGCCACCGGTCCACGTGGAAGGCGTGGCTGCCCTGAGGGCGGCCGGGGCCCGCCGGGCCTTCCGGTCCAGGGGCACGGGCGGCCCCTGGACCGGGGGGCGTCACTTGTACTGCCCCGGCGTGTAGTGGCCCGGGACCGCGCGGGCCGTCACACCGAACCGGTTCCAGGCGTTGATCACCGTGATCGAGGCGATCAGGTGGGCCAGCTCGGCCTCCTCGAAGTGCGCGGCGGCCCTCTCGTACACCTCGTCCGGCACGAAGCCGTCGGTGAGGACGGTGACGGCCTCGGTCAGCTCGATCGCCGCGAGCTCCTTCTCCGTGTAGAAGTGCCGCGACTCCTCCCAGGCGCCGAGCTGCACGATCCGCTCCACGCTCTCGCCGGCCGCGAGCGCGTCCTTGGTGTGCATGTCCAGGCAGAACGCGCAGTGGTTCAGCTGCGAGGCGCGGATCTTGACCAGCTCGCGCAGCCGCAGGTCGAGGCCCTGGCCCGCGGCCGCGTCCAGCCGGACCATCGCCTTGTAGACCTCGGGGGCGTGCTTGGCCCACTGCATCCGGGGCTCGTGCTCTGGCGCGTACGCGGGGGCACCCTCGGTGGTGGTGTCCGTGTGTACGCCGGTGTTCGTCGTCGTAGTCATACGCCCGACCCTATGAGCGAAGCAGCCCAGGAGTATGGTCCATTTCCATGACGGAATCATGGGCCACTCTGGGCGTGGACCTGCATCTGGAACCGGCCGGACCCGGCGTGCGCCGCGGCCTCACCGACGCCCTGCGCGAGGCGGTCCGCACCGGACGCCTGGCCTCCGGAACGCGGCTGCCCTCCTCCCGGACTCTCGCCGCCGACCTGGGCATCGCCCGCAACACGGTCGCCGACGCCTACGCCGACCTGGTCGCCGA
The DNA here is from genome assembly GCF_044754605.1 of Streptomyces sp. NPDC093064. Taxonomy (NCBI): domain Bacteria; kingdom Bacillati; phylum Actinomycetota; class Actinomycetes; order Kitasatosporales; family Streptomycetaceae; genus Streptomyces; species Streptomyces sp. NPDC093064. Next base: position 125,198 of record NZ_JBIVPK010000001.1, read on the forward strand.
GGGCTGGCTCACCGCCCGCCAGGGCTCGAGTACGTGCGTGGCCACGGGGGCACCCGCCTCGCCGTTCGGGCCGCCGTCGAGCACGGACGTCCGGCAGACCGGCTCGGCCCGGCATCCCCGCGAACGCCCCCGCCCCGTGCACGACCTCGTCCCCGGCACCCCGGACCTCGCCTCCTTCCCCCGCACCCAGTGGCTCAAGGCCGCCCGCCGCGCCCTGGCCGCCGCCCCCCACCAAGCCCTCGGCTACGGCGACCCGCGCGGCCGGCCCGAACTGCGCACCGCACTCGCCGGCCATCTCGCCCGGGTCCGGGGCGTCCGCACCGACCCCGACCACCTGCTGGTGTGCGCGGGCTTCTCGCACGGACTGCGGATCCTCGGCACGGTGCTGCGGGCCCGCGGCGTCACCACAGTCGCCGTCGAGTCGTACGGCCTCGACGTGCACTGGGACCTCCTGGCTCGCGCGGGCCTGCGCACCCGCCCCCTGCCCTTCGACGAACGCGGCACCGTCACCGGCGAACTGAGCGGCCCCGGAGCGGTCCTGCTCACCCCCGCCCACCAGTTCCCGATGGGCGTGCCCCTGCACCCCGACCGGCGTGCGGCCGTGACGGACTGGGCCCGGCGCACCGGCGGCCTGATCCTGGAGGACGACTACGACGGCGAGTTCCGCTACGACCGCCAGCCCGTCGGCGCGCTCCAGGGACTGGACCCCGGCCGCGTGGTCTACCTGGGCACGGCGAGCAAGTCCCTGGCCCCCGGCCTGCGCCTGGCCTGGATGGCGCTGCCCCCGTCCCTCATGGCGGAGGCCACGGCCGCCAAGGGGCCCTCCGACACCTGCGGGGTGCTGGACCAGCTGACGCTCGCGGAGTTCATCACCTCCGGCGCCTACGACCGCCATGTGCGCTCGGCCCGCCTGCGCTACCGCCGGCGCCGCGACGCCCTGGTCGAGGCCCTCGCCACCCGCGCGCCCGACGTCCGCCCCACCGGCATCGCCGCCGGCCTGCACGCCGTGCTGCGCCTGCCGCCCGGCACCGAACCCGCGGTGGTCCAGGCGGCCGCCTGGCAGGGCCTCGCCCTGCACGGACTGTCCCGCTTCCGCCACGAGCAGGCCGCCGTGGCGCCGCTGGACGCCCTGGTCGTCGGCTATGGCACCCCACCGGACCACGCGTGGGCGGCGGCCCTGGACGCCCTCTGCCGGGTGCTGCCCTGACGGCCCGCCGGGCGGACCGTCGGGCGGTGGTCAACCCTCCTCTGCAGGCACCTTCCCGGTCGTTCTTTCCTCGGCCGGCGCCTCCCCGAACCGCGCCAGCGCCAGGGCGCCCGCCACCGCCACCGCGAAGCCGAGCACCGCGAGCCAGACCAGGCCTTCGCGGGTGCGGTCGCCCAGCCACACCACCCCGATCGCCGCGGGGCCGATCGTCTCGCCGATGACCATGCCCGCGGTGGCCGTGGTGACCGAACCGCGCTGGAGGGCCGAGGTCAGCAGCAGGAAGGCGGCTCCGCCGCCGAGGAGCAGCGCGTAGGCCGCCGGGTTGGTGAACAGCGCCGACACTGCGAGCGAGTCGATCAGCCGCACCGCCACCTCGACCACGCCGAAGCCGAAGCCCGCGCCCAGGCCCAGCAGCAGGGCACGGACGCGTTCGGGCAGGCGGCCGGCGACCGCTCCGAGCAGCAGCACGGCCAGCGCCGCCCCGAGCATCGCCCACCTCAGCGCCGCCGAGCCGTCCTCGCGGCCCTCCGTGCCCGAGGCCAGCCCCAGCATGGCCAGACCGGCACAGACGACGCCCACCGCCGACCACTCCATCGCGCTCAGCCGCACCCGCAGCAGCCGGGAAGCGGTGACCGCCGTCACCGCGAGGCTGGCGGCGAGGGCCGCGCCGACCACATAGATCGGCAGCGAGCGCAGGGCCGCGATCTGGAGCAGGAACCCGAGGCCGTCCAGGCCCAGGCCCGCCAGGTACCGCCACTGCTGCACCGCCCGCAGCAGTAGCGCCGCGTCCCCGCCCCCGCCGGTGTCCGCCGCGGCACGCGCGGCGATGGCCTGAAGCACCGTCGCCATGCCGAAACACACTGCCGCACCGAGCGCACACACCATTCCGAAGAGCACGAAGCGACTCTAGGGGAGCGGTGGATCGGCGCACCGCCCGGTCCGGCCGCTCGCACTGCCCGCTCCGGCCGGACTCCGCGTGCCAACCCGCTATGCGCCGAGCACCGCCCGCAGCTGGGCCAGCCCCCAGTCCAGGTCCTCCTCGCTGATCACCAGCGGCGGGGCGATCCGGATCGTCGAGGGGTGGGTGTCCTTCACCAGGACGCTCCGGTCCATCAGCTTCCGGGCGATCTCCCGCCCGGTCCCCAGCGACCGGTCGACGTCGACGCCCGCCCACAGCCCGCGTCCGCGCACCGCCCGCACCCGGCCCGTGCCGGCCAGCCGCTCCAGCTCGCGGTGCAGATGCCCGCCCAGCTCCGCGGCCCGTGCCTGGAACTCGCCCGAGCGCAGCATCGCGATCACCTCCAGCGCCACCGCACACGCCAGCGGGTTCCCGCCGAACGTCGACCCGTGCTCGCCCGGCCGGAACACGCCGAGCACCTCCCGCGAGGACACCACCGCCGACACCGGCACGATCCCGCCGCCCAGCGCCTTCCCGAGCACGTACACATCCGGCACCACTCCCTCGTGCTCGCACGCGAAGGTACGGCCGGTGCGCCCGAGCCCCGACTGGATCTCGTCGGCGACGAACAGCACGTTGCGCTCCCGTGTCAGCTCCCGCACCGCGGGCAGATAACCGGCCGGCGGCACCAGCACCCCCGCCTCGCCCTGGATCGGCTCGAGCAGCACGGCGACCGTGTTCTCCGTCATCGCCGACCGCATCGCCGTCAGGTCCCCGTACGGCACGATCTCGAAGCCCGGAGTGTACGGCCCGAAGTCCGCCCTGGCCTCCGGGTCGGTGGAGAAGCTGATGATCGTCGTCGTCCGGCCGTGGAAGTTGTTGCCCGCGACCACGATCTTCGCCATCTCCCCGGGCACGCCCTTGACCCGGTAGCCCCACTTCCGGGCCGTCTTCACGGCCGTCTCCACCGCCTCGGCGCCCGTGTTCATCGGCACCACCGACTCCATGCCGCACAGCTCCGCCAGCTGCTCGCAGAACGCCGCGAACCGGTCTTGGTGGAAGGCCCGCGAGGTCAGTGTCACCCGCTCCATCTGCGCCTTGGCCGCCTCGATCAGCCGCCGGTTGCGGTGCCCGAAGTTCAGCGCCGAGTAACCGGCCAGCAGATCGAGGTACCGGCGGCCCTCCACGTCCGTCATCCACGCGCCCTCCGCCGTGGCGATCACCACGGGCAGCGGGTGGTAGATGGGTGCGCTGTGGGCTTCGGCTGCGGCGATGAGGTCTTCCGTGGCGGTCACGGCGGCTCCCGAGGACGAGGGTCGCCTCCCCGGGAAGGGGAGGTTGTCCTCCTTCCTATCCTCGCTCGCATGGCGGACGCGGGAACTGCGCCGTGGGGTGCGCCCGGTAGGCTGACGACGGGCCGTGACTGGCGCGCTGGGATGGGACCGACCATCGGGGAGCGGCCCGAGCGGAAAGTGTGCCGTGCGCCTGGGCCGTAACGTGAACGTCGACGCCACGTCCGGAGGTCCCGATGCCTGAGAACACCGCGCCCCTGTCCAACGAGTCCACCGCCTTCCGTGCCGCCCTCGACGTGATCCGCGCCGTCGAGCCGCGCGTGGCCGACGCCATCGGCCAGGAGGTCGCCGACCAGCGCGAGATGCTCAAGCTGATCGCCTCCGAGAACTACGCCTCCCCGGCCACCCTGCTGGCCATGGGCAACTGGTTCAGCGACAAGTACGCCGAGGGCACCATCGGCCGCCGCTTCTACGCCGGTTGCCGCAACGTCGACACCGTCGAGTCGCTGGCCGCCGAGCACGCCAAGGAACTCTTCGGCGCCCGCCACGCCTACGTCCAGCCGCACTCCGGCATCGACGCCAACCTCGTCGCCTTCTGGGCCGTCCTCGCCCAGCGCGTGGAGGCCCCCGCCCTGGAGAAGGCCGGGGTCCGCCAGGTCAACGACCTCTCCGAGGCGGACTGGGCCGAACTGCGCCAGGCCTTCGGCAACCAGCGCATGCTCGGCATGTCCCTGGACGCCGGCGGACACCTCACCCACGGCTTCCGCCCGAACATCTCCGGAAAGATGTTCGACCAGCACTCCTACGGCACCGACCCGGCCACCGGCCTCCTCGACTACGAGGCCCTGCGCGCCTCCGCCCGCGAGTTCAAGCCGCTGATCATCGTCGCCGGCTACTCCGCCTACCCGCGCCTGGTGAACTTCCGGATCATGCGCGAGATCGCCGACGAGGTCGGCGCCACGCTCATGGTCGACATGGCCCACTTCGCGGGCCTGGTCGCCGGCAAGGTTCTCACCGGCGACTTCGACCCGGTCCCGCACGCCCAGATCGTCACCACCACCACCCACAAGTCCCTGCGCGGCCCGCGCGGCGGCATGGTCCTGTGCGACGACTCCCTCAAGGACCAGGTCGACCGGGGCTGCCCGATGGTCCTCGGCGGCCCCCTCCCGCACGTCATGGCCGCCAAGGCGGTCGCCTTGGCCGAGGCCCGGCAGCCCTCCTTCCAGGACTACGCCCAGCGCATCGTCGACAACTCCCGCGCCCTCGCCGAGGGGCTGACGCGCCGCGGGGCCACCCTCGTCACCGGCGGCACCGACAACCACCTCAACCTGATCGACGTCGCCTCCTCCTACGGCCTCACCGGCCGTCAGGCCGAGGCCGCCCTGCTCGAGTCCGGCATCGTCACCAACCGCAACGCGATCCCGGCCGACCCCAACGGCGCCTGGTACACCTCCGGCATCCGCATCGGCACCCCCGCGCTGACCACCCGTGGTCTGGGTACCGCCGAGATGGACGAGGTCGCCGGCCTGATCGACCGCGTCCTGACGGCCACCGAGGCCGGCACCACCGGCAAGGGCACCCCGTCCAAGGCCCAGCACGTCCTCGACCCGAAGATCGCGGACGAGATCGCCCACCGGGCCACGGACCTGGTGGCGGGCTTCCCCCTCTACCCGGAGATCGACCTCGGCTGACCCGTCCCCGCACGGGACTCACAGGTCACAGGGCTCACAGGGCACTGGACTGACAGGGCACAGGACTCACAGGTCGATCAGCTCCTGCCGTGGTTCCTCCCGCGGCGGTCCGGCACCGCGCCGGGCCGCCGCGCGGCATATCAGCAGCGTGCCGCCGGCCCCGGCGGCCAGCCCGCCGGCCGCCCACCACAAGTGATCACCCCGGCCGTCCGGACTGCCGCCCGGAGCCCCGCCGGACGGCGCATCGTCCGCGTCACCCAGCAGCCCCGTGCGGGCCAGCCGTTCGTACAGGTCCTGCGGCGCCCGGTGCCAGCGGATGTCGTCGTCCTCCACATCCGGGGCCAGGTCCGAGCGCACCCACGGTGCGCCGTCCTCCGCCACGATCAACTGGTCCTGCCGCTCCACGGCCACATCCCCTCCCGGCGGCCTGCTCGTCGCCGGCCACCCACCGACCCCGGTCAACCCCCACATCACGGTCACCCGCACCCCCGGATGCCGCCCCCGCGCCCAGGCGTCCGGCACCGGCTCCGTCCCCGTGTACGCCGGGCGCAGCAACTCCCGGAGCAGGGCGAAGTCGCGATCGCCCAGGTGCAACGCCCGGGTCCGCCCCGAGCCGCCCGCGACGACCAGGGCCACATCGGGCGCACGCGGCTCACCGCCCCCGTCCGAGGCCGCCGCGACCGCCGGCCCCCCGCAGAGCAGCACCCCGCACAGCAGCACCCCCACTCCGGCCACCGCCACCGGCAGCACGGAGATCAGCCACGGCGCCGAGCGCCCGCCGCGCAGTGCCATCCGACCACCCCCTCCGTCCTCCCGCGCACGTCTCTCGTCCTCGGCACGCGCCCTACACGTCACGCAGTTCCTGCCGGGGCCCCGGGTCCCGCTCCCGCCGCAGGCGGTCGAGCGGGAGCCTCGAAGCGAAGGGCCGCAGTACCAGCGCGAGCACCGCCCCGGCCGCCGCTCCCGGTATCGCCCACCACCAGTCGGTGCCGTCGCCACCCGCGGCCGGCACACTCACCCGCACCGTCTGCGTCCCCTCATCCGCGTCGGGTCCGGCGGTGTCCGGTGCGGCCGTCTCCGCCTGCCACGGCGCCGGGAAGATGCCGGTGTACCCCTGGCCCGCGGCCGAGGCCTTGCCCATCACGCCCAGCTTCGCGAGCAGGGCTCGCAGCCGGGCGGGCTGCTCGGCGCGGTGCCAGTAGCCGTTCATGGACTCGGGCACGTTCGCCGCCGTGTGGATCCAGACGGCGCTGTCGCCGGTCACCGGGAAGACCTGGTCGAGTCGCCACGGTGATATGTCGTGCGCCAGCCAGGTCACGTTGATCTGCCGGGCGTGGACCAGGTCGGCCTCGGGCGGCTTGTCGCGGCTGCCCGAGCCCGCCGGGCCCAGGAGCCTCTCCAACTGCCCGTACTCCTTCGCGGAGTAGTACAGCGCGCCGGCCTCCCCGCTCTGCGGCGAGGTCACCAGGACACTGGTCGGACCGCCCGCCGCCGCGGAGGACGCGCCCCACACCATCACGGCGAGCACCATCGTCAACGCGCCCATGAGCGCGGTCAGTTCACGAACCCTCCACCTGCCCATCCGAACCCCCACCGGCCGAATCCGGCGCGGCCCGCCCCGGGCCGCGCATCACTTCTGGTACACCGCCCGGCCCGTCCGGGTTCCCACCCCGCGTCACCAACCTGTCCGATCGGCACACCTGGGCCCTGTCGTCACATTCCCGCCTGCCCCGCGACGCCTGGCACGCACTCTCGCCACACCGGGCGAAAGCCCAAGTACGTCCAGTACGAGGACTTCCGCCCGGCACGCCGAGAGCACGCACCAGACGCCGCGGAGCCGCCCTTCGGGCGACGACGGGAATGTGACGACAGGACCTAGGGCGAAGGCCGCCCGGAAGTCCCGGACTCCAGCACGCCCGACCGGGCGATCCGCGTCGCGCGCGCCTTCGACGCCACTCCCTCCAGCCGGAGCGTCACGGCGTCGTCGCCCCTCCCGTGCATCCACAGCAGCGTCGGACCGGCGGTCCGCTTGCTCCGGGTGAAGCGATGGCCGTCGGCGTCCATCAGCCAGAAGCTGAGCAGGTGCGGCCTTGGGAACCACAGGGCGGTGTCCTGAACGCCATCGGCCGACGGCGTGTCCAACGTGATCCACTCCGGTGGTTCCCGCAGGCTCTTGGCGAAGCTGACGTCCAGCTGCTGCGGGAACTCGTCGAGCCGTATCGTCCGCCCCTGTTCGTGCCAGCACAGGGTCACCAGGAACCGCCCCCGCGGCTCGTCGGTCACCGTCACCGCGTCCGGCACGCCGAGCGCGTCCGGCACCAGGGGCTCGAAACCCGCCTGCCGCCGGGCCTGCTCCAGGGACAGCGACCGGCCGCAGCCGGGCACCTCGGCGCCGGGCGAAGGCACCGCCGACGGGTCGTACCGCACCTCGACGCCGGCGAAGCCGAACCAGTCGAGGACCGCCGCCCGCACCGGGGGAGTGAGCGCGAGGACCGTCAGCAGACCGCACAGGGCCGCCGTCAGGGAACGCCATCGTGTCCGCGTCCAGCGCCGCACCGCCCGCAGCCGCTCACCGGCACCCGCCGGCTCGATCACCGGGACCGGCACCTGATCGGCCAGTATCTGCTGAAGCACCCGCTCCACCATCGACTCGGGTCCCGCCGCCGGACCCGCCGGACCCGCCGGACCCGCCGGACCCGCCGGACCCGCCGGCCCCGCCGCCCCGGGCGCGTCCAGCGACCGCCCGAGCGCCCGCAGCTCCTCCGGCAGCCCGGGGGTTCCCGCCCCCTCCTGCTCACGCACGCTCCTCACCTCCTTCCCGGGACTGGGTCCGGACATCCGGCAGCAGCCGGCCCAGCTTGCGCAGGGCGCGGTTGAGACGGGACTTCACCGTGCCGCGGGGCCAGCCCAGGGCCTGGGCGGTCTCCGACTCGTCCATCTCCAGCAGGTAGCGGTAGGTGACGACCAGGCGGTGCTCCTTGCTCAGCTGTTCCAGCGCGGCCAGCAAGGCGGCGCGGCGCTCCGTGCGTAGCGTCGCCACCGCGGGGTCCGCCGACTCCGGTATCAGCGGCTCGGCCTCCGCGAACGCCGCCTCCCGGTCGGCGAGCGTGCGCCGCCGGGCCGCGGCGCGCACTGTGTTCCTCGTCTCATTGGCCACGATCGACAGCAGCCACGGCTTGAAGGCCGAGCCGTCCCTGAACCGGCCCAGGGCGCAGTACGCCTTGACGAAGGCCTGCTGCACCACGTCCTCCGCGTCCGCCCCCGCCCCGAGCGCGGTGGCCGCCCTGAACGCGATGCCCGTATGGGCCCGCACCAGCTCCGCGTACGCCTCCGGCTCTCCGGCGCGTACGCGTGCGATCACCGCGGCCTCATCGACGATGCGGCCCCCCTCCCGCGTTCTCACACCCTTGTTACACCGCGCGGGACGATTCGGTTCCCACCTGTTTCCAGCCGGTTCCGGATCGGGCCCCCATACCTGAGAGAATGGTGAGCATGGCGACTGACCGACCCCGCGTGCTCTCCGGAATCCAGCCCACCGCCGGATCGTTCCACCTCGGCAACTACCTCGGCGCCGTCCGTCAGTGGGTGGCCCTTCAGGAGAGCCACGACGCGTTCTACATGCTCGCCGACCTGCACGCGATCACGGTCACGCAGGACCCGGCCGAGCTGCGCGCCAACACCCGGGTGGCGGCCGCCCAGCTGCTGGCCGCCGGGCTGGACCCGGACCGCTGCACGCTGTTCGTCCAGAGCCACGTCTCCGAGCACGCCCAGCTCGCCTGGGTCATGAACTGCCTCACCGGCTTCGGCGAGGCCGGCCGCATGACCCAGTTCAAGGACAAGTCCGCCAAGCAGGGCACCGACCGGACCTCCGTCGGCCTGTTCACGTACCCGATCCTCCAGGTCGCCGACATCCTGCTCTACCAGGCCAACGAGGTGCCGGTGGGCGAGGACCAGCGCCAGCACATCGAGCTCACCCGCGACCTCGCCGAGCGCTTCAACGGCCGCTTCGGCCACACCTTCACCGTCCCGGGCGCGTACATCCTCAAGGAGACGGCGAAGATCTTCGACCTCCAGGACCCGACGATCAAGATGAGCAAGTCGGCGTCCACGCCGAAGGGCCTGGTCAACCTGCTGGACGATCCGAAGGCCACCGCCAAGAAGGTCAAGAGCGCGGTCACGGACACCGACACCGTCGTCCGCTACGACCCGGAGACCAAGGCGGGCGTCAGCAACCTCCTGACGATCTATTCGACGCTGACCGGGGCGGGCATCGGCGAACTGGAGGAGAAGTACGCCGGCAAGGGCTACGGTGCGCTCAAGACGGACCTCGCCGAGGTCATGGTCGAGTTCGTGACGCCGTTCCGGGAGCGGACCCAGCAGTACCTGGACGACCCGGAGACCCTGGACTCGATCCTGGCCAAGGGCGCGGAGAAGGCGCGCACGGTCGCCGCGGAGACCCTCTCCCAGGCATACGACCGGGTGGGTTTCCTGCCCGCCAAGCACTGAGGCGCACCACCGCACACGCGTACCGCCGGGCAGAGCGCTGTACATCACTGTGGCTGCGCCTGCCCACAACGGTGCCGTGGTCGTACAGTCATAGCCGGACGGCGGTGACGAAACGGCTGAGAACGAAACAGAAAACCCATCCGGCACGACGAAGGAGACGACGTGGGGACCGTAACGATCGGCGTGTCGATCGCGGTCCCGGAGCCCCACGGCAGCCTGCTCCAGCAGCGGCGCGCGGGCTTCGGCGACGCCGCGGCTCACGGCATCCCCACGCACGTCACCCTGCTGCCGCCGACGGAGGTCGACTCCGCGGAGCTGCCGGCCGTCGAAGCCCATCTGACGGAGGTGGCCGCGGCCGGGCGCCCCTTCACCATGCGGCTGTCCGGCACGGACACCTTCCGGCCGCTGTCCCCGGTGGTCTACGTACGGGTCGTCGAGGGCGCCGAGGCGTGCGCGTGGCTGCAGAAGCAGGTCCGTGACGCCTCCGGGCCCGTGGCGCGCGAACTCCAGTTCCCCTACCACCCGCATGTGACGGTGGCGCACGGCATTGACGACGCGGCGATGGATCGCGCCTACGAAGAGCTCGCCGGGTACGAGGCCGAGTGGCCGTGCACCGGGTTCGCCCTGCACGAGCAGGGCGCCGACGGGGTGTGGCGCAAACTGCGGGAGTTCGGTTTCGGCGGCAGTACGGTGGTGCCCCCGCAGGCGGCCCCCGTGGACCGCGGCACGCTGCCCGCCCGGTAGGCGCGCCGCTCCCCGGTAGGCATGCCGCCCGGTAGGGACGGGCTCGCCCCGGCGGCGAACAGGCGGTGCCGAAGCGGCGGCTACAGCGGCAGCCGCCGGAAGACCGCGCGCGGCAGATGCCGCAGCACGGACGTCACCACCCGGAGCACACCAGGCACCCACACCATCTCCGAGCGTCTGCGCAGGCCGAGTTCGACGGCGGTGGCGACCTGCTCCGGGGTGACGGTGAAGGGTTCGGCCTCGCGGCCGGCGGTCGCCCTGGAGCGTACGAACCCGGGGCGTACGACCATGACGTGCACCCCGGTGCCGTACAGCGCGTCGCCCAGGCCCTGGGTGAAGGTGTCCAGACCGGCCTTGCTCGAGCCGTAGATGAAGTCCGCGCGGCGGGCGCGTTCGCCGGCGGCCGAGGAGAGCACCACCAGCGAGCCGTGCCCCTGGTTCTGCAGCGCCTGCCCGGCCACCAGCCCCGCGGAAACCGCCCCCGTGTAGTTGGTCTGCGCGACCCGGACCGCGTTCAGCGGCGCCCGTTCGTCGTACGCCTGGTCGCCGAGGACGCCGAAGGCCAGCAGCACCATGTCGATACGGCCCTCGGCGAAGACCTTGCCGAGGACGGTCTCGTGGGACGCGCAGTCGAGCGCGTCGAAGGGGGCGGTGCGCACCTCCGCGCCCAGGCCGCGCAGGTGCGCGGCGGCCTCCTCCAGGGCCGGTGACGGGCGGCCCGCCAGCCACACGGTGCGGGTGCGGCGCGCGATCAGGCGGCGCACGGTGGCCAGGGCGATCTCGGATGTGCCGCCGAGCACGAGCAGGGACCGGGGGAGACGACCGGAGGCATCCTTCACGGCAGACGACTGTATCGTCCGGTTATGCGTGTTTTGACGCAGAAACGCGGTGTTCACGTGGCCGCCGAGCGGGCACAGTCCGATCATGGACTGGCTGAAGAAGCTTCCCGTCGTCGGGCCGTGGGTGGCCCGCCTGATGACCACGCACGCGTGGCGGTCGTACGAGCGTCTGGACCGGGTCAAGTGGTCGCGACTGGCCGCCGCCATGACGTTCATCAGCTTCGTCGCGCTGTTCCCGCTGCTGACGGTGGCCGCCGCGATCGGCGCCGCCACGCTCAGTCCGCAGCGGCAGCACACGCTCCAGGACAAGATCGCCCAGCAGTTCCCGGGCCTGGGTCGGCAGTTGGACATCAGCGCCCTGGTGCAGAACGCCGGGACGGTCGGGCTCATCGCCGGTGCCGTCCTGCTGCTGACCGGCGTCAACTGGGTCGGCCAGATGCGGGACTGTCTGCGCGCGGTCTGGGAACTGCCCGACCCGGAGGAAAACCCGCTGATGAGCAAGGTGAAGGACGCGGGTGTCCTGATCGGCCTCGGCGGCGCGCTGCTGGTCACGCTCGCCGTGTCCACCGTCGCCTCGGCCGCCGTCGGCTATCTCTCCCGGCATATCGGGCTCGCCGAACAGGGCTGGGGCAGCCTCCTGTTGCGGATCATCGCGTTCGCGGTCGCCGTACTGGCCGACTTCCTTGTGCTGCTGTACGTCCTCACCCTGCTGCCCGGCGTCGAGCCGCCACGCCACCGGCTGCTGGTCGCCGCGCTGCTCGGCGCGGTCGGCTTCGAACTGCTGAAGCTGCTGCTGAGCGGCTACATCCAGGGGGTGGCGACGAAGAGCATGTACGGCGCCTTCGGGGTCCCCGTCGCCCTGCTGCTGTGGATCAACTTCACGTCCAGGCTGGTCCTGTACTGCGCCGCCTGGACGGCGACGCAGAGCGGTACGGGCGAGGGGGGCGGTGCGCCCGGCGAGGGCGGGGGCGACGACGGCCGGGCCGTCGATCTCAGGGGCGGGTCCGGCGGCGCATCAGGTCCGGCAGCGGCCAGCGGCGGTTGACCAGGAAGACGCCGGCCGCGAGCAGCACCAGCGCGCCACCGGCGACCCCGAGGGCGATCCCCACTCCGGTGGAGCCGTTCCTGACGGGCGCGCTCGCCTCGGCCGCGGGGGACGAGCCGCCGTCGGCCCGGCCCGCGGAGGGCTTGGCGCCCGGCCGGCTCTTCGCCTCGGCGGCGCTCCTGGGCGGCACCAGTTCGCCCACCGGGCGCGCCTTGTCCAGGGCGGCGAAGCCCCAGTCGAAGAGCTTGGCGGTCTCCTTGTAGACCTCGTTGTGGTCCTGCTTCTCCGGGTTCATCACGGTCACGAGCAGCACCCTGCCGTCGCGCTCGGCGACTCCGGTGAAGGTGGCTCCCGCGTGGGTGGTGTTGCCGTTCTTCACGCCCGCGATGCCCTGGTAGACCGAGACGTCGTAGTCGCCGCTCAGCAGCCGGTTGGTGTTCTGGATCTCGAAGGAGCCGCGGGAGGTCTTGCCCTTCTTGTCCTTCTTCGTCTCGCCCGGGAACGACGCCCGCACGGTCGAGCAGTACTCGCGGAAGTCCTTCTTCTGCATCCCCGAGCGGGCGAACAGGGTGAGGTCGTACGCCGACGAGACCTGGCCCTTGGCGTCGTATCCGTCCGGGCTCATCACGCTCGTGTCGAGCGCCTGGAGCTCCTGCGCGTGCGCGTTCATGTCGTCCACGGTCGGTTTTATGCCGCCGTTCATCGCGGACAGCACGTGCACGGCGTCGTTGCCGGAGCGCAGGAAGACGCCCAGCCACAGGTCGTGGACCGTGTAGGTCTCCTTCTCCTTGATGCCGACCAGGCTGGACCCGGCGCCCACATCGGCCAGATCGGCCGGGGTCACCTTGTGCGTCTGCGTCCGGGGGAACTTCGGCAGCACGGTGTCGGCGAAGAGCATCTTCAGCGTGCTGGCCGGAGGCAGCCGCCAGTGCGCGTTGTGCGCGGCGAGCACCGCGCCGGACTCGGCGTCGGCCACGATCCAGGAGCGCGCGGAGAGGTCCTTGGGCAGCACGGGCGCGCCGTCGCCCAGGTCGACCTGTGTGCCAGGTAGTCCCAGGCGGGCGCCGCCCACGGTGGACATCCCGGCCGGGGGCGCGGCCGACGGGACCGGTGCTGCGAGAGCGGCGGGTGCGGTCAGCGGAATGGACAACACAGACAACGCAGACAACACGGTGGCAGAAGCGACCATCGGCGATCGACTGATGATCTTATTGGGTGCGGGCACGGTCGGAAACGTACAGGGCGCGGGCAGTGACGTCCCTCCCGGCCTCCCACCCCGGACGCGGAGCCGGGCCCCGGACAGCGATACTGAACGTATGAAGCTCAGCCGCCCCGTCTCCTGGTTCCTGCTCGCCTTCGGGGTGTGGAGCTGGGTCATCTGGGTCACTTTCGTCAAGAATCTCGTCAAGGACGGCAGCGGTCTCGCGTTCGACCACGGGCAACCGACGGCGTACTTCTGGGTGCACCTGGCGCTCGCCGTCGTCTCCTTCGTATTGGGGACGGTCATCGGCGTCATCGGGTTGCGCGGACTGCGCGCACTGCGCCGGACGTCATAGCGTTCCGGACAGCTCCACGAGGCCTTTGGCAGGGGCAGAGGCCGGCACAGGCAACAGGCGGAAGGAACAGACGGCATGGTGGTCGTCTTCGTGCTCGTGGCGCTGCTCGTGGTCACCGGGGTGGTGGCGGCCAACTGGTACCTGTGGCGCCGCCTGTTCCGCGACACCACTCGCGGTCCCGGTCCGGTGCGGCGCGCGGGCGCGGTCCTGATCGCGGGCGGCTGGCTCCTGGCCGTCGGGGCCCTCGTCGCCGAACGCGCCGGGGCCCCCTTCTGGCTCCAGCGCACCCTGGCCTGGCCCGGCTTCCTCTGGCTCGCCCTGGCGCTGTACCTGTTGCTGGCCACCCTGGCGACCGAACCCCTCCGCCCGGTCCTGCGCCGTCTCCTGCCCGCCCGCGCTCCGGAGTCCGCCCCCGATCCGGACGGCCCGCTGCCCGCCGCGCAGGCGCCCGCCCACGAGGCGCGGACCGCTGACGAGCCGGGGTCCGCCCACGAGCCACCCTCCGTCCACGAGTCACCTTCCGCCGCCGAGCCGTCGCCCGCCGCCGAGCCGGTGCTCGGCCGCATGCCGCTCCCCGCCGTCGGGGCGCAGTCCGGTTCCGGTCGTCTGGCGGTGGGCGAGGCGAAGACGGCGGCCGCCGGTCCCGACGACGGCGATGAGGCCCCACCGGCCCCCGGCCGTCCGGTCCCGCCCGCGCACGCCGCGTCGCCGTCCCCGCGCGACCTCCCCAGCCGGCGGCTGTTCGTGTCGCGGGTGGTCGCCGGAGGCACCGCCGCCGTCGCTCTGGGGACCGTCGGCCACGGGACCTACGGGGTGCTGCGCGGGCCGCGGGTGAAGCGGGTCACCGTGCCGCTGGCGAAACTGCCGCGGGCGGCGCACGGGTTCCGGATCGCCGTCGTCAGCGACGTCCACCTCGGTCCCGTCCTCGGACGCGGCTTCGCGCAGAAGGTCGTCGACACGGTCAACGCGACCCAGCCGGACCTCATCGCCGTCGTCGGGGACCTGGTGGACGGCAGCGTGAAGGACCTCGGGCCCGCGGCGGCACCGCTGGCCGGGCTCCGGGCTCGGCACGGGGCGTACTTCGTCACGGGCAACCACGAGTACTTCTCCGGTGCCGAGCAGTGGGTGGAGGAGGTGCGGCGCCTCGGCCTGCACCCCCTGGAGAACGCGCGCACCGAGCTGCCCGCCTTCGACCTGGCCGGCGTCAACGACGTACGGGGCGAGAGTGAGGGGCAGGGCCCCGACTTCGAGCGGGCGCTCGGCGACCGCGACACGGCACGCGCGTGCGTGCTGCTCGCCCACCAGCCGGTGCAGATCCACGAGGCCGTCCGGCACGGTGTGGACCTCCAGCTCTCCGGCCACACCCACGGCGGCCAGCTCTGGCCCGGCAGCCTCCTCGCGGCCGCCGCCAACCCGACCGTCGCGGGCCTGGAGCGCTACGGCGACACCCAGTTGTACGTCAGCCGCGGCGCGGGCGCGTGGGGCCCGCCGACACGGGTCGGCGCCCCCTCCGACATCACCGTCGTCCAGCTCGCCTCGAAGCAGGCCTAGAGTCCCGGAACCACCCCCGAAGCGCTCGAACAACAAGTCTTCGTAACTTCTTCGCATTCTCCCCAGACCCGGCTTCCCCTTGGCGAAAAGCGTGTGATTAGGTAACGGCGCCACTCAGGTGTGTGGCATATGCAGAAGGGCCCAAAAGGGGTCTGGGGAGGGTACGGGTGCGATCGGTTCGCATGCGGATCCTCACGACGCTGGCCGTGCTGGCGATCGTGGGGGTGGGCGGCTGGCAGTTGCTGCCGTCAAAGGACGACAAGAACAACGCGATCGTCGTGGGCACGACGGACGCCGTCACGTCGCTGGATCCGGCAGGAGCGTACGACGCGGGGTCCTGGGCACTGTTCAGCAACGTGTTCCAGTCCCTGCTGGCCTTCGAGCCGGGCGGTGTCCAACCCGTGCCGGACGCGGCCAAGAGCTGCGGCTTCGTCGGCGGCGGACTGCGCACCTACCGCTGCGAACTGCGCGAGGGCATCACGTTCCCCAGCGGGCGCACGATGACCGCCGAGGACGTGAAGTTCTCCTTCGACCGCATCAAGAAGGTCAACTCCGACGTCGGCCCGGCTCCGCTGCTCTCCACCCTCGCCTCGGTGGAGGACGACGGCATGACTGTCACCTTCCACCTGTCGAGGCCGGACGCCACCTTCCCCCTGAAGGTGGCCACGGGCGTCGGCTCCATCGTCGATCACACGCGCTACCCGAGCAACGGGCTGCGCACCGGCACCGCGGTCGACGGCACCGGGCCGTACGAGCTGAAGGGCTACGCCAAGGACAAGAGCGCGGTACTGGCACCGAACGGCTCGTACAAGGGCGCCATCAGCAGTGCCGGGCGACCGGTCGAGCTGCGCTACTACGACGACGCGGCCACGCTCGACAAGGCCTGGAACGACAAGCAGGTCGACGTCGCCACCCGAACGCTGCCCCCCAAGGTCCTCGCCGGACTCAGCCCGAGCGATCCCAAGCTGCGCGTGTCGGTGTCCGACAGCTCCGAGACCCGCAACCTCTACCTCAACACCCGTGCCTCCTCCCCGCTGCACGACGTCCGTGTCCGGCGGGCCATCGCATGGCTGATCAACCGCGAGCAGCTGGCCAGTACCGTGTACGACGGGACCGTGGACGCGCTGTACTCGCTGATCCCGGCCGGTATCACGGGCCACAACACGGCGTTCTTCGACGCCTACCCGGCGCAGGACGCCCAGAAGGCCCGCGAGCTGCTGACCGAGGCCGGCGTGTCGATCCCGGTGCGCTTCACCTACGCCTACCGCAAGGGTGGCGCCGCCGCCGAGGAGGCCGCCGAGCTCAAGCGGCAGCTCGAGGCGAGCGGCCTGTTCAAGGTCGACACCAAGGGCTACGAGTGGTCCGACTTCCAGAAGCTCTGGGCGGGCGGCGAGCTCGATGCGTACGCGGTCGGCTGGGTGGCCGACTACCCGGACCCGGACACCTTCGGCTCCCCGCTCGTCGGCACCGGCAGCTCCATGAACACCGGCTACAGCAGCACGACCGTTGACAAGCTCAGCCGGAAGACCCAGGAGTTCGCCGACCGCGGTCGGATCGTCGCGGACTTCCGCACCCTGCAGACGGAAGTCGCGCACGACGTGCCGCTGATCCCGCTGTGGCAGCGCAAGGAGTACGTGGTCAGCAGCTTGGACGTCAGCGGCAGCCAGTACCTGTCGGACGGTTCGGGCAGCTTCCGGCTCTGGAAGCTCGGCTGGATCTGACCGCTACGACCGGTCCCGCGCGGGCAGCGTGACCGTCACCGCGAACCCCTCACCGGGGTGCGTGTGGACGGCCACCTGCCCGCCGTGCGCTTCGGCCACCCCCTGGACGATGGCCATGCCGAGGCCGCTGCCCGCGCCGCCACCCGCGCGGAAGAAGCGGTCGAAGACACGCGCCGCGTCCTCCTCGGCCAGCCCCGGCCCCCTGTCCCGCACACACAGCCGTACGACACCGTCGGCGCGCTCCGCCGTGAGCCGCACCGGGACGTCGGCGGGCGTGTGGACGCGCACGTTGGCCACCAGGTTGCCGAGCACCTGCCGCAGCCCCGACTCGTCGGCGTGCACGAGGAGGACGCCCTCGGCGCCGACCGTCACGGGCCGCTCCGGCTGCTGTGCGCGCAGGTCCTCGGCGGCGTCCCGCACCAGCCGGACGACGTCGACGTTCCGCGGCCGCAACCGCGGCCGCTGGTCCAGGCGGGCCAGGGTGAGCAGTTCGTCGACGAGCCGCCCCATGCGGTCCACCTCGGCGTTCATCCGGTCCCAGGCGCGCCTGCGCTCGCCCGGCTCGGTCAGCATCCCCTTGTCGTACAGCTGGAGGTAGCCGCGTATCGCCGACAGCGGGGTGCGCAGCTCGTGCGAGGCGTCGGCGACGAAGCGGCGCAGCTGGGCGGCGCTGCGCTCGCGCGTGCGGTACGCCGACTCCACCTGGTGCAGCATGGAGTTCAGCGCGACGCGCAGCTGCTCCACCTCCTGGGTGGGATGGTGGCTGGAGGGCACACGCCGGGTCAGGTCGCCCTCGGCGATGGCCGAGGAGGTCTCCACCATGTCCTCCAGCGGCCGCATCCGGCGGCGCACGCTGAACATCGTCAGGCAGGCGAGCAGCGCCAGCAGCAGCGTGCCGACGCCCAGGTCCAGCCTGAGGGCCTTGGCGATGCCCTGGTGCAGCGCGTCGGTGGAGGTGGCGAACACCAGGTAGTTGCCGTCGGTCAGACGGGCGGAGGTCGCCCGGTAGGTGGCGCCGTGCAGCGTCACCTCGTGCGGTGCGAGGTCGGCGGCGAGCGCGCGCGGGTCGCCGATCGCGGCGGCCAGGGCCCGCTGGGCGCCGGTCGGCGCGAAACCGGCGATGGGCACGGCCTCGCCGCCGCTGCCCACGGCGGTGAAGACGGATTCCGGCCGCGGCGTGTTGACGGTGGGCTGTACGAAGTGGTCCCGGATGAGGGTCAGCGCGGCCAGCGAGTCGATCTGCCGCATGGTGAGCCGGGAGTCCGCCACGGACTCACGGGTCTTGATCAGCTGGGTGTCGATCTGGCCGAGCAGGTAGTGCCGCATGCCCATCAGGCTCGCGGCGGTCGCCACCACGACGCCCACGGCCAGCAGCCCGACGTTCGCCAGGGTCAGCTTGCCGCGCAGGGAGTGGATGCCGTGCCGGCGGCGCCGCGGACGCGGTCGGCGCGGCCTCATGCCAGCCCGTATCCCACGCCCCGCCGGGTCGTGATCAACGGCGGTCCGAGCGTGTCCAGCTTGCGGCGCAGATAGCTGATGTAGGTCTCGACGACGGTCGACTCGGGCGGTGTGTGCTCGTACTGCCAGACGTGCCTGAGGAGTTGCTCCTTGGGCACGATCCGGCCGCCGTTGCGCACCAGGAAGCGCAGCAGCGCGTACTCGGTGGGGGTGAGCTCGACCGCGCGGCCCGCGCGGTGCGCCGAGTACGTCGTCTCGTCCAGCTCCAGGTCGCCGTAGCGCAGCGGCGGGCGCTGCGGGAGGACGTCGGCGGGGCGGGTGCGGCGCAGCACGGCCCGTACGCGGGCGACGACCTCGTCGATGTGGAACGGCTTGGTGATGTAGTCGTCGCCGAAGCCGAGCGCGCCGACGATCTCCGTGGGCGCGTCCCGCGCGGTCACGAAGACCAGCGCCAGGTCCGGGCAGCGGGTGCGCAGCTCGCGGCCCAGCGCCCGGCCGTCCCCGTCCGGCAGCATCACGTCGAGCAGGGCCACGTCGGGCCGGGTGCGCTCGGCGAGCGCGCACGCCTCGCGGACCGTGCCCGCGGTCATCACCTGGAAGCGGTGGTAGCGCAGGGCGATGGCGAGGACGTCCGCGATGGACTCCTCGTCCTCGACGACGAGGACCGTCGCCCCTTCGTGCGCTGCCTCGTTGACGGTCATGTCCCCAGTATCCGCGGCGGGACCGGCGGCGGGGCCGCGGGTGCTTTGGAGTTCCTTGAGAGTCGCGGCGGCGCGTGCCCGTCCGCGCCCGCCGCTGCGGATGCTGGTGCCCAGGACCCGGGGGACCCGGATGAAGGAGCGTAGAGCGTGACGACATTGGCGCGGTGGTGCTACCGGCACCGGCTGCTGGTCCTGTTGCTGTGGGTGGTGGCACTGGTCGGGGCGGGCGTGGGGGCGTCCGCAGGGGGCACGGCCTACGCGAACGTCTTCTCCCTGCCGGACACGGACTCCAAGACCGCGTACGACCTGATGGAGAAGGCGTTCCCGAAGGCCGCGGGCGACACCGACACGGTGGTGTGGAAGGTCGACGAGGGGTCGGTCCGGGACGAGTCGGTGCGCGCCCGGATCGAGCCCGCCCTGGCGGAGATCGGCCGGATGCCGGGGGTGGGCGCGGTCAGCAGCCCGTACGCGGGCGCCAGGGGCGCGGCGCAGATCAGCCGGGACGGGACGATCGCGTACGCGCAGCTCACCTTCACCGAGCGGGCGAACGCGGTGCCCGAGCAACTCGTGCGGGACGTCGTCGACACCGCGCAGGCGGCCGAACGCGGCGGCCTGCGGGTGGAGTTGGGCGGCCAGGCGATCACCCGGATCCAGCAGCCGCCCACGGGTCTGTCCGAGCTGGTCGGCCTCGCGGCGGCGGCGGTCGTGCTGTTCCTCGCCTTCGGCTCGCTCTTCGCGATGCTCCTGCCGATCGCCGTGGCGGTCTTCGGCGTCGGCATCGGCCTGTTCTCCACCCAGATGATCAGCCATGTCACGGACGTGCCCGACATCGCCCCGCTGCTCGCCTCGCTGATCGGCCTCGGCGTGGGCATCGACTACGCACTGTTCATCGTCACCCGGCACCGGCGCGGACTGCTGCGCGGTCTGGAACCGGAGGAGTCGGCGGTCGTCGCCCTCAACACCTCGGGCCGGGCGGTGCTGTTCGCGGGCGGCACGGTGTGCATCGCGCTCGCCGGGATGCTGGTGACGAACCTGCGCTTCCTGGACGGCGTGGTCATCGGCACCTCGCTCACCGTGGTGCTGAGCGTGCTCGCGGCCGTCACCCTGCTGCCGGCGCTGCTCGGATTCCTCGGGCCGCGGGTGCTCAGCCGGCGCCAGCGGCGGCGGCTCGCGGCCGGGGGCCCCTCCCGGGACGAGCGGGCGAGCACGCTCGCGGCACGCTGGTCGGGCACGGTGCAGAGGCGTCCCGGCTGGATCGCGGGCCTCGCGCTGGTCGTCATGGTCCTGCTCGCGCTGCCGGTGCTGTCGCTTCGGCTGGGCGCCACCGACCAGGGCAACGACGACGCCTCGACGACGACCCGCAAGGCGTACGACCTGCTGGCCGAGGGCTTCGGCCCCGGCTTCAACGGGCCGCTCCAGGTGGTCTCCACCGACGGTGACACCACCGCGCTGGTCAAGGGCATCGCCGGGACCCGCGGGGTGGCCCGGGTGGCCGCGCTGCCGCCCGCGCACGGCGTCACCGTCATCCAGGTCGTCCCGACCACCTCGCCGCAGTCCGAGCGGACGGACCGGCTCATCGACACCCTGCGCGACGAGGTGATCCCCGAGGCGGGGGCGCGGGCGCACGTCGGCGGGGTCACGGCGGTCTCGAAGGACTTCGCCTCCGTCACGGGCGACCGTCTGCCGTACTTCGTCGCGACCATCGTCGGCCTGGGCTTCCTGCTCCTGCTGGTCGCCTTCCGCTCGCTGCTGGTGCCGCTGACAGCGGCCGTGATGAACCTGGTCGCCGCCGCCGCGTCCTTCGGCGTCCTCGTGGCGGTCTACCAGTGGGGCTGGGGCCTGGACCTGCTCGGCCTCGGCAAGGAGGGACCGATCCAGGCGTTCCTGCCGATCATCATGCTGTCCCTGCTGTTCGGCCTGTCGATGGACTACCAGGTCTTCCTGGTGAGCCGGATGCACGAGGAGTGGGTGCACACCCGGGACAACGCGCGTGCGGTCCGCGTGGGCCTTGCCGAGACCAGCCGGGTCATCAACTCCGCGGCCCTGATCATGGTCTGCGTCTTCCTCGCCTTCGTCCTCAGCGGAAACCAGGGCGCGGCGATGGCGGGCGTCGGCCTGGCGGCGGCAGTCGCGCTGGACGCGTTCGTGCTGCGGACGGCACTGGTGCCGGCGGCGATGCATCTGTTCGGCAGGGCCAACTGGTGGTTGCCGGCCTGGCTGGAGCGCCCCCTGCCGCATCTGGCGGTGGAAGCGAAGGAGGAGCCCGAGGAGGCGCCGGTCCCGCGGCAGCCGGGCCCCGCTTCGGTGGTCCACGGCTTCATCCGCACCGAGGAGGGCGAGCCCGTCCACGGCGCGGCCGTGACCCTGCTGTCCAAGGGCGGCCGGCAACTGGACCGGGTGACGTCCCTGGCCGACGGCTCGTACATCGTCGCGGTACCGGGCCCGGGCACCTACCTGCTCGCCGCCACGGCATCGCCCTACGGCTCGCGGGCACGGCATGTCGTGGTGGAGGACGGGCCGCTGATGTACGACGTGGAGCTTGCGGAGGGGGAGGTGGACGCGGTCAAGTAGCCTTCTTCTGCCCGGCGTTGAGGATCTCGGTCACATCGAGGGTGACCTTGGCGCCGATGGAGTCGGGCAGGGTGACGAGCTCGCCGGGGGCGTGGGGGCGGTGGTACTCGTACTTGCCCTCGGCCGGCTCCGCCAGGACGTGAAGACGCTGGTGTTTGCGGTCGACGATGAGGTATACCGGGACTTTCGCCTCCGCGTAGGCGGCGGCCTTGGTCTTCAGGTCGTCCTTCCAGTTGCTGGAAGTCACTTCCAGGACGAGACGGAAGCAGACCGGGTCGTACGCGTTGTTCTCGACGAAGTGCTCGTCGATGTCGGCGTCCACCACGGCGAGGTCGGGGATGGCGTAGTCCTCGGCGCCGGAGGGCAGCCAGAGCCCGATCCTCTGGAGGACCTCGGTCTCGTCGTCGTCGAGTCCTGCGGCGATGAAGGGACGCATCAGCTTCGTCAGGGCGCGGGCGTGGGGGGCATCCGGTGATGGGGTCACGAGGAGGTGGCCTCCGATGATCTCGACGCGGTAGCCCGGATGGCGCTCCATGATCTCGTCGGCGATGGCCGTGAGCGAGAACGGCCGGTCGTCGTCGAAGGGCTGCTCGACGGATGCGGCGGACATCGCGTGCCTCCTAGGGGCTGGTGTCGAGAGCATCATCGTAGGCAGGCCGAGAGTCGGGTGTCCCGTTCGCGCCCGTTCACCCGAAGGTGATCACTCGGCCGCAGTGTTCCGCCCCCTGCCCGCCGGGTCCGGCAGCATTCGGGTCATGCCCGGGAGGAAGTCCGTGAACAGGTCGTGCACCTCGTGCACCAGGGGGCGCAGGACCCGGAAGCGGGCCAGGGACACCCCGCGGGCGGTGAGCCGGGCGCCTCGCTCGGCCAGCCGGTAGCTGCGTTCGCGGCCCTCGGTGCGGTCGAAGATCCAGTACAGGACGAGCCCCATCTGGGAGAGCCACATCAGCTCGGGCAGCACCTCCCGAAGGTCCGCAGGGACCTTGGTCCGCGCGCCGTGCAGCACCTCCTTGTGGATGTCGATGGCCTCCGCGCGCGCGTGCTCCGACTCGGCGGAGAAGGGGCTGAGCGGGCTGTCGGGGTCGGCGGCGTTCTTGAAGAACTGCACCGCGAACTCGTGGTACGGCGTGGCGATGTCCAGCCACGCCGTCAGCACGCCCGCCAGCCGGGCCTCCAGGGCGGTCTCCCGGGCCAGGACCTCCCGGACCGCCTCCCGGTGCTCGGCGGCGATCCGGTCGTAGAAGCCCTGGATCAGGTGTTCCTTGCCCTCGAAGTAGTAGTAGGCGTTGCCGACGGAGACCCCGGCCTCCTTGGCGATGGCCCGCATGGTCGTCTTGTCGTAGCCGCGCTCCTGGAACAGCCGCATGGCCGTCTCCAGGATGAGCGCGCGGGTCTGCTCGGACTTGCTGGCGGGCACGCCCCCATCGGGGCCGTCGTCGTTCTTCGCGGGCACGGACAGAGCCTAGCCAGTGGCGCAGGCGCCGCCGTCACAGCCTGGCGGGTCGTAGGTCCAGCCGTCGCGCGGGTCGTAGGACCACCCGTCCCCGCGCCGGTACGCACCCCCGCCCCACCGCCCGCCGCGCCACTTGGCGGCCGCCAGCACCGCGCCCCTGGCGAGCCGCTCGCCCGCCGGGGTGCTGAGCCGGTGGGCGAGCGGCCGGTGCTCGCGCAGCGCCCACAGGACGACGATCCAGGCGGTGGCGCCCCGGTAGACCTGGCCCGAGTCGCCGACGACCGTGACCTCGTCCAGGGTGACCCCGTGGTCGAGGCCCGGGAAACGCCTCCCGGCCTGCTCGGAGCCGGCCGGGAGGAGTTCCAGGGGCACCAGTTGCGGCTGCCCGGCGAGCCAGTCGCGCACGAACGAACACAGCGCGCACTCGGCGTCGTACAGGACGGTCAGCCCGCGGACCGGGACGGGCACGGAGGCGTCCCGGTCCCGGCCGGCGGCGGCCGGCATCGCGCTCACGCCCCGGCCGAGGGGGCGGCCCAGTCCTGCGGCGCGACCGGCGGCACCTGCTCGCGCTCCAGCACCCCGCGGCGGCGGATCCGGTTCAGCACGTACACGTTGCCCAGATGCATCACGCCGAGCACCAGCAGCACCACGCCGAGCTTCGTCGACAGGGCCTCGAAGATGCCGCGTGTGTCGTCGATGCTCCGGTCGCCGCTCAGATACAGCGCGACGAAGCCGAGGTTGACGAGGTAGAAGCCGACCACCAGCAGGTGGTTCACGGCGTCGGCGAGCTTGTCGTCGCCGTGCAGCACGTCGGCGAGGAAGATCCGCCCGTTCCTGCTGAGCGTCCGGGCCACCCAGACGGTCAGGGCGATGCTGACGAGCAGATAGATGACGTAGGCGATGACCGTGCGGTCCATGCCCCCCACCCCTTCTTTTGAACGCGTTCAAAATGCTGGCAGAGGTGACTCTAGACCTGTTTTTGAACGCGTTCAATACGGAGGTGAGGGGAGTGTGGCGGTGATGGACGCCTCAGGGCCTGCGCCCCAGCTCCGGCCGCTTGCCGTAGTCCGTGAAGCCCAGGACGTTGCCCCACGGGTCGGCGATCTCGACGGTCCAGCCGGTCGCCACGGCGAAGGGCTCGTCGAGCAGGGCGATCCCGGCCTTCGTCAGCTCGCGCGCCGCCGCCCGCGCGTCCGGCACCTCCAGCCACACCCGCGGCGAGGGCCACGGCGGCGGGCGGTGCCCGAACGCCTCCTCGCGCAGCAGGATCCCCGGCGTCTCGCCCCCGACCTTCAGCAGCGCGATGCCGACCTCGTCCAGACGGAACGCCACCGCGAACCCGGCCCGCTCGTAGAACCCCACGGCCTCGCCCAGATTCCCCACGGGCAGCAGGACGTTGTCGAACCCGAGCAGCTCGTACGACTCGTCATCTGACATGCCATCAGATTAGGTGCGGGATCCGCCGGGTCCGGGAGGCCGAGCGCGCAGCGGGCGCCGGGTCACTCGATCGGGCCGGGCGCCGAGCGGGACCCCGATGTTTCTCTTCGGCCGCTCTTCCTGCAATATGACCGTCAGTTCGTCGGCAGTCGAAGAGTGGAGCCACGTGTCCGAGCAGCCGCAGCAGCCGCAGCAGCCCAACCAGGCCCCGGGATACGGGTATCCCAACCAGCAGCCCGGCGGCTACCCGCCACCCCCGGGTGGTTACCCGCCGCCCGGCGCGTACCCGCCGCCGCCCGGTGGCTACCCGCCGCCCGGCGCGTACCCGCCGCCCCCGGGCATGCAGTACGACCCCAACGCCCCCTACGGCTACGACCCCTACGGCCGCCCGTACTCCGACAAGTCGAAGATCGTCGCCGGTGTCCTCCAGCTCAGCCTGGGCACCCTCGGCATCGGCCGCTTCTACATGGGCCACGTCGGGATCGGCATCGCCCAGCTCCTCACCTGCGGCGGGTTCGGCATCTGGTCCCTGATCGACGGCATCATGCTGCTGACCGGCAACGACAACACCGACTCGCAGGGCCGGATCCTGCGTGGCTGACGCGGTGTCCGGCGCGGTGCGCGGCCGGCTGCTGCGGCATCCGGCCGCGGCTCCGCTCGCGGTGCTGTGCGCCGGGGTGGCGGGCGCCGGGTACCTCTACGTCACCGACCCGCACCAGCCCGGCCACGTCCTGCCCCAGTGCCCCTTCCGGTACGTCACCGGACTGCTCTGCCCGGCCTGCGGCGGCACGCGCATGGTGTACGACCTGATGCACGGCCGGCTCACCCAGGCCTGGCTGGACAACAGGATGCTGCTGCTCGCCGCGCCGTTCGCGCTGGCGCTGCTCGGCAAGTGGGCCCTGGAGGGGCTGCGCGGGCGCCGATGGCACCCCCGGCTCAGCCCGCGGGCGCAGGCGGCGGTGCTGCTGGTGGCCGTGGCGTGGACCGTGGTCCGCAACGTCGTCTAGAGGCAGAGGCGGTTGGTGCGGCGCCGGGCAGGCGGAACGGCGGAGGCGAGGGCGTGCGGCGCTAACGAGCGCGTACGGCGCCGGCGAGGGCGGGCGGACGGGTCGGGGCCGGGCGCGGTGCCAAATGCCGCCAATGTGGCCGAATTTGATCACGGAACGGGAACGTTCCTTCGAACCCCCTCCCGCGCCGCCCTTCGGGATCTTTATGCTCCCAACGCGCAGGGGGACGGCCGCATCCGGTCAACGCGCGTGGAATCGCGTACGGATGCCGTGTGACCGGGCAGGCAGTCGGGCTCCCTGGCCCCGGAGGTTCCCACTCCGGGTGTTCTCACCACTCCCCAGGAGCACCAGCCATGACTGTCCCCACCCCTGACGCCCCCTACGGCTACGACCCGCAGGGCCGCCCGTACTCCGACAAGTCGAAGATCGTCGCCGGCATCCTCCAGCTCTTCCTCGGAAGCCTGGGCATCGGCCGCTTCTACGTCGGTTCCGTGGGTGTGGGCATCGCCCAGCTGCTGACCTGCGGCGGTCTGGGCATCTGGGCCCTGGTCGACGCCATCCTCTTCTTCACGAGCAACGACCGCACCGACAAGGACGGTCGCGTCCTGCGCGGCTGACCCGTCCGCGCACCCGGCGGCGGCCGGGCACAGCACGCCGAGGGCCCCGTTCCGGATGGAACGGGGCCCTCGGCGTCACGTACGGCGGAAGATCAGAAGCGGCGCGTGATCAGCGCCCGCTTCACCTCCGCGATCGCCTTCGTCACCTCGATGCCGCGCGGGCAGGCGTCGGTGCAGTTGAAGGTGGTGCGGCAGCGCCAGACGCCGTCCTTGTCGTTCAGGATCTCCAGGCGCTGCTCACCGGCCTCGTCACGGCTGTCGAAGATGAACCGGTGGGCGTTGACGATGGCCGCCGGGCCGAAGTACTGGCCGTCGTTCCAGAAGACCGGGCAGGACGAGGTGCAGGCCGCGCACAGGATGCACTTCGTCGTGTCGTCGAAGCGGGCGCGGTCCTCGGCGGACTGCAGGCGCTCCCGCGTCGGCTCGTTGGTCTCCTTGGTGACCAGGAACGGCATGACGTCCCGGTACGCCTGGAAGAACGGCTCCATGTCCACGACCAGGTCCTTCAGGACCGTGAGGCCCTTGATGGGCTCGACCGTGATCGGCTTCTCGGGGTTGATGTCCTTGATCAGCGTCTTGCAGGCCAGACGGTTCTTGCCGTTGATCCGCATGGCGTCCGAGCCGCAGATGCCGTGCGCGCAGGAGCGACGGAAGGTCAGAGTGCCGTCGAGGTCCCACTTGATCTTGTGCAGGCCGTCGAGGACGCGCTCCTTGGGGTCGATCTCCAGCTGGAAGTCTTCCCAGGTCGCCTCCGCCGAGACCTCCGGGTTGAACCGGCGGATGCGGAAGGTGACGGTGATGTAGGGGGAGGCGGCGGACTGCGCCTCCACCTTGTCCAGAACGGGGGTTGCCATCAGTACTTACGCTCCATCGGCTGGTAGCGGGTCTGGACGACCGGCTTGTAGTCGAGACGGACGGTTTCCGACCCGTCGTCGCCGACCTCGCGGTACGCCATGGTGTGGCGCATGAAGTTGACGTCGTCGCGGTTGGGGTAGTCCTCGCGGTAGTGACCACCGCGGGACTCCTTGCGGGCCAGGGCGGAGACCGCCATGACCTCGGCCAGCTCCAGCAGGTTGCCCAGCTCGACGGCCTCCAGCAGGTCCGTGTTGAACCGCTTGCCCTTGTCCTGGATCGCCACGTTCTTGTAGCGCTCGCGCAGTTCGGCGATCTTCTCGACGGCCGTCTTGATCGTCTGCTCGGTGCGGAACACCATGACGTTGGCGTCCATGGTGTCCTGCAGCTCCCGGCGGATGTCCGCCACCCGCTCGGTGCCGGTGGAGGTCCGCAGCCGCTCGAGCTGCTCGACCACGAGCGACTCGGGGTTCTCCGGCAGCTCCACGTAGTCGGCCTTCGCCGAGTACTCCGCGGCCGCGATGCCGGCCCGCTTGCCGAACACGTTGATGTCCAGCAGCGAGTTGGTGCCCAGGCGGTTGGCGCCGTGCACGGAGACGCAGGCGACCTCGCCGGCCGCGTACAGGCCCGGTACGACCGTGGTGTTGTCCGCGAGCACCTCGCCCTGGACGTTGGTCGGGATGCCGCCCATCGCGTAGTGCGCGGTCGGCTGGATCGGGATCGGGTCGGTGTACGGCTCGATGCCCAGGTAGGTCCGCGCGAACTCGGTGATGTCCGGCAGCTTGGCGTCCAGCTGCTCCGGCGGCAGGTGGGTCAGGTCCAGGTAGACGTGGTCGCCCTCGGGACCGCAGCCGCGGCCCTCGCGGATCTCCGTGTAGATGGAGCGGGAGACGACGTCACGGGAGGCGAGGTCCTTCATGACCGGCGCGTACTTCTCCATGAAGCGCTCGCCGTCCTTGTTGCGCAGGATGCCGCCCTCACCGCGGGCGCCCTCGGTGAGCAGGATGCCCATGCGCCAGATGCCGGTCGGGTGGAACTGGAAGAACTCCATGTCCTCCAGCGGCAGCCCGCGCCGGTACACGGCGGCCTGGCCGTCACCGGTCAGCGTGTGCGCGTTCGACGTCACCCGGAAGAACTTGCCGTTGCCGCCGGAGGCGTAGATCACGGACTTCGCCTGGAAGATGTGGATCTCGCCGGTCGCCAGCTCGTACGCCACCACGCCGGCCGACTTCTTGACGCCGTCGACCTCGGTGATCAGCTGGTCCAGGACGTAGAACTCGTTGAAGAACTCCACGCCCTCCTTGACGCAGTTCTGGTACAGCGTCTGGAGGATCATGTGGCCGGTGCGGTCGGCCGCGTAGCAGGAGCGGCGGACCGGGGCCTCGCCGTGGTTGCGGGAGTGCCCGCCGAAGCGCCGCTGGTCGATCGTCCCGTTCGGCGTCCGGTTGAACGGCAGGCCCATCTTCTCCAGGTCGAGGACGGAGTCGATGGCCTCCTTCGCCAGGATCTCGGCGGCGTCCTGGTCGACCAGGTAGTCACCGCCCTTGACCGTGTCGAAGGTGTGCCACTCCCAGTTGTCCTCTTCCACGTTGGCCAGCGCGGCGGCCATGCCGCCCTGCGCGGCGCCCGTGTGGGAGCGGGTGGGGTAGAGCTTGGTCAGGACCGCGGTGCGGCTGCGCTTGGTCGCCTCGATGGCGGCCCGCATACCGGCGCCGCCGGCGCCGACGATGACGGTGTCGTACTTGTGGATCTTCATCAGTGAAATACCTCGGTCCCGGGGCCTAGCGGATGTTCGGGTCGAAGGTGAAGATCACCAGCGTGCCCAGCAGGATGGTCCACACCGTGGCGGTGTACAGCAGTGCCTTCAGCCACAGCCGGGTGTTGGCCCGCTCCGCGTAGTCGTTGATGACGGTACGCAGACCGTTGGCGCCGTGCAGCATCGCCAGCCACAGCATGGCGAGGTCCCAGACCTGCCACCACGGGGAGGCCCAGCGGCCCGCCACGAAGGCGAAGCCGATCTTGGAGACGCCGCCGTCCAGGACGAGCTGGATCAGCAGGTGGCCGAGGACGAGGACGACCAGGACGATGCCGGACAGCCGCATGAACAGCCAGCCGTACATCTCGAAGTTGCCCCGGGTCGACTTCGGGGTCTTCTTGGTGCGCTGACGCGGGGCCTCGATGAGGGGGGCGGGGTTGTCCACGCCGTAGACGGAGCCGCCCTCGACCGGGCCGATGCCGGAAGCGGTGGTTTCAGTGGTGGACATGTGCGTCAGCTCCCGAATACTGCACGAGCGGCATGGCCGAGGACGGGGTAGATCGCCCCGATCATGAGCAGGACCCAGACGCCGACCACGGTCCACAGCATCTGCTTCTGGTAGCGGGCGCCCTTGGCCCAGAAGTCGACGGCGATGACGCGCAGGCCGTTGAGCGCGTGGAAGAGGATGGCGGCGACCAGCCCGTATTCGAGCAGGGCGACGATCGGTGTCTTGTAGGTGGCCACGACCTTGTCGTAGGCCTCCGGAGACACACGCACGAGTGCGGTGTCCAGCACATGGACGAACAGGAAGAAGAAGATGAGGACGCCGGTGACTCGATGAGCCACCCAGGACCACATTCCTTCCCGGCCGCGGTACAGCGTTCCAGCCGGCACGGAAGAACCCTCCGGGAGCGGGGACTAGGGCCGCGCCGGCTCACTGTCGGTCGGGCCCGGCCGGGTACGGTCCACCGGCCCCCAGTATCGTACCGAGGAGCTGACGGGGGCCTTACGGGGGGTCCGCCCGTGTGATCGAACTCGTCCTCAAAGGTGCACGGACGGCGCAGTGGCGGCGCCCAGAAGGCCCCGAAGTCGCCCGTTCGTCAGCCTCCGCAGCTCCTCCCGGGCGACGATGCGCTCGTCCTCGGAGTCGTTGGTCAGACGTGACCGGATCGCCGGCAGGACCCGGTCCAGGGCCTCGTCCGGGGCGGTGCCGTCCAGACAGATGACGAAGGTGTGGCCGAATCTGGCCTCGTAGGCGGCGTAGCCGGCGCTCAGGGCCATGGAGGCGGCCGCGTACGTGTGGGCGGGCAGCTTCGGCAGGGGTTCTTCCGCCAGGGCCCCGGCGAGTTCCTCGGGGCCCAGGTCGTACGTCGCCTCGTCCGCTGCCGCCAGGAGGGACGGCACGTCCGGATAGGGGCGGTGGGCGGCGACGCGGTGGGCCCAGCGGGGGCTGTGCAGGCAGGTCAGGAGGGTCCGGTGGACCTTGGGGGCGGGGGCGGTGTTGAAGCGCTCCAGGTTCTGCGCGGGCAGCGTGGGTCCTAGGTCGGCAGGGATGTCGGCAGGATGCCGGCAGCGTGTCGGCAGGGGGGTCGGCGGGGGAATCCGTGAGGGATGCGCCGCTACGTTATCGGGTGTGCTCATGACGTGTTCGACGGGTGCTTGAATTTCACTCGGACGGGAGAGTTTGAGAACGTGCGGTGGACACGGGTGGTGGTCATCCGCCGTTAGGTTGGCCGGGTGAGCAAGCACAGGCGCCGGGCTCCGGCACGCAAGCCGCCGCGCACGCGGGCTGTCGTCGTCGGCGGGTTCGTCACCGCTGTCGGACTGGGCATCGGACTGGCCGTGTGGTCCTTCGGGGGCGACGGAACCCCTGCGGACGCGGCGCCGGGCGGGACCTCCGGCTCGGGGAGTCCCAGCCCCACCCGCAGCTACCCGCTGTCGCAGGCGCCGCGGACCATCCCCGCCGTGCGCTCCCACACCGCCGCCCGCGGCCCCGGCTGGCGCCCGGAGCCCGGCTCCCGGGTCGTGGTGGACGACGCCTCCCTCACCGACGAGGGGAAGCTGATCGCGAGTGAACTCGGTCTCACCTACTCCGGTCGGAGCGGCGACGCGCGCCCGGGGGACGTCCGGCTGGCGCTGGACGAGGGCGCGGGCCGCAACCCCGAGGCGTACACCATGACCGTGCGCGACGGCGGGGTGACCATCAGGGGCCCGGCCGACGCGGGGGTCTTCTACGGAACCCGCACCCTGAAGCAGGAGGTGCACGGCGGCGGCACGGCCCCCGAGGGGGTCGTGGAGGACGCGCCGGCCAAGCCGCGGCGCGGTTTCATGCTGGACATCGCCCGCAAGCCGTACACGGCCGACTGGCTGGAGGACCGCATACGGGAACTCGGCGACCTGAAGTTCAACGAGCTCGGGCTGCACTTCTCCGACGACCAGGGCTTCCGCATCGAGTCCGACACGCACCCGGAGGTCGTCTCCGCGGACCACTTGACCAAGGCCCAGGTCAAGCGGATGGTCGACCTGGCCGCCAGCCGGCACATCACCGTCGTCCCCGAGATCGACTCGCCCGGCCACCTCGGCGCCGTGATGGCCGCCCACCCCGAGTTGCAGCTGCGCAACGCGCAGGGCGTGGCGACACGCGGCGCCATCGACATCTCCGAGCCCCGGTCGGCCGCGATCGTCGACGACCTGCTCGACGAGTACGCGGACCTCTTCCCCGGCGGCCACTGGCACCTCGGCGGCGACGAGTACCAGGCGCTGACCGCGCGCGACCCCCAGGCGTCCTACCCGCAGCTCGCCGCCGCCGCGCGGAAGGCCTACGGCTCCGGCGGCAACGTGGCCGACCTGACGACGGGCTGGCTGAACGACCGCGTCGCCACCGTCCGCGCACACGACCGCACCCCGCGCGCCTGGAACGACGGGTTCTTCCGGAGCTCGTCGGTACCGCCCGCCCGTGACATCGAGGTCGCCTACTGGACGGGCAAGGAGTACGGCGCCCGGCAGCCGCTCGAGTACCTCGACGCCGGCCGCAAGGTGCTCAACTACAACGACGAGTTCCTCTACTACGTCCTCGGCGAGCCGCAGACCTTCGTCTACCCGACCGGCCGGCGGATCTACGAGCAGTGGACCCCGCGCGTGCTGCGCGGCACCGAGCCGGTGCCCGCCAAGTACGACGCGCAGATACTGGGCGGCTCCTTCGCCGTGTGGTGCGACCTGGCCGACTCCCAGACCCAGGACCAGGTGGCGGCCGGTATCCGGATGCCGCTGCGGGCGACCGTCCAGAAGCTGTGGCATCCGGGCGAACCGGCGATGTCCTGGGCGGAGTTCAAGAGGCTTGCCGACAAGCTGGGTTGACGCCGAATCGAGTGGACGTGCGATAGGCGGGCGCCATAGGTTCCGGGTGCCGCGCCCGCGCTCCGGGGGGAGCCGGGCCGGCTCCACTACGACACCTCGGGGGACCCACCATGATCTGCGCACGCTGTCACCACCTCGCGGCGGTACCCGGCGGCACCCTGTGCACCAGTTGCGCGGCCGTCCCGGCGCCGGCCGCCCCGCCGTACGCGGGGGTGCCGCAGGCCTGGCTGCGCTCGCCGGTCGGACTCGGCCGGGCCGCCGCCGCGCTGCTCCTCCTCGTCGCCGCCGCCGACCTGTTCGCCGTCTGGACGGACATCGTGATGTACGACGTCTCGGGCGACCTCGCGAACGGCTCGGTCGGCGCGGACGTGATGCGGCGGGCCGACGACGCCGACCGGCTCTACGCCGTCGCGGGCGTCGTCCAGCTGGTCACGCTGCTCGCGAGTTGTGTCGTCTTCCTGTGCTGGTTCTACCGGGTGCGGGTCAACGCCGAGGTGTTCGATCCCTTCGGGCACAGCATGAAGCGTGGCTGGGCGATCGGCGCGTGGTTCACCCCGGTCGTCAACCTGTGGTTCCCGCGCAGGATCGCCGTGGACATCTGGGAGGCCAGCAGCCCGGCGGACGGGCCCAGGTCGAACTGGTTGGTGAACACCTGGTGGACGTTGTGGCTCATCGGAGCGGTGGCCGGCCGGTTCGCGGCCACCGAAGACAACCGGGCCGTCACGGCCAAGGACCTGCACGAGGCCGCCGGGGGAATGATGTTCAGCGACGTCCTCGACATCGTCGCCGCCGTGTTCGCCGTTCTCGTGGTGCTCCGGCTGACCCGTATGCAGCACGAGAAGGCGCTGCGGGGACCGGCGCCGGCCGCGGCCTGACCCCGCTTTCCCCCGCCCCGGGCCGCCGACCTCGGTCATTGGCCGAAACCTTCTCTTATGCCAACTTGCTCGACTCTGCGTGCGACCCGTGTGACACTACCGGCCGATCGCACGCAGTAAGGGCAAGTGCGGGCTCCGTAGGGGTCGGCGCCCTTTGAGGAGGCGTTGATGAGTCTGGTGGAACTGATCGCGCAGGCCGACGAGCGCGGACTGGCCGCCAGCGGGCTGGCTTGTTTGGATCGGTGCGTGCCGCTGCTCGGCGGCGACGACGAGGTCCTGCGGCCGCTGTGGGGGAGCCTCGCCGAGAGTTCCGCCCACTCCTCGGACGGCGACTGGGCCGAGCGGCTGGAGCAGGCACGCGGCGCGCTGGGCGCGCTGGGCGAGGAGGCCGCCGAGGAGACCGAGGACGAGGCCGCGCTGCTGGCCCGCCGGATGCTGGCCGCCGCGCCGGCCGCCCGGTCCGCGGCCGAGGTCCGGCAGTGGGCCGACGCCTGCTCGGTCGCCTCGCTCCAGATCCACCGGCTCCTCGACCCGGCCGAGGACGCCGCCCCCGCCGACTCCCTCCCCGAGGCGCTCGACTCCGTTCGCGCCGGAGCGAGCCCCGTCCCGGGTCCCGTCGAGGGCATGTCGCCGCTGGTCGCCGGCGAGCTGCGCCGCCAGATCACCGTCCTGGAGCTGGTCACCGGACACGGGCGGGCCGGACTCCGCCAGGCCCTGGAGGTCTCCACGGAGGGGCGCCGCGTCCTGCGGGCGGTGGTGTCCCGCCGGGCCCGCGGCCGGGTGTGAGCCGGGGGCCCCGGACGGGCCGAACGCGCGGCGGAGATCTGTGAGCGTCCTGCGGGCGCGGTGCGGTGGTCCTGCGCCGGTCGTGCGCCGGTTGTGGGCAAGACCGCGATCGCGGGTGACGAACCGAGGGCGGATCGCGCTCTTCCCTATGTGACAGTCCAGCATGTGACGACTCATCAGCAGAGCAGGCCCCAGGCCGCCACCAAACCGGTGCGGTGGGCGGCGGACACCGTGACGGCGATGCGCGAAGGCGCTCGGCTGCGCCTGGACTACTCGGCGCAGAGCCTGTGGCGCGTCGACCGGACGATCGAGGAGATACGCCGCGAGGGCACGCCGCACGCGGCCGTGCGGAGTGTGCTGCGCGGCTTCGGCGCGTACGCAGGCGAGGTGATCGTCCGTCATGGCGGCGGGGCCGAGTGGTGGGCGAGCGGTGGCGAGCACTGGGTACGCACCGTGGACGGACGGCTGTGGGACCCCATCGAGGAGGCCGGGCGGTGCTTCACGGGCCAGGGGTCGCTGCGGTTGCTGTGCCGGGACGCGATGGGGACCGAGCGGACCTGAGCCGTGGCCGTGGGGCTGCTGACGAGCTGTGACACTTCTGTGGGAGCGAACGCTGATGACCGTGGGGGCGTGGACACGGCCGATCGGCGGTGCGCACGTCTGGGGACTCGCTACGGACGAGGACGGTTCTTGGGCCAGGGAGGGGAACCCCGCCGCGCGCAGGCGTACGACGGGGAGTTGGGTGCGGCCGTCGCACGGGCCCAGGAAGGCGACGAGGAGGCCTTCGCCGTCGCGTACCGGTTGGTGCAGCCCGGACTGCTCGGGTATGTGCGCGGTCTCGTCGGTGAAGACGCCGAGGACGTGGCGTCCGAGGCCTGGCTGGAGATCGCGCGGGACCTCGGCCGGTTCCGGGGCGACGGTGCGGGCTTTCGCGGCTGGACGGCGACCATCGCCCGGCACCGGGCGCTCGACCATCTGCGCCGGCGGCGGGTGCGGCCCCAGGCCGCCACACTCGAACAGGACGTCCTGGAGCTGCCCGGCCCGTACAGCACCCATGACCAGGCCATGGAGTCCATGACCACCGAGCGTGCTCTCGACCTCGTCCGCCGGCTGCCCCGCGATCAGGCGGAGGCGGTACTGCTGCGGGTCGTCGTCGGCCTCGACGGTCCCGCCGCCGCGCGCGTCCTCGGCAAACGGCCGGGCGCTGTGCGCACCGCGGCCTACCGGGGGCTGAAACGGCTGGCGCGGCAGCTCGAGGAGGAGGCCCGGGGCGGGGCGGGGGAGCGATGAGTACCGAGGCAACGGCCGGGGCCGCCACCCCCCACAGGAGAGGCCCCGGCCGTCGCGCGGCACGGGCCGCGCGGCCCGTACTCCATACAGCGCCAAGGGTGCGGTTTCTGTCACACCTCACCCCGGCTCCGGTTAGTTGCACGTTGTACGGTCATGGACGGAAGGCGGTTTCAGGTCGTAACGTGCCTTTCGCGCCGAGGCGTGGCGGGCATGGCCACCGCAACGATCTGCCGCCTCGAACACCGCAACCATCAACCGAGGAATTACGACGGCCAGAGTCCGGTCCGCGACAGCGGTGCCGGTTCAGTCGCAAGGAAGGGCACCACGGGTGCTGGGGGACGACGCGGAGCTGACCGCCGCGGTGCTCGCGGCGCAGGACGGGGACGAGACCGCGTTCCGGACTGTGTACCGTGCCGTGCACCCGCGGCTGCTCGGATACATACGCACGCTGGTCGGCGACCCGGACGCCGAGGACGTGGCGTCCGAGGCCTGGCTCCAGATCGCCCGCGATCTGGAGCGGTTCAGCGGGGACGCCGACCGGTTCCGCGGCTGGGCCGCCAGGATCGCCCGCAACCGCGCTCTGGACCACATACGCATGCGCGGCCGCCGCCCCGCGATCGGCGGCGACGAGACGGAACTGACCGGCCGGGCCGCGGAGTCCGACACCGCGGGCGAGGCCATGGAGGCACTGGCCACCGGCAGCACCCTCTCGCTCATCGCCCAACTCCCGCAGGACCAGGCCGAGGCCGTGGTGCTGCGCGTGGTCGTGGGCCTCGATGCGAAGACCGCGGCGGAGACGCTCGGCAAGCGCCCCGGTGCCGTGCGCACCGCCGCGCACCGCGGTCTGAAACGGCTCGCGGAACTCCTCGGCAACGATCCGGAATCCCCCCACGCGCTCGACGCGCTGCCGCCTCCGCGAGAACCGCGGGGCCGCGCGGTGACGTCCGCCGGTGTGACGCATATGCGTGCCCGGACGCAGAAGGACATGTGATGGCCGAGGAGCAGCACAGGTGGCTGGACCGCGACACCGCGGAGCGTTTGCTGCGCGGGGAGCCACTGGACACCGTCGACATCACCGTCCGTCACCAGGCTGAACGGCTCGCCAAGGCGCTCGGCGCCCTGTCCGCCGAGTCGTACCCGCCTCCTCCGGCCGCCCGGGCCTTCCCGGACCCGGCCGCTTCTCCCGCCTCCGCGTACCCGGACGACTCCGCCGACGCCGCGCTGCCCGGTGAGGCCGCCGCGCTGGCCGCCTTCCGCAAGACGCGCGCCGAGCGGGCCGACGAGCGGGCAGCGGAGGAGGCCGACGCGCGCGGCGCGGCCCTCGAAGCGCACTCCCGTCCGCGTTCCGCGCTCGCCGACGACGTCGGGCTCGTCCGGATCGGCACGCACGCGCGTGGCGGTACGGGAGGGCGCGCCAGGCGTGCCGGGGCGCGGCGCCGGGGCCGGCCGGTACGCCTCGCGGTGTCGGCCGCGCTCGCCGCGGGCGCGGTCGGCGGGGTCGCGGCGGCGGCCACCACCGGCGTGCTGCCCACGCCGTTCGGCGGCGACGAGCCCGCCCCCGGCACCTCCGTCTCCGTCCCGGCGGCACCGGAACGCCCGCTGGTGTCGCCCTCGCCCGGCGGCACCACGGGCAGCGGTCCGGGCACGCCGACGCCCGGCGGCACCACGACCGGTGCCACCGACGGCGACGCCGGAAGCACCCCGCGCGAGGGCGGCACCGCCCCCGGCCGCGACGCCGCCACCGGCTCCGCCGACGAACAGGGCGGTTCCGGCGCCCGCTGGAACCGGCTGGTCTCGTCCTGCCGCGACCTGCGCGACGGCAAGACCCTGGACTCCGGCCGCCTGCGCGACCTGGAGGGAGCGGCCGGCGGCTCCACGCGAGTGTGGTCGTACTGCCAGGGTGTCCTGAAGGCGGTCGACGGCCGCTCCGGTGACACCGGCGGCGACGACCAGGGCCAGAACGACGGCGGTCAGAACGGCAAGAGCGGCGGGAAGAGCAAGGGCGGCGGGAACGGCCAGGACGACAAGGGCGCCCCGGGCGAACAGGGCGACGACCAAGGCGGCGACAGAGGCGGCAGCGGCGGCGACGACCCCAGTCTCCGCAAGGGCCTCGCACCCACGGTCCTCGCCCCGCAGTTCCCGGACCCCGCCTCGTCGGCCCCGAAAGAGCCGGCCTCGCCCTCGCCCTCGGCGTCGTCGCCGGGGCCCACCTACAGTGCCCTGTGATCCCGCTCCAGCGCCCTGTAATCACCCGCTGACGCTGCTCTGACCTGCGAGTTCGTTCCACGGGAAAAATTGTCCCGGCGGGGTGTGACGTTTTCCGCGGCGGTGGCGCAGTAGTGAGTGAGCCGACTGGTCATCGGCCACCGCACAGAGCCGGGGTTCCCCCCGTACCCACGGCTCGTGCATTTCGGCGCGGGCGGGACACGTTCCCCCGGTCCCGCCCGCGCCCCCGCTCTTCCCCCCTCTTTCTCCTCTTCGCCGCGCCCCGCGCGTCACCAGTGCACGACGACCCTGTCGCCGACCCGCACCTGCGCGAACAGCCGTGAGACCGCCGCCTCGTCCCGAACGTTGACGCACCCGTGCGAGCCGCCCGCGTAGCCGCGCGCCGCGAAGTCGTAGGAGTAGTGCACGGCCTGGCCGCCGCTGAAGAACAGCGCGTAGGGCATGGGGGAGTCGTAGAGCGTCGACACATGGTGTCGCGACTTCCAGTAGACCTGGAACATACCTTCGCGGGTGGGCGTGTACTCCGTCCCGAACCGCACCGCCATCGTCGAGAGCGTCCGCCCGTCCACCATCCAGCGCAGCGTCCGGCTGGTCTTGTCGATGCACAGCACCCGGCCGGTCAGACAGCGCCGGTCCGGCGGGCCGGCCGGCTGACCACCCATCAGGTACAGCTCCCACCGACCCGGCTCGTGCGTCATCCGGAGCAGCCGCTGCCAGGTCACCGTGTCGGTCCGCCCCGTCCGCGGCAGCCCGCGCTTTCCCTGGAAGCCCATGACGGCCTGTTGGGTCAGGTCGTCGTAGGACCCGGTGGGCCCGTCGAACAGCCAGCCGATCTGGCGCAGCCGGGCCTGGAGCTCCCGGACGTCACGGCCGCTGTCGCCGCGGGACCACAGGACCCGGGCGGCGGTGCGGACCGGGGTCCGGGTCCGCCCCGCGTCGCCGGGGGCGCTGGTGCGGGGGCCGGGCGGCCCGGTGTCCGGGATCTCGATGTGCACCGGCGAGCGCGGCCGGCCGTCCTGGCCCGGGGACTGCACCGTGCAGCCGCACACGGCGGCCAGTGCCGTGGCCGCGGCGACGGCGGCGATCGCTCTCCTCATGCCCTTCATGCCCTTCATGCCCCCGGTACGCATGGCGCTCCCCGCTGTCTCACCGGCCTCCGTCGCCGGCGTACACCGGAATGTCTCCCCACAGGTGACGGGCGGCGAACCAGGGGGCAAGGTGGGGAGACAGAGTGACCACCAGGGCTGTGAGATAGCTCCCAGCGTGGGGCACTCCACCCGGCGCACGGCCGCCGCTACAGTCCGTGGCGAGAGTCGGTTGTACTGGCGGGTAACTGGCGAGTAACAAGGAAACGCGGAGGCACACACCATGGCGCGCGAGTCGGAGTCGGGGCTGCCCATCGAGCCGGTCTACGGGCCGGACGCCCTGAAGGGCTGGGACTCGGCCGAGAAGCTGGGCGAGCCGGGGGCCTACCCCTTCACCCGCGGTGTGTACCCCACCATGTACACGGGCCGCCCCTGGACCATGCGCCAGTACGCCGGCTTCGGCACGGCGGTGGAGTCCAACGCCCGCTACAAGCAGCTGATCGCCAACGGCACGATGGGCTTGTCCGTCGCCTTCGACCTGCCCACCCAGATGGGCCACGACTCCGACGCGCCGATCGCGCACGGCGAGGTCGGCAAGGTGGGCGTGGCCATCGACTCGATCGACGACATGCGGGTGCTGTTCGGCGGGATCCCGCTGGACAAGGTGTCGACGTCGATGACGATCAACGCCCCCGCGGCGCTCCTGCTCCTGCTGTACCAACTGGTGGCGGAGGAGCAGGGGGTCGGCGCCGACAAGCTGACGGGCACGATCCAGAACGACGTGCTGAAGGAGTACATCGCGCGCGGGACGTACATCTTCCCGCCCAAGCCGTCCCTGCGGCTGATCGCGGACATCTTCAAGTACTGCAAGGCCGAGATCCCGAAGTGGAACACGATCTCGATCTCGGGCTACCACATGGCCGAGGCGGGCGCGTCCCCCGCGCAGGAGATCGCGTTCACCCTCGCCGACGGCATCGAGTACGTCCGCACGGCGGTCGCGGCCGGCATGGACGTCGACGACTTCGCCCCGCGCCTGTCGTTCTTCTTCGTCGCCCGTACGACGATCCTGGAGGAGGTCGCCAAGTTCCGCGCGGCCCGCCGGATCTGGGCGCGTGTGATGAAGGAGGAGTTCGGCGCGAAGAACCCCAAGTCGCTGATGCTGCGCTTCCACACGCAGACGGCGGGTGTCCAGCTGACGGCGCAGCAGCCCGAGGTGAACCTGGTCCGGGTCGCCGTCCAGGGCCTGGCGGCGGTTCTGGGCGGCACCCAGTCGCTGCACACGAACTCCTTCGACGAGGCGATCGCGCTGCCCACCGACAAGAGCGCGCGCCTGGCTCTGCGCACCCAGCAGGTCCTGGCGTACGAGACGGACGTGACCGCGACGGTGGACCCGTTCGCCGGCTCCTACGTCATCGAGAAGATGACGGACGAGGTGGAGGCGGCCACCGTCGCGCTGATGCGGAAGGTCGAGGACCTCGGGGGCGCGGTCTCGGCGATCGAGCACGGCTTCCAGAAGCAGGAGATCGAGCGCAGCGCCTACCGCATCGCCCAGGAGACCGACTCCGGCGAGCGGGTCGTCGTCGGCGTCAACCGCTTCGAACTCGACGAGGAGGAGCCGTACGAGCCGCTCCGCGTCGACCCCGCCATCGAGGCCCAGCAGGCCGAACGCCTGGCCAAGTTGCGCGCCGAGCGCGACCAGACGGCCGTGGACACGGCGCTGTCCGCCCTGAAGAAGGCCGCGAAGGGCGAGGACAACGTCCTGTACCCGATGAAGGAGGCGCTGAAGGCCCGGGCGACGGTGGGCGAGGTGTGCAACGCGCTGCGGGAGGTGTGGGGCAACTACGTGCCGAGCGACGCGTTCTGAGCGACAGCCGCCCCCGCGCCGAGGGGGCGGCCGGCCCGCCCGTCTCGTCCCCCGGAACCCGGCACCGCGGTGCCGCACCCCCGTGCGACACTCCTTGCCATGTTCGGAGTCATCCATCTCCCCACCTATCTGGCAGGGCTCGTCCTCATCGTCCTGCTTCCCGGGCCCAACTCGCTGTACGTGATCTCCGTCGCCGCCCGGCGCGGGATACGCGCCGGCTACACCGCCGCGGCGGGCGTCTGGTGCGGGGACACCGTGCTCATGACGCTGGGTGCGGCCGGGGCCGCCTCCCTGCTGAAGGCCAACCCCGTGCTGTTCGGGATCGTGAAGTACGCCGGCGCCGGATACCTGACCTGGATCGCGATCGGCATGCTGCGGACCGGCTGGGGCATGTGGCGGACCCGGCGCGAGAAGGCGGCGCCGGCGGAGGACTCCGCGCCGGCGGCCGCCGCCGAGCGACCGTTCCGCCGGGCTCTGGTCGTCAGCCTCGTCAACCCCAAGGCGATCCTGTTCGTCATCGCCTTCTTCGTGCAGTTCGTCGACCCGGCCTACGCCTATCCGGCGCTCTCCTTCGTCATCCTCGGCGCCTTCCTCCAGTTCGCCAGCGTCCTCTACCTCAGCGCGCTGATCTTCGGCGGCACCAAGCTGGCCGCCGCCTTCCGCCGCCGCAAGCGCCTGTCGGCGTCCGCGACCTCCGCGGCGGGCGTCCTGTTCCTGGGCTTCGCGGTGAAGCTGTCGCTGGCGAGCGCCTAGTGCTGTGACCGGCCCGGCTGCGCGCGTGGCCGCGACAGCGCCGTGCGCAGCCTCGGGGTCAGCCACTGCTCCACGTACCGGTGCAGCAGCCAGGCCAGCAGCAGCATCACGGCGACCGTCAGCAGGAAGGTGCCGTACGACGGGATGCCGAGGCGCTGGTGGAGCACATCGATGACGACCCAGCCCAGGTGCTCGTGGACCAGGTAGAAGGGGTAGGTGAGGGCGCCCGCGACCGTCAGCCAGCGCCAGTCCACGCGGCTCAGCAGGCCGAGCGCGATGGCGGCGACGGCGAGGAAGCCGAAGGTGACGATCAGGATGATGACGTAGGAGCTGCGGTACGAGAAGGCGTGCACGCTCGGCGAGTGCCATAGGTCCCGCACCGCGTAGTGCTGGCCGATCAGCCAGCTCACGGCCACGATGCCCCAGGCGTAGGCGTCCCGCCGGTCCCGGTGCACCAGGTAGAGGCCCACGCCGCCGATGAAGAACGGGGCGTACTCCGGCATCAGCACGATGTCGAGCAGGGGCTGCTTCGCGCCCTGCGCTACGGCCGCCGCCAGCGTCCAGCCCGCGCAGAACAGGATCACGCGCCGGCGGTTCGCGCCGGGCAGCACGACGCACAGCGCGAACAGGGCGTAGAAGCGTATCTCCGCCCACAGCGTCCAGCACACGCCCAGCACCCGGTCGACCCCCAGCGGCATCTGGAGCATCGTCAGGTTCACCAGGGTGTCGCTCGGCGAGAGCGCCTGGTAGGCGACCACCGGCAGTGCGAACACCGCCGTGACCAGGATGACCGCCGCCCAGTACGCGGGCAGCAGCCGGGAGGCGCGGGAGGCGAAGAACGAGCGCAGCGGCCGGCCCCAGCCGCTCATGCAGATGACGAAGCCGCTGATCACGAAGAACACCTGCACGCCGAGGCAGCCGTAGGCGAACCACGAGTGCAGCGTGGGGAACTGGTGTGCCGGTGACGCCCCCCAGGCCTGGGTGACCGCGCCGCCCCGGCCGCCGTAGTGGTAGGCCGCCACCATCAGCGCGGCCACCAGCCGCAGCCCGTCGAGGGCGCGCAGCCGGCCCCCCGAAGCCTTCGCCCGCGGTGGATCGGCCGGGGCGCGCCGGTCCAGGACGGCGTCGGCCTCGGCAGGCTGCGGATTCGATGTGCCCACGACCGTTCCGGTCACGCTTTCACCCCTCATGGTGCGTCGAGGGCTCGTTCCGTGCGCTTTCGAATCGTGTGCGCCGATAACGGAGAAGAGCCGTCCGACGAGAACCCTAAGGCGCCTCCGTGAGCGCTTTTGTTCGGCGAGGTCGGTGTTTGTCTGCTGGCCTCAATCGGTTCACCAGGGCGTCGCATTGCTTTCTTAACGTTTTTCAACCTTCCTCCCAGGCCCTTGGCAATTCCATGCCGTTTTCCCACCTTTCAGAGCAGGAGCACCATGACGAGGGTTCGCAGCAGATGGTCACGTTCCCGGCCCGGGGGACCGGCGTCCGCGGAACCCGGCCTGCCCGGCGCCGAGGTCACCCCGACGGAGCTGGAGGACTGCCTGCGCGCGTGCGCCGTCCACAGCG
Source organism: Streptomyces sp. NPDC093064 (assembly GCF_044754605.1). Classification (NCBI taxonomy): domain Bacteria; kingdom Bacillati; phylum Actinomycetota; class Actinomycetes; order Kitasatosporales; family Streptomycetaceae; genus Streptomyces; species Streptomyces sp. NPDC093064. Next base: position 167,899 of record NZ_JBIVPK010000001.1, read on the forward strand.
GCAAGGTCGTCGGCAGCCTTGACCCCCGCCGCGCGGCGCTGGCCGAACAACTGCGTCAGCTGCTCGCTCTGTGGGCCGGACAGCAGCAGTCCGCGCCGGCGGCGTCCACGGCGGGCGGCCTGCTGCGGCGCGGCACCAAGGCGGTCGGCGGCGGCATCGGCAACGACCTGCTCGACGCCCTCCTCGCGGTCGCCAACAAGGCACTGGCCTGCGGCTACGACGACGAGCTGAACCTGGCGCTGCTCGTCAGCGACACCGTCCTGACCCAGCGCAAGAACTCCCGCGCCGGCTGGCGGCTGCGCGGGCGCCTGCTCGAGGCCATGGGTCTGCCGGTCGCGGCGGTCGAGGCCTACGAGCGCTACCTGGCCCTGACGAAGGAGGACGGGTTCGGCACCTCGGCCCGGATCGCGGGCATCCGCACCGCGCAGGACCGGCGCGCGGAGCTGCTCGCGCTGCTGGAGCGCGACGTCCCGGCCGCCGCCGGCTTCGCCGAGCGGCCCCCGACCGACGTGTGGGCCGAGGGACTTCAGACGCACGCCGACGGCGACTGGGACGGCGCACAGGCCCGCCTGGTGGGCGCCCTGCTCGCCATGGACCGCACCGGATCCCCGGAGCAGGACTTCCTGGAGGCGCTCAGCCAGTACCTCGACCTGGTCACCCGAACCCACGTCCGGCCCACGGCCGAACTGACCGAGGTCATCGGCCTCTTCGCCGAGCAGCGCCGCAACCGCCTGCGCGGACCGGTGGAAGACCCGCTCTTCGGCGGACTGGAATGGATCACCCTCGGCGAGTTCCGCAACCAGATCGCCGGCAAGTCCGTCTGCCTGATCGCCAACTCCGGCAAGGTCGGCCGGAGTTCCCTGGGCTCCGAGATCGACGCCTACGACCTCGTCGTGCGCTTCAACTCGTACCGGATCGACCCCGTCCACACCGGCCGGCGCACGGACATCCACGTCACCATCCACAAGCACGGCTTCAACTGGGACCAGCCCGTGACCACCCGCCTGGTCTTCGGCGGGAACTCCAGCGACTGGAAGTACTCCCTGCGCCACCGGCTGGTGCCGGGCGCCCAGCGGTATCTCGGTGACGAGTCGCTGCGCTGGCCCGCGCGCAACATCGGGAACCTCGACACGGACGTGTTCCCCGGGATCCCCACCAGCGGCTTCAACATGCTCTGGCTGCTCGACTTCCTCGACGTCAGCCCCACCCTGGACCTGATCGGCTTCGACTTCTACGAGAGCGGCGCGTACCGCGTCGACGCCGCGATGAAGCTGCCCATCACGTCCGTCCACGAATACACCACTGAGAAGGCGTGGGTCATGGAACGGGCCCAGAGCGTCTCCGGCATGAGGATCTCCCTGCGATGACCGCGACCCCCATCTCCGCCTCCGGCCCCGTCGTCACCGCGGCCGGGACCCCGGCACCGGCCTTCGCCGAGGGCTCCGCCCGCGCGCTGACCGGCAAGCGCCGCATCGCCTTCGCCAGCTTCGTGGACGAGAACTACCTGCCCGGGTTCCTCGCCCTGCTGCGCTCGCTCGCGCTGTCCAACCCGGACGTGTGCGAGGACTTCGTCGTCCTCCACGACGACCTGCGCCCCTCCTCCATAGCCCGGATACGCGCCCTGCACCCGCGGATCGTGCTGCGCCGCGTCGACGCCGACCACTACGACTCGTACGTCAAGGGCGACCAGGACAACTACCTGGTGCGCAAGGCGTACTTCATCCTCGACGTCTTCCGCATCCGCGACTACGACACCGTGATCACCCTCGACACGGACATGGTGGTCCTCGACTCGCTGGGCGAACTGCTCACGCTGCGCGAGGGGTTCGCGGCCGTGCCGCAGTTCTTCTACGGGGAGTCCAAGCTCAACAGCGGCCTGCTGGTGATCCAGAAGGAGCAGCTGAGCGACGAGTTCTGCGCGCGGATCGACGAGATCGGCCGCGCCGGCACCTATGAGCTCGACAAGCACGACCAGGGCATCCTGAACGCCCTGCTCGACGGCGACTTCGTCCGCCTCGACCCGAAGTACAACTTCGTCAAGCGCCGCCTGTCCGGCGACCTCCCGGTGCCCGAGGACACGGCCGTCCTGCACTTCACGGGCCGGCACAAGCCGTGGCAGGGCGGCGAGGCGGGCTACGAGCAGGCGCAGGAGCGCTGGCGCGAGTTCGACCTGGACGACGCCGAGCTGCACGCCGCCTTCCTCGCCCTCCCCGAGCCCCTGCACCGCGACCTGCTCGTGCACTACGGCACGCCGCACGTGGAGCGCACCGGAGACGTCGACACCGCCCGCCGGGTCGCCCTCGCGCACATCGGCGCGGGCGACTACCAGTCCGCCGTCGACATCATGGAGCGGGTGCACATCCCGATCGACGAGGCCTGGCCGCACGAGGTCTACGGGCACGCCCTGATGAGCGTCTCCCGGTACGACGAGGCCAGGGCCCAGCTGCTGCTCGCCACCTCCGCGCCCAACCGCGCCGCCACCGCCTTCGCCCGGCTCGCCCAGATCGCCTGGGTGCACGGCGACGACGCCACCGCCCAGCGGTACGCCCTGGCCGGGGTCGGCGTCGACCCCACCCACCGGGCCGCCCGGCTCTGGCAGCGCCGCACCCTCGGCGGCGTGCCCACCCAGCAGCAGGGCAGCCCCGAGGACCAGCTGGCACACGTCGCCTTCTACATGGACCGCCAGGGCAACGCGGGCGACAAGCTCCTCCCGGAGAGCGTCCGCCTCGCCTTCGGGCCCGACACCACCTCCCGCCGCTGGCACCCGGTGCACGCCCACCGGCTGTTCGACGAGGCGGCCCTGGAGCGGGTCAACGCCCGCCGCGGCCTGGTCATCGGCGGCGGCGGACTGTTCATCCCGGACACCATGCCCAACGGCAACAGCGCCTGGCAGTGGAACGTCCCCGACGCGCTGCTGAACCGCATCGACGTGCCCATCGCGGTCTACGCCGTCGGGTTCAACGCCTTCGACGGCCAGTCCTACCGCGCCGAGCGGTTCCGCACCTCGCTGCGCCTCCTCGTGGAGCGGGCGGCCTTCTTCGGGCTGCGCAACCACGGCTCGATCGAGAAGGTGCGGGCCATGCTCCCGTCCCACCTGCACGACAAGGTGCGCTTCCAGCCCTGCCCCACCACGGTCACCCGCCAGCTCGTCGCCGACTGGCAGGACCCGGCCGAGCGGGACGACACCATCCTGATCAACGCCGCCTACGACCGGGCCGGGCTGCGCTTCGGCCACGACTACGCCTACTTCCTGGGGCAGATGGCCGAGGCGGTCAAGGGCCTGCGCGGGCTGGCCGAGGTCAAGTGCGTGGCGCACTCGCTGGACGACGAGAAGATCGTCTTCGATCTGCGCCGCGAGTACGGCATCTCGCTGCCCGTCATCCCGATGTACGACTTCGAGAACGACGCGATCCGCGACCTGTACGCCCGCACCAAGCTGGTGATCGGCATGCGCGGGCACGCCGGCATGATCCCGTTCGGCTGCGGCACTCCGGTCATCAGCCTGATCTCGCACCCGAAGATGGCGTACTTCCTGAACGACATCGAACGGCCCGAGTGGGGCGTGTCGGTGCACGACCGCCACCTCGGCGCTCGGCTCGTGGAACGCGCCCGGGACCTGCTCGCCGACCACGACGCGACCGTCGCCGACGTGCACGGCCGGCAGCAGGAGCTGTGGAAGGTCACCGAGGCGAACGCCGCGGACCTGCGCGTCCTCCTGGGCGGCTGATCCGTGCCGGCCGTCCTGAGCGACGCGCCCGCCGCGCAGCGTCCGCGCGTCCGCCGGTCACCCCTGTGGTGGCCGGTGGTCGCGGTGCCCGCGGTGGCGGCCATCGTGTACACCGTGCTCACCCGGCGCCCCACCGGTGACATCCGGTATGTGCTCGCCGCCCTGCGCACCGGTGGCGAGGCGGGCTACTCGCCGTCGGAGGTCTTCACCCACCGGCCGTTCTTCTACCGGTGGTTCATCGCGCTCCTGGACGACATCGGTTTCGGCCCGGTCGCCGTCCGGGAGACCGTGATGTACGCGGCGGGCGCCCTGCTCGCCGCCGCGGCGGCCTACGCCCTGTACGTGGCGTTGCTGCGGTGGCTGACCGGCCGCGAGGCCGCCCTCACCGCGGGCGCCACCGGCCTGCTGCTGGTCCTCACCCCGCGCACCGACTTCCTCCAGCCGGAGTGGGCGGCGGTCGTCCTCGCCGTGTTCGGTGTGGCGGCGGCGCTGGGCGTGGCGCGCCCCTGGCCGGCGGCACTGATCTCCGCACTGCCGCTCGGGCTCGCGGTGATGATGAAGTACTCCACCGCCTCGACCGCCGCCTTCGGCATCCTCCTCGTCTACGTCGTCGACCGCGGCCGTGCGATCCGGGCCGCGCTCGTCGCCGTGCCCGGCGCGGCGGTCCTGTTCGCGCTGAGTGTGCTCGCCGGGTCCCATGAGTGGCAGTGGACCCACGACATGCCGCAGATCAACCAGTCGGCGCTCAGCCGCACCGGTATCCACGCGCACCTCTTCGAGCAGTCGGTGGACTTCCTCGCCGACCGGTCCTTGGTCAGCCCCGTGCTCCTGCTCCTGCCGGGCGCCCTGCTCCTCCTCCTCGCCCGGGTGCGCGGGCGCGGGAGGCGTGTCGAACTGCTCGTGATCGCCCTGGCCATCGGGTCCGGCTCGCTGGCGGTCGTCATCGTGCAGGGCAACTGGTTCATGTACCACGCCTTCCAGCTGACCGTGGTCGCCGCCGCGATGTGGGGGCTGGCGGTGGGTGGTGCCCGCCGCTCGATCCCGCGCTGCTTCGGTGTCGTGACGCTGCTGTTCGGGCTGCTGCCCGTGCTGTACACGCACGCCCCCAAGGGGGCGCAGCGCCCCGCCGCGGTCTGGGCGTTGGGCCTGGTCGCGCTGCTGGCGGCGGCCATCGACGCCTGGCGTGAGTCCCGCGGTGCGCAAGACGCTCCCCGGGGTGTGCTGCCTGCGGCCCTGGCCGCGCTGGCGGGGGTGGTGTGCCTGGCCGGAGGCATGTGGCCGGATGCGCCGCACCTGGTGGCGCACGGCAAGGTGGGCTCGACCAACGCCTCCTTCGTGCGCGGCGTGGAACACAAACAGGCGCTTGACGACCAGTTGCGCGCGCGGATCCCCGACGGCGCCCCCGTGCTCTACCTGGCCTTCGGCGACGACGTGTACTTCGTCGACCACCCGGCCCAGTGCCGGTATCCGATCGCCACGTTCCTGCAGCGCACCCGGTTCCTGAAGGACGTCGCCGATCTGAAGTCGTTCAAGGAGAACGCCGACTGCGTCGACCACGACCCGGCGCCCTACGCGGTGCTCGACCGGTTCTGGTTCAAACCCGGCAGGGTCGACCCGGGGCTCGGGCGGCGGATCGCCGCCACGTACGAGTGCCCGCCCGCGAGCGGCGAGACGAAGACTGTGCTTTGCGTGCGCAGATCCGGAGGGAACTGAGCGGCTCACAAGGACTACGGGTCCCGGCCGGCGCACCGGGGCCCGTAGGCACGAAGGACGGGGCCCCGGCCGGCACACCGGGGCCCCGTTTTTGTGTCCGCGTGTCGGCGGCGGTCAGCGCAGGCCGAGCGAGGCGGTCACCTTCCGTGCCATCGCCACCGAATAGCTCTGCCCCCGGTCCTGCGGGTAGATCTGGGCCATCGTCGCCAGCGTGACCTTGCTCATCGGCGTCTCGTGGCCGGGGATCAGCCCCCGGTACTCGGGCGTCACGACCGGCTGGGCGAACCCCGCCTTCGAGAAGTGCCACCTCTGGATCCAGGAGCGGTCGAACTCCGGGTTGATCCGCTTCAGGTACGGCACGAACCTGTCCAGCAGCTCGCCGGGCTCGGTGGTGAACCTCCAGTCCTCGCGTTCGACGTAGTTGCCGACGTAGAGGACGTGACGGCCGCCGTAGACGGCCGGATCGATCATCCGGGTGTGCTCGACCACCGCGAGGAACGGGAAGTCCGGCTCGTTGATGTTGAGCCAGTAGTACGGGATCACGCTGCGGTCCAGCTCCAGCACGAAGCAGGTCGCGCCCAGGTACTGGTTCTTCCACACGGCGTCGTCGGTCGGCAGCCCCGCCGCCCTGGCGAAGGCGGGCTGCGGGGTCGTGACGATCAGCTGGTCGAACTCGTAGCGGGAGCCGTCCGCGCAGCGCACCACGGCGGGCGCGTCCGTGCCGTCCTGCCGGATCGACTCGACCGCCTTGCCGAACTCCACCTTGCCGCCGCGCTCCTCGACGCCGTCCCGCAGCGCCGCGTAGACCCGCTCGAACCCGCCGTCCACATAGCCGAGTTCGAAGGTCCGGCAGTGGATGCGGGCCCACAGCCAGGCCATCGACACCTGCTCCGCCCGGTCGCCGAACTTGCCGCGCAGCAGCGGCTCCCAGATCGCCTCGGTCGCCCTGCGCCCCGCCCGCCGGCGCAACCAGGCCAGGGCGGTGCGGTCGTTGTACCGCTCACCGTGCCGGACCGCCTTCAACAGGGCGGACGAGCCGGCGAAGCGCACGGCGTCCAGCGGGGAGAACTCCGGGAAGCGCAGCATGTCGAACGGGGTGGTGAAGTCGATCAGCCGGCCCCCGCGGAAGATGCCCGTGGTGGGCTTGTGGAAGCGCAGCGCGTCACCGAGCCCCAGCTCCTCGATCAGGGCGATCATGGCGCGGTCGCTGCGGAAGATGTGGTGGTAGTAGCGCTCCAGCGGAACGCCGCCCACCTCCAACGACGCTGCCAGGCCGCCCAGTTCGCCGGCCGCCTCCAGGACGGTGGCCTGGTGGCCGGCGCGTACGGCGTCCCAGGCGGCGGTCAGGCCGGTGGCACCCGCGCCGATGATGCCGAGGTTCATGCGAAGCTCCACTTTCTGTTGAGCACGAACTGGAGCGCCAGGACCAGGGGCAGCGAGCCCGCCTTGACGAGGTCGGCGCCGATACCCAGTGCGTCGGTGAAGACGAGGAAGAGCAGGTTCGTCAGGACGATCCCGGCCAGCCCGACGGCGTAGAAGCGCAGGAAGCGCACCACGATCCGGTCGCGCCGGTCGAAGGTGAACAGCGCGTTGAGGACGAAGTTGTTGGCGATGCCCAGGGTGGTGCTGAGCACGTTGGCGAACTGCTCGTCCATTCCCGCGGTGTTGTGCAGGAGCAGGAAGGCCACGAGGTCGAGTGCGACGCCGCTGCCGCCGATCAGGGTGTAGCTCAGCAGCTGACGCAGGGTGCGGGACCGGCCCGGGGCCGGTTCTCCGGGCGCCCGGTCGGGGGACGCCTCGGGCGCGGCCGAGGTCTCAGACGCCACCGGGACCGTCCCGCTCGTCCGCGCGGGAGCCGATCACCTCGCGCACCAGGTACAGCGGGCGTGCCTGCACCTCGCCGTAGATGCGCCCTATGTAGCTGCCCAGCACCCCCAGGAACAGCATCTGGGTGCCGCCCAGGAAGAGCACCACCACCATCAGCATCGTCCAGCCGGAGACGGTGATGTCGGGCCGGAAGAACTTCATCGCCAGCGCGTAGCCGATGCCGGCCAGCGACAGCAGCAGCACCAGGAAGCCCAGCCGGGTGATCATCCGCAGCGGCACCGTGGAGAAGCTGGTCACCCCGTCGATCGCCAGCCGGGCCATCTTGCGCAGCGGGTACTTGGTCTCGCCCGCGAAACGCTCGTCGCGGTCGAACGCCACCTCGGTCTGGCGGAAGCCCATCGAGGCCACGATGCCGCGCACGAAGCGGCTGCGCTCGCGGTACCGGCGCAGCTCGTCGGCGACCCGCCGGTCCAGCAGCCGGAAGTCCCCGGTGTCCAGGGGGATGTCCACCTCGGCGCAGGACCGCAGGACGCGGTAGTACAGATGGGCCGTGGCCCGCTTGAACGCGGTGTCCTGCCGGCTGCGGCGGCGGGCGTGCACGATCTCGGCGCCCTCGCGCCAGGCGTCGACCAGCTCCAGGCTGATCCGCGGCGGGTCCTGGAGGTCGGTGTCCATCACGATCACCGCGTCGCCGCCGGCGATGTCGAGGCCCGCGGTGATGGCGATCTGGTGCCCGAAGTTGCGGGCGAAGTCGACCACCCGGACGTGTCCGTCGTCCGCCGCCAGCTCCCTGAGGAGGGCGAGCGAGCCGTCCGAGGAACCGTCGTTGACGTAGACCAGCTCGTAGTCGAGCTCCGGGCGTTCGGCGAGGGCGGCCGTGAGCGCGGTGTGGAAGGCGGTGATGCCGTCCTGCTCGTTGTAGACCGGCAGGACGTACGAGATCAGCGGCTGCCGGCCCGGCCGCGGCTCGGGCCGCGCGGGCCGGACGGGAGCCGCGGCACGCGCCGGCGGGCGGATGTCCTGCTGGGTCATCCTCTGCCCACCGGGCCGAACTCCGGGGAATTCACGCATGATTGGCGCATTGGGAGAAACTATGGAAGCCGCGTGAACCGCAGCCGAACGGTCCACGTCCAGTAGCCGTCCTCCCGTTTTCCCTTCGGAGGCGTCTCCTCGGGGCTTCCCGCCCCGAGCCGCCTCCTCAGAGCTTCTTCTTCAAGGCGCGCGCCCGTCGTACGACGCGGCGCGCCGTGGCGCTGCGGGGGAGGAACGCCAGCCGCTCCGGGATGCCGCCCGGCAGGCCCAGCGAGGTGAGCCGGCGGCGCTTGAAGTAGCGCTGGGTGCGCGGTCCGAAGTGCTGGGAGAGGAAGCGTTCCGCTGCCGGGCGCAGACCCGGGTGGATCTGCGGCTGCATGATGAAGCCGACGGCGGTGACCAGCCCGGTCAGCATGTCGGCGGCGACGGCGGCCTCCTGGCCGTCCTCCTGCCCCGCCTCCAGGTCCGGCAGCAGCGCGTCGGCCAGGACGACGGGCACGCGGTTGCTGTTCTGGTAGGGCGTCAGGCGCTCAAGGATCAGACCGGTCCCGACCCGGGCGACCGGCAGGCCCTGGAACGCGGAGGCGGTGAACAGCGCGGTCGAGAAGCATCCGACCACCAGCGCGGGCCGGGCCTTCTCGAACAGCACCTCGGCGAGGACGGGCAGGTCCAGGACGGTGAGGTCCGCGCCGAGCCGTTCCGCCTCGGCCTCCAGCGCCCGGCTGTAGCGGGCCGGAGCGGTCGGGTGCGGCTTGAAGACGACCGAGCGGTGCCCGCGGGCGACCGCGCCCCGCAACATCCGCACGTGCAGCTCTTCCTCCTCCTCGGCGGAGAGGATGTCCAGCGCGGACAGGTACTGGCCGAGCAGGACGGCGGCACGCTCGGGCAGCGGCGGAAGCTGCGGCACGGCGTCGCCGATCCGGCTCAGCACCTTCATGAACGCATCGGTCGGCAGGGCCTGCGCGGGCACGTCGAACTCGGTCAGCAGCAGCGGGGTCAGACCGGGGACCAGGTCCAGGTGGAGCAGCCGCCGCACCCGCGTGCCGACCAGCGGGTCGATCTTGTTGCGCGTGGGGCCGTAGCTCATCAGCCCGTCGGCGTAGACGTCGATGGGTGCCTCGGCGAACGACTGGGCGATGGCCAGGGCCGGGTTGACCTGGAGGGACTCCATCACCAGGGCCACGCGGTCGTCGCCCAGGCCCCACAGCAGCCGCAGATAGCGCTCGAACAGCGGGAAGTCGTCGGGACGCGGGGACCAGGCCCCGGGGTGGAAGGGGTGGATCGCCTCGTTCCAGGACAGCACGCCGTCGAAGTGGTCGCGCAGCGGTGCGAAGCCCGGCATCTCGTCGACGGCCGGGGTGATCTCCGGCGTCGCCGCGTTGTTGCACACCAGCAGCAGTCGGCGGTCCGCCTCGGGGAAGCAGTCGGACTCGATCGCGGCGGCCAGGGTGGCGGCGCCGTACAGCGTCGAGGCGCAGAAGATCTGGGTCGTGCGGGGCATCAGGAGGCCGCCTTCGCTGCGGGAACCCGGCGGCGCAGTCGGCGCAGCCTGGAGGAACGGTTCAGGTCCATGGTGTCGAGGACGTCGGTGAGCAGCTCCTGCGGCAGCCGCTTGATCGCCGCCGCGCTCATGGTCCGCAGCTGCCTGGCCACCGACGGCTCGAACTTGTCGATCTCCGACAGATGGTGGGCGATGATCGCGCAGTAGGTGCGCACCGCCTTCGGCAGCAGCCGGTCGGCCTCCGGGTCGGCCGCGGTCTCCTCGATCACCTGGTCGAAGGCGCGGATGAAGTCGAGTTGGCGCACATCGCCGATCTGCGTGAGGGAACCGGCCACCCCGCGCCGGTAGAAGACGCCCAGCAGACCCACCACGGCGAACGACTCCGCCTCCCGGTGCAGCCGCCAGATCCACGGCCGGTCCTCGGCCGTGCGCAGACCGTCGGTGAAGTGCAGCAGCCCCCGGTCGACCAGCCGCCGGTGGTAGACACCCGCCCAGGCGTAGGGGTAGTCGACGGAGGTGGTGCGGTCGGCGGGCAGGATCGCCTGCCGCGGGTCCATCACCTCGCCCCGCCGGCCGTGCGGGACACGCTGGATCGTGCGCGCCCGCGCGGTGCACTGCACATGGTCGGTGCGGACGAAGTCGCAGCCCAGCTCCTCGATCGCGGCGAGCAGCCGCGGGTAGTAGCCGGGGGCCAGCCAGTCGTCGCCGTCCAGGAAGGTCAGATACTCGCCGCGCGCCGTGTCGATCCCGGTGTTGCGCGCGGTCGCAAGCCCGCCGTTCTTCTCATGTCTGACGTACACCGCTCCCGGCAGCTCGCGCTCCGCGCGCGCGAGAATGTCCGGTGTCTCGTCGCGCGAGCAGTCGTCGACGAGAATGAATTCGAAGTCCTCGCGGGCGTTCGCGCGCAGGCTCTTCAAGGTGTCGGACGCGTATTGCCGGACGTTGTAGAACGGCACGATGACGGAGAGCTTGACCACGTAGGTGACGTTAGGGCGCGGCCCCGCCCTCCGTCTTTACCCCCAGCTTGAGCTTGGGTGAACGACGCGTGGCGGCGCTGTGAACCCGCCCTTATTCCGGGCCGCCGGCGGCCCGATTCGCCATTCGGCGATGTGCTGTTAACCGTTTGTTGCGTTCGGGTTGGGCGGGACCTAGAAATGCCTTCCTACGGTCTTCGACGTGCCAGCCAGTGTGAAGAAGTCCCGGCGAGTCGCCGTTCTCGCGGATTCCGACACCCGGTGGAAATGGGGTGCCCTCACGGCGAACCGCTTGGTTTCCGCCGGTGTCTCCCCCGACTCGGGTGAACCGGACATCCAGCTCGACGGCTACCTGCTGCGGGGCCGTGCCACCCCCACCCCCCGCCAGCTCGAGGAGGTCGGCGTCCGCGCGGACCGTCTGAGCGAGGTCACCGCCGCCGAGTTCCTGCGCGAGATGGCGCAGGAGCCGTACGACGTCCTCGTGCTCGCCCTCGTCGGCGGCGGCGTCCAGGCCATGCTGCACGGACTGGCCCACGCCTGGCAGGGCCGCACCGAACGACCCGTGGTCGTCACCGGCTACGTCGGGGTCGTCTACGAGAAGCTCACCGACGGTCTGCTGCTGCGGCACGGCGCCGACCTCGTCCTCGCCAACTCCCGCCAGGACGCGGACCGTTTCCGGGCCGTGTACGAAGGAGTGGGCGCCGACGCCTCGTCGGTGACCGAGGTGGCGCTGCCGTTCCTCGGCGGCGCCGTGCACACCTCGGACCGGGCGGAGGACGACCCCTACACGGTCGTCTTCGCCGCGCAGCCCTCCGTGCCGCAGAGCCGCGGGGACCGCGCCTACCTGCTGGACCGGCTGATCCGGCACGCCCGCCGGCACCCCGGGCGCGAGGTGCTGCTCAAGCTCCGCTCCAAGCCGGGCGAGCACACCACGCACATCGAGGAACTGCCGTACCAGAAGCTGGCCCAGCGCAAGGACCTGCCCGCCAACTTCCGCCTGGTGTACGGGAACATGGGTGAGGTCCTGGACCGCACCGACCTGCTGGTCACGGTGAGTTCCACGGCCGCCCTGGAGTCCCTGCACCGGCGCATCCCCACCGTCGTCCTGACCGACCTCGGGGTGCGGGAGGCGCTCGGCAACCACCACTTCGTGGGCTCCGGCTGCCTGGCCTCCTGGGACCAGCTCGACGACGGCCACGAGCCGGAACCGGACCCGTGGTGGGTGGCCCGCCAGGGCGTCGCCACCGGAGGGTCGTACGAGGCCGCCTTCGACAGGGCCCGCCTGCGCGTCGACGAACTGCTCGCCGCCGGTGAACTCCCGCCGCTGAAGCCCTACTACACCCCCGTCACGGCCCCCGGCTATCTGCCCGGCGTCCTCGCCCGCCACCACCTCGCCCCCGACGGCAGCCCGCTGCCGGGCGCGCCCGCCGCCGACCGGTCGCCCGGCCCCGTACGCCGGATCTTCCGCCATGCCGCCCGCGGCGCCTACCGCCACGGTGTGCAGCGTGTGGCGCCCGTGATCCGGCGGATGGGGGAGCTGTGAGCGACCGCGTCCCACACCAAGGAGTGCAGCCCATGACCGACGCCCACCCGGACGCGGGATCCGGCGCCCCGGCGCGCCGCGTGCTCGCGGTGATACCCGCGCGCGGCGGCTCCAAGGGCGTACCCGCGAAGAACCTCGCCCCCGTCGGCGGTGTCCCGTTGGTCGCCCGTGCCGTGCGCGAGTGCCGGGCGGCCCGGCTGGTGACCGACGTGGTGGTCTCCACCGACGACCAGGCCATCGCGGCCGCCGCCCGCCAGGCCGGCGCCGAGGTGGTGCTGCGGCCGGCCGCCATCGCCGGTGACACCGCCACCTCCGAGGCCGCCGTGCTGCACGCCATGGACGCGCACGAGGCACTGCACGGCGCCCCGGTGGACGTGGTGCTGCTCGTGCAGTGCACCAGCCCGTTCCTGCGGAGCGAGGACGTCGACGGGGTCGCGGGCGCGGTCGTCGAGGACGGCGCCGACACCGCGGTGACCGTGGCGCCCTTCCACGGCTTCGTGTGGCGGGACGCCGCGGACGACCCGGTGACCGCCGGCGCGCCGTCGGACGCGGCCGCCGCCGAGTCCCCGGCCACCGAGGGCGGTTACGGCGTCAACCACGACAAGTCCTTCCGCCCGCGCCGTCAGGACCGCCCCCAGGACCTGCTGGAGACCGGCGCCGCCTACGCCATGTCGGCGCCCGGGTTCCGTACGCACCAGCACCGCTTCTTCGGCCGTACGGAGCTCGTCCGCACCGACCCGGCGCGGGTGCTGGAGATCGACGACCCGCACGACCTGGCGCGGGCGCGCGCGCTGGCACCGCTGTTCGACGCCAACCGGCCGGGGGCCCTGCCCACCGCCGCCGACGTGGACGCGGTCGTACTCGACTTCGACGGCACCCAGACCGACGACAGGGTGCTGATCGACTCCGACGGACGGGAGTTCGTCTCCGTGCACCGCGGGGACGGCCTCGGCATCGCGGCGCTGCGCGACAGCGGCCTGACGATGCTGATCCTGTCCACGGAACAGAACCCGGTCGTCGCCGCCCGCGCCCGGAAGCTCAGGCTTCCGGTGCTGCACGGCATCGACCGCAAGGACCTCGCGCTGAAGCAGTGGTGCGAGGAGCAGGGCATCGCGCCCGAGCGCGTGCTCTACGTCGGCAACGACGTCAACGACCTCCCGTGCTTCTCCCTCGTGGGCTGGCCCGTGGCGGTCGCGAGCGCCCACGACGTCGTACGCGGCGCCGCACGCGCGGTCACCACCGTCCCCGGCGGCGACGGCGCGATCCGAGAGATCGCCAGCTGGATCCTCGGCCCCTCTCTCGATTCCCTCACCAAGTAAGGACGATTCCTGCCATGAGCACCAACTCCCGCATCCGCACCTTCGGTTCGCGTGAGGCCGGCCCCGGCCGCCCGGTCTACGTCACCGGTGAGATCGGCATCAACCACAACGGCGACATCGAGAACGCCTTCAAGCTGATCGACGCGGCCGCCGAGGCCGGCTGCGACGCCGTGAAGTTCCAGAAGCGCACGCCCGAGATCTGCACCCCGCGCGACCAGTGGGACATCGAGCGCGACACCCCCTGGGGCCGGATGACCTACATCGACTACCGCCACCGCGTGGAGTTCGGTGAGGACGAGTACCGCCGGATCGACGAGTACTGCCGCGAGAAGGGCATCGCCTGGTTCGCCTCCCCGTGGGACACCGAGGCCGTCGCCTTCCTGGAGAAGTTCGACGTGCCGGCCCACAAGGTGGCCTCCGCCTCCCTGACGGACGACGAGCTGCTGCGCGCCCTGCGTGCGACGGGCCGCACGATCATCCTCTCCACCGGCATGTCCACGCCCAAGCAGATACGCCACGCGGTGGAGGTGCTGGGCTCGGACAACATCCTGCTGTGCCACGCCACGTCGACGTACCCGGCGAAGGCCGAGGAGCTGAACCTGCGCGTGATCAACACCCTGGAGAAGGAGTACCCGAACGTCCCGATCGGCTACTCCGGCCACGAGACGGGCCTGCAGACCACGCTGGCCGCGGTCGCCCTGGGCGCCGTCTTCGTCGAGCGCCACATCACCCTGGACCGCGCCATGTGGGGCTCCGACCAGGCCGCCTCCGTGGAGCCGCAGGGTCTGCAGCGCCTGGTCCGCGACATCCGCACGATCGAGGCCTCCCTCGGCGACGGCGTCAAGAAGGTCTACGACTCCGAGCTCGGCCCGATGAAGAAGCTGCGCCGCGTCACCGGCGTCGTCGCCGAGGCGGAGATCGCCGCGGCGGCGGGCGAGCCGGTCGCGGTGTGAGCCCCAGCCCCTTAACACGGACGGTCCCGCGCCGATGAGCCCCCACACCCTCGCTTTCGTCGAGAGCCCGGTACAACTGCTGAACGTGCTGGAATGGGCTCACGCCCGCGGCCACACCACCGACCGCGCCCCCGATCCGGGCGGGACCGCTTCCGGCGCCCGCCCGGAGTCCGGGATCACCCTCGTCGTGCTGTCGCCGACCGATCCGATGAGCCGCGGTCAGCTGCGGCGGATGGCCCAGCTGGCCCGCGACGAGGGCCACGAGGTGCGGTGGGAGGAGGCGCGGGGCGGCGCCGGGGCGCCGCTGCGGACCATCGGCGGCCTGGCCGGGCCGCTCCGGCGGGTCGAGCGGGTCGTGATGGGGGACCCGTTCTCGCGCTATGTGCAGCTGCTGCTCACGATCACCAAGGCGCGGGACCTCGTGGTCGTGGACGACGGCACGGCGACGATGGAGTTCGTCGGCCAGCTCGCCCGCGGCGAGCGGCTGGTGCGCTGGCACCGCAAGGGCGGCCGCCGCGGCCTGCGGGACCTCGTCCTCGGCCCGGTGTCGGCCGTCGCCCGGCGCCGGCTCACCCCTCGCGGGGAGCGCCGGGTGGAGGTGTTCTCGTCCATGCCGATCGACGAGACCCCGCGGGGTGTGACCGTCACCGCGAACCGCTTCGCCTGGACCCGCGACCGCTTCGGCCCGCCCAGTGTCACCACGAGCGCCGACCTGGTCGGCACGTCACTGGTGGAGACGGGCGTCGTCGACGCCGACCGGTACGTGGACGCCGTACGGGCACTGGCCACGACGCACGGGGCGACCCGCTACTTCGCCCATCGGCGCGAGAGCGCCGAGAAGCTGCACCGGCTGGCCGTGGAGACGGGCCTGCAGATCGTCCGCCCCGAGCTGCCCCTGGAGTTGATCGCCCGCCGCGGCCCGATCGGCCGCACGATCCTCAGCTTCCCCTCCACCGTCGTCCACACCCTGCCGCTCGCCCTGGCCGGCACCGAGGTGCGCGTCACCGTCTGCGACATCGACCCGAGCTGGCTGACGGCGCACGCCTCCCCGCGGGCCCAGGGCTTCCTGTCCGGGGTGACGGGCACCGCCCGGGACGTGCACCGCCTCGCCCGTACGGCCCAGGCCGGCTGAGCGCCCGCCAGGACTTTCCTGGGCGGTCCCGAGGAGTCCCGGCGGGGTGCGGGAATGGTCCGGATGGCGTCCGACAGGTGAACATCTCGGGCGTGGTTCCGGTGCGACGTGGTATCCGTTGAGAAAAGAACAAATGGGGCGGGGTGCCAGAGGTGTGACGCAAGCCACGCTTCCGGAGCCCCGTGATCCGCTCGGCCGGGCAAGGCGGGCGAGTTTACCCATCCCAGCCGATACGTATGCGCCGGGCGGCCACTTTTTCTTCCCCTAAGGGGTTGAACTTTTGTTGATCGAGGGTCAGTTGACCACCCTGGCGTCCTACCCTTCAGAGGGTGAAGCAACTGATGTCCCCAGAGTCCGAGGCCGATCTCCCCGCTGATGCCACGGCGGACGCCCTTCCCGGCACGCTGCCGGAGGAGCTGTACGCCGAGCTCGTCGCCTTCCGGCGCGACCTGCACATGCACCCCGAGCTCGGCAACCAGGAGTTCCGTACCACCGCCGCGATCAAGGAGCGGCTGGAGAAGGCCGGGCTGGCGCCGCGGGTGCTCCCGACCGGGACCGGTCTCGTCTGCGACATCGGCGGCGACCCCGGAGGCGGGGGGCCGGCCGTGCTCGCCCTGCGCGCTGACATCGACGCTTTGCCCATCCCCGACACCAAGAGCGAGATCCCGTACCGCTCCACCGTGCCCGACCGCGCCCACGCCTGCGGACACGACGTGCACACCACCGTTGCCCTCGGCGCCGGACTGGTCCTCGCGGACCTGCACCGGCAGGGGCTGCTGCCGCGGCCCGTGCGGCTGATCTTCCAGCCCGCCGAGGAGGTGCTGCCCGGCGGCGCCGCCGAGGTCATCAAGAGCGGCGCGCTGGAGGGAGTGGGCCGGATCGTCGCCGTGCACTGCGACCCCCGGGTCGACGCCGGCCGGATCGGACTGCGCCAGGGACCCATCACCTCCGCCTGCGACCGGCTGGAGGTCTCGCTGGACGGTCCCGGCGGGCACACCGCACGACCGCACCTGACGACCGACCTCGTCACCGCCGTCGCCCGGGTCGTCACCGACGTGCCCGCGCTCGTCGGCCGGCGGGTCGACACCCGCGCCGGGCTCGCCGTGACCTGGGGGCGGATCGAGTCCGGGCACGCCCCGAACGTGGTCCCGCAGCACGCCGAACTCGCCGGGACGGTCCGCTGCCTGGACATCAACGCCTGGCGGCAGGCGCCCGACATCGTGGTCGCCGCGATCGACGAGGTCGCCAACCTGCACAAGGCCAAGTCCGAGATCAACTACGTGCGCGGGGTGCCGCCGGTCGTCAACGAACCGGTGGTGACCGAACTGCTGCGCGACGCCATGATCGCCCGGCGCGGCGCCGCCAACGTGGAGGACACCGAGCAGAGCCTCGGCGGCGAGGACTTCTCCTGGTACCTGGAGCACGTGCCCGGCGCGATGGCCCGGCTCGGGGTGCGCACCCCGGGTGAGCGGACCGTGCGCGACCTGCACCAGGGGGACTTCGACGCCGACGAGTCCGCCATCAGGGTGGGCGTGGAACTGTTCACCGCCGCCGCCCTGCTGCACCCGACGCGCTGATCCCGGCCGGAGGAAGGGGGCGCCCGGCCGGCGCCCCCTTCCTCCGACGTGTCACCCGTCCGCGACCGCCGGGCACGCGAAGGTCGTCCGCTGTCGGCACGGTTCGGTAACGGCCGGGATAAACCCCGTTTCCCTCCGCCTCTACGCGCGTTACTGTGCGCCGGAATCGCCACCAGAGGCGGCACATGGGTGAAACGGGCCGGCGACGGTGCCGTGGGCAAGAAGGGGTGCTTGCTGTGCGTCTGAACTCATCGAGGTCGAGATTCTCCCAAGCCGCGGTGACCGTAGCGGTCATCGCGCTCGCGGCCGCCGGGTGCGGCAAGTCCAGCAGCGATTCGGCCGGCGGCTCCGACAAGGCCGGCAGCAGCTCGACCGGTGGCTCCGGCACGTACTCGGGCAAGGGCATCGGTCTGGCGTACGACATCGGCGGCAAGGGCGACCAGTCCTTCAACGACGCCGCCTTCTCCGGTTTCCAGAAGGCCGAGAGCGAGTTCAAGATCGGCGGCCGGGACGTCGAGCCGAACGACAACGAGTCCGACGCCGACAAGGTGCAGCGCCTCGAACAGCTCGCCAAGGCGGGCTACAACCCGATCATCGGCGTCGGCTTCGTGTACGGCCCGGCGGTCAAGGAGGCCGCGGCCAAGTTCCCGAAGACGACCTTCGGCATCATCGACGACGCGACTGTCAAGGCCGACAACGTCGCCGACATGGTCTTCCACGAGGAGCAGGCCTCGTACCTGGCGGGTGTCGCGGCGGCCAAGACCACCAAGAAGAACCACGTCGGCTTCATCGGCGGTGTGGACATCCCGCTGATCCACAAGTTCGAGGCGGGCTTCGTCCAGGGTGTGCAGTCGGTCAACCCGAAGATCAAGATCGAGAAGCAGTACCTGACGCAGACCCCGCAGGAGGGCGGTTTCTCGAGCCCCGACAAGGGTGAGAGCGCCACCAACGGCCAGATCGACGCGGGTGCCGACGTCGTCTACCACGCGGCCGGCCTGTCCGGTCTGGGCGTGATCAAGTCCGCCGCCGCGCACAAGGTGTGGGCGATCGGCGTCGACTCCGACCAGTACCAGCAGAGCTCCCTGGCCAAGTACAAGGACTGGATCCTCGGCTCGGCCCTGAAGAACGTCGGCGGCGCGGTCTACGAGCTGACCAAGTCCGTCGTCGAGGGCAAGCCGCTGTCCGGTGAGGTGCGGGGCGACCTGAAGTCGGGCGGTGTGGGCTTCGCCGACTCCAACCCGAAGTACCAGGCCATGAAGGACGTCGTCGCCGCCGTCGACAAGGCCAAGCAGGACATCATCGACGGCAAGGTCACCGTCAACACCGAGTGACCGCGCCGCCAGGCCCGAAGCGCTGACGGGAAGGCCCCGGACCGTGCCGGTCCGGGGCCTTCCCGCGTCCCGGTGCCGGCGCGCGCCGCGCGTGCCCGTCGTGCCCGGGTGGCCACGGCCCGTCAGGTCACGGGCCGGTGGGCGTCCCCGGCGGGTGCCCACGCCGGGCCAGATTGGAACCGAAGGATCAAAACGGTCGGATAACACTCTGGCAAGGAGGGGTTCTCCAGCATGTCTACGCGCGTTACGCTGCGGCGGAACCAGCGCCTGGTTTGGGCGCTTGCACGAAGGAGTCTCGTTCCATGCGCCGGGTGTCCCGTATAGCGGTTGCAAGTGTCGCAACCGCAGCCCTCGCCGTCACTGTTTCCGCATGTGGCAGCAGCTCGTCCAGCTCGTCGGCCGGTGGCGGCGACAAGAACCGGGGCCTCGCCCTCGCCTACGACGTCGGCGGCAAGGGCGACCAGTCCTTCAACGACGCCGCCACGGCCGGCATGGACCAGGCCGACAAGGAGTTCGGCTACAAGAGCACGGCCGTCGAGCCGCAGGACGGTGAGTCGGACGCGGACAAGGTACAGCGCCTGGAGACCCTCGCCAAGCAGGGCTACAACCCGGTGATCGGCGTCGGCTTCGCCTACGCGCCGGCCGTCAAGGCGGCCGCCGCCAAGTTCCCGAAGACCACCTTCGGCATCGTCGACGACAACACGATCACGGCGAGCAACGTGGCCGACCTGGTCTTCCACGAGGAGCAGGCCTCCTACCTGGCCGGTGTCGCCGCCGCCAAGACGACCAAGTCGAACACCGTCGGCTTCGTCGGCGGCGTGGACGTCCCGCTGATCCACAAGTTCGAGGCGGGCTTCAAGCAGGGCGTCGCGGACACCAAGAAGGGCGTCACGGTCAAGTCGCAGTACCTGACCCAGACGGCCGCGGAGGGCGGTTTCTCCAGCCCGGACAAGGGCGAGAACGCCGCCAACGGCCAGATCGACGCCGGTGCCGACGTCGTCTACGCCGCCGCGGGTCTGTCCGGCCAGGGCGTGATCAAGGCCGCCTCCGAGCACAAGATCTGGGCCATCGGCGTCGACTCGGACCAGTACAAGCAGGACGCGCTGGCCAAGTACAAGGACTCGATCCTCACCTCGGCCATGAAGGACGTCTCCGGCGCGGTCTTCAACCTGGCCAAGTCGGTCAAGGACGGCAAGCCCCAGACCGGTGAGGTCCGCGCCAGCCTGGCGACCGGCGGTGTGAGCCTTTCCGACTCCAACCCCGTCTTCAAGAACAACGCCGACCTCCAGGCCGCGATCAAGAAGGCCGAGGAAGGCATCAAGAGTGGCTCGATCACGGTCAAGGACTCCTGACCGAACGGTCGCGGGCCTGTCATAGGGATGGCCTGATCGACGCTGCGATGGCAGCGTTGCGGCGGCGGAACGGGGTGTGGAAGCGCACAGCGACTCCCACCCCGTTCACGCGGCAGAATGCTCGGAACGGATCGAGGACAAATCAAGGTCGATCAGGTCCGGGCACTATTTAAAGCAGGGGCGCTACGCGCGTAGAGCGGCCCCTTTCCCCAAGGAGAGTCGCCATCGACGCGTCCAGCAGCCCTCCGCTCACCGCCCAGCCGTCCATCGCGGTAGAGCTCGCGGGCATCACCAAACGGTTTCCCGGAGTCGTGGCCAACCGCGACATCCGTCTGACGGTCCGTAAGGGAACCGTACACGCCCTCGTCGGCGAGAACGGCGCCGGCAAGTCCACCCTGATGAAGATCCTCTACGGTATGCAGAAGCCGGACGAGGGCACCATCGCGGTCGACGGCGAGGAGGTGAGCTTCGGCAGCCCCGCCGACGCCATCGCCCGCGGCATCGGCATGGTCCACCAGCACTTCATGCTGGCCGACAACCTGACCGTGCTCGAGAACGTCGTCCTCGGCAGCGAGAAGCTGTACGGCATCGGCGGCGCCGCCCGCAGGAAGATCAAGGAGATCTCCGACCGCTACGGCCTCGGTGTCCGCCCGGACGCCCTGGTCGAGAACCTCGGTGTCGCCGACCGCCAGCGCGTGGAGATCCTCAAGGTCCTCTACCGCGGCGCCCGCACCCTCATCCTCGACGAGCCGACCGCCGTGCTCGTCCCGCAGGAGGTCGACGCGCTCTTCGACAACCTGCGCGACCTGAAGGCCGAGGGCCTGTCCGTCATCTTCATCTCCCACAAGCTGGGCGAGGTCCTGTCGGTCGCGGACGACATCACCGTCATCCGCCGCGGCACCACAGTGGGCACGGCCGTCCCCGCCGAGACCACCTCGCGCCAGCTCGCCGAGATGATGGTCGGCAGCGAACTGCCCACCCCGGAGACCGCCGAGTCCACGGTCACCGACCGCGCCGTCCTCACCGTCGACAAGCTGCGGCTGGAGGCCGAGGGCGGCCGGGCCGTCCTCGACGACATCAGCTTCACCATCCACGCCGGAGAGGTCCTCGGCCTCGCGGGCGTCGAGGGCAACGGCCAGAGCGAGCTGATCGAAGCCCTCATCGGCCTCAAGCAGGCCGACTCGGGCACGATCGCCCTCCTCGGCGAAGACGTCACCTCCTGGCCCACCCGCAGGCGCCGGGAGTCGGGCGTCGGCTACATCCCCGAGGACCGCCACCGGCACGGGCTCCTGCTGGAGGCCCCGCTGTGGGAGAACCGCATCCTCGGCCACGTCACCGAGCGCCCCAACGCCAAGGGCTTCTGGCTCGACCCCAAGGGCGCCCAGGAGGACACCCGCCGGATCGTCGAGGAGTACGACGTCCGCACCCCCGGCATCGACGTCACCGCCGCCTCCCTGTCCGGCGGCAACCAGCAGAAGCTGATCGTCGGCCGTGAGATGAGCCACAGCCCCAAGTTCCTCATCGCCGCCCACCCCACCCGCGGTGTGGACGTCGGGGCGCAGGCCGCGATCTGGGACCACATCCGGGACGCCCGCCGCGAGGGCCTGGCCGTGCTCCTGATCTCCGCCGACCTGGACGAGCTGATCGGTCTGTCCGACACCCTGCGGGTGATCTACAACGGCCGCCTGGTCGCCGACGCCGACCCGGCCACCATCACCCCCGAACAACTGGGCTCGGCCATGACGGGTGCCGCGTCCGGTCACCTGGAGCACACCGAAACCACCGCCGGTCCGGAGGACGAGGCCCGATGAAGAAGTTCGACAAGGAGCGGGTGCTCCTCGCGGTGGCCGGCCCGGTCATCGCGCTCGTCGCGGCGATCCTGCTGACCTCGGTCGTGCTGATCGCCTCGGGCAAGAGCCCGATCGAGCCGTACACGCTGATGCTCGAGCAGGCGTCGTTCTCCGACGTCCAGGTGCTGATCATCAACCAGGCGTCGATGTACTACCTGGCGGCGCTCGCGGTGGCGGTCGGCTTCCGCATGAACCTGTTCAACATCGGCGTCGACGGCCAGTACCGGCTCGCCGCGATGATGACCGCCGTCGTCGGCGCCCACCTGGCCCTGCCGTCCTTCCTCCAGATACCGACGCTGCTGCTCGTCGGCATGCTCACCGGCGCCTTCTGGGCCGGCATCGCGGGCCTGCTGAAGGTCACCCGGGGCGTGAGCGAGGTCGTCGCCACGATCATGCTCAACGCCATCGCCACCAGCCTCATCGGCTACCTCACCCTGAAGGACGTCTGGGGTGTGCAGGTCGGCAACAACATGACGACCGGCATCATGAAGGAGTCCGGCTGGGTCTCGGGCATCGACCTCGGCTCGGACGTCGGCCAGATCTACGGCCTGGTCTTCCTCGCCGTCGCCATGGGCGTCGTCTACTGGATCGTGCTCAACCGCACCCGCTTCGGCTTCGACCTGCGCGCCACCGGCGAGTCCGAGAGCGCCGCCGCGGCCTCCGGCGTGGACGCCAAGAAGATGGTGCTCACCGCCATGCTGATCTCCGGCGGGGTCGCGGGCCTGTCCGGCCTGCCGCTGCTGCTCGGCGACGCCCACACCTACAGCCTGAGCTTCCCGACCGGTCTCGGCTTCACCGGCATCACCATCGCCCTGCTCGGCCGCAACAACCCGGTCGGCATCGCCTTCGCCGCCCTCCTGATCGCCTTCCTCGACAAGGCCTCTCCCGCCCTCGACTACGCCACCCCCGTGGCGTACGAGAAGGAGATCGCCACGATCATGCAGGGCCTGATCGTCTTCGCGGTCGTCATCTCCTACGAGGCCGTACGCCAGTGGGGCCTGCGCCGCCAGCAGAAGCGGGTCGGCGCCGAGCTGGCCGCGGCCGCCGCCCAGAACAACGTCCAGAAGAAGGAGGTGGCGGCCTGATGTCCACCGCGACCATCGCCAAGCCCCAGGCCAAGCAGCCCGGCAAGGGCAGCCGCCGTGTCTCCCTCCCGGTGCTCCTGCTGATCATCGCGGGCGTGCTGGTACTGACCTCGGTCGTCCGCCTCGTCACCGGCGCGCACGGCATCACGTCGACCGGCCAGATGTCCACCGCGCTGCGCCTGGCCGTCCCGATCGGCCTCGCCGGCCTCGGCGGTCTGTGGGCCGAGCGGTCCGGCGTCGTCAACATCGGCCTCGAGGGCATGATGATCCTCGGCACCTGGTTCGGTGCCTGGGCCGGCTACCAGTGGGGTCCCTGGGCCGGTGTCGTCTTCGGCATCATCGGCGGCGCGCTCGGCGCCGTCCTGCACGCCATCGCCACGGTCACCTTCAACGTCAACCACATCGTCTCCGGTGTGGCGATCAACATCCTGGCCCTCGGCACCACCCGCTACCTGTCGAAGTTCACCTTCGAGGGCGTCCCGCAGGGCTCCTCCAAGCAGTCCCCGCCGATCGACTCGCTCGGCACCTTCGACATCCCGGGATTGTCCAGTTGGCTGGCCACCCTCAACGGCAAGCACTGGTTCCTGGTCTCCGACGTCGCCGGCCTGCTCGGTGGTCTGATCACCAACCTGTCGCCGCTGACCGTCGTCGCGGTCGCCCTCGTGCCGCTGTCCTGGTGGGTGCTGTGGCGCACCGCCTTCGGGCTGCGCCTGCGCTCCTGCGGCGAGAACCCGGTGGCCGCCGAGTCGCTCGGCGTCAACGTCTACAAGTACAAGTACATCGCCGTGATCATCTCCGGCGGCTTCGCCGGCCTGGGCGGCGCCTTCCTGTCCATCGTGGCCTCGAACGTCTACCTCGACGGCCAGACCGCCGGCCGCGGCTACATCGCTCTCGCCGCGATGATCTTCGGCAACTGGATGCCGGGCGGCCTCGCCCTCGGCGCCGGGCTGTTCGGCTACACCGACAGCCTGAATCTGCGCGGCGGCACGACCAACGTGCACGCGCTGATCCTGCTGCTTGCGATCCTGCTGGTGTTCGGCGCGGCATACCTGGTGTGGAAGAAGAAGCTGGTGCCCGCCGTCATCACCGCCGTCGTCTCGGCGCTGATGTTCGCCTGGTACCTCGGCACCAACGAGGTGCCCAAGCAGGTCGTGACCGCCACGCCGTACATCGTCACCCTGCTGGTGCTGTCGCTGTCGGCACAGCACCTGCGGATGCCGAAGGCGGACGGTCAGCCGTACCGGAAGGGACAGGGCAAGTGAGCTCGGACGCGACGGTCGACTGGGAAGCGCTGCGGCAGGAGGCGCGCGCGGCGATGACCCGTGCGTACGTCCCCTACTCGAACTACCCGGTCGGTGCCGCCGCCCTGGCCGACGACGGCCGGATCGTCACCGGCTGCAACGTCGAGAACGCCTCCTACGGAATCGGCCTGTGCGCCGAGTGCGGACTGGTCTCGCAGCTCGCGAACACCGGGGGCGGCCGGCTGACGCACTTCACGTGCGTGGACGGCAGGGGCGAGATCCTCGTCCCGTGCGGGCGCTGCCGCCAGCTCCTGTACGAGTTCGGCGGGCCGGACCTGATCCTGGAGACCCCGGCGGGGATCCTGCCGCTGTCCGAGATGCTGCCGCAGGCCTTCGGGCCGGACCACCTCACCAAGTGAACCCGGGCGGCCCTCCTGAACCCCTTGGGGCCAGGCGGGCCGCCCGCCCCCTTCGCACCCCGGAAGGAACCGAACCCCATGGCCATGGACGCCATCTCCGTCATCCGCACCAAGCGGGACCGCGGCGAGCTCAGCGGCGAGCAGATCGACTGGGTGATCGACGCGTACACCCGCGGGGAGGTCGCCGACGAGCAGATGTCCGCGCTCGCGATGGCCATCCTCCTCAACGGCATGAACCGCGAGGAGATCGCCCGCTGGACCGCGGCGATGATCGCCTCCGGCGAGCGCATGGACTTCTCCTCCCTGTCCCGCCCCACCGCCGACAAGCACTCGACGGGCGGCGTCGGTGACAAGATCACGCTGCCGCTGGCCCCGCTGGTCGCGGCCTGCGGCGCGGCCGTCCCGCAGCTGTCGGGCCGCGGCCTCGGCCACACCGGCGGCACGCTGGACAAGCTGGAGTCGATCCCCGGCTGGCGGGCGCTCCTGTCCAACGAGGAGATGCTGTCGGTACTGGACGGCGTCGGCGCGGTGATCTGCGCGGCGGGCGACGGCCTGGCGCCCGCGGACAAGAAGCTGTACGCCCTGCGCGACGTGACCGGCACGGTCGAGGCGATCCCGCTGATCGCCTCCTCCATCATGTCCAAGAAGATCGCCGAGGGGACTGGCTCGCTGGTCCTCGACGTGAAGGTGGGCACCGGCGCCTTCATGAAGACGCTCGACGACGCCCGTGAACTGGCCTCCACGATGGTCGGCCTGGGCACCGACCACGGCGTGCGGACGGTCGCGCTCCTGACGGACATGTCGACCCCGCTCGGCCTGACGGCGGGCAACGCGCTGGAGGTCCGCGAGTCGGTCGAGGTCCTGGCCGGCGGCGGCCCCGCGGACGTGGTCGAACTGACCCTGGCCCTGGCGCGCGAGATGCTGGACGCGGCCGGCCTGAAGGACGCGGACCCGGCGAAGGCCCTGGCCGACGGCTCCGCGATGGACGTCTGGCGCCGCATGATCGCGGCCCAGGGCGGCGACCCCGACGCCCCCCTGCCCACCTCCAGGGAACAGCACGTGATCACGGCCCCGTCCTCCGGCGTCCTGACCCGCCTCGACGCCTACGGCATCGGTGTCGCCGCCTGGCGCCTGGGCGCCGGCCGCGCCCGTAAGGAGGACCCGGTCCAGGCGGCCGCGGGCGTCGAGCTGCACGCCAAGCCCGGCGACCGGGTGACGGAGGGCCAGCCCCTGCTGACCCTCCACACGGACACCCCCGAGCGCTTCGAGTACGCGCTCCAGTCGGTCGAGGGCTCGTACGACATCGCGGCGCCCGGCACGGACTTCACCGCCTCGCCGGTGGTGCTGGAACGTATCGCCTGACCTGCGCTTTTCTCTTCCGGGTGAACGGGATCGGTGGACCTCCACCGGTCCCGTTCGGCATGCTGGGATCGGTGACGCCCCGATAGGGGACCGCCATGAGCGCACTCACCGTCAGCCATGACCCCGAGCAGGGCTGGGACGACCTCGTCCGGTTCTGGGAGGAGATGGAGTGGCCTGAGGGCAGCAAGGTGGAGATCATCGAGGGGATCATCACCGTGTCACCTCCGCCGTCCGAAGAGCACAACGACACCGCTGAACTGCTTCACGAACGCCTGTACGGCGCGCTTCCGCCCAACTGCGACTGGGGCGTCTACCAGACGCTCGGGCTGACGTGCCCGGAGACGGGCGGCCTGTTCGTCCCTGATCTGTGCGTGGTGCCCAGGGCCGCCCTGCGCCGCGGAAGGCGGGTGCATGTCGGCGAGGCGGAACTGGTCGTCGAGGTCACGTCGCGGAGCAACGCCAATCACGACCGCATCAAGAAAGCCCACGGTTACGCCGTGGGAGGCGTGCCTTTCTACCTTCTCCTGGATCCCTGTCAGTCGGGTCGTCCCACGGCGACGCTCTATGGCGAGCCGCAGAAGGGCACGTATCGGGTACTCGCATCAGTCGAGTACGGCTCGGGGAGCTGAAGCTCCCCGAGCCGTTCAGACTGATTCTCGACACCGGCATGTTCCCCTGCGGCTGATGGTCAGCCCAGCAGTGCCGCGACCACCACCAGCGTCGGCACCGACAGGATCGTCGACAGCAGGATGGACTCGCGGGCCAGGGACTCGCCGACGCGGTAGCGGCTCGCGTAGGTGAACAGGTTCTGGGCGGCAGGCAGGGCCGAGGTCACCACGACGTCCAGCAGAGGTGCCCCGCTCAGGCCGAAGACACCCGCCGCCAGGGCCCAGGCCGCCAATGGCTGGCCCGCCGACTTCAGGGCGACCGCGAGCAGCACCAGGTGGCGGTCGCGGCCGCGGCCGGGGGCCGCGCTGCCGCGCAGGGAGATGCCGTAGGCCAGCAGGACGGCAGGGACCGACATGTTGCCGATCAGGGTGATCGGGTCCATGACCGGGCCGGGCACCCGCAGGCCGGTGGCCGAGACCAGGACCCCGCTCAGGGAGCCCACCGCGATCGGGTTGCGCAGCGGGGTGAGCAGGCGCCGCCACAGGGAGCCCTTCCCGCCCGACCCGGAGAGGTCGAGCACCGTCAGCGCGATGGGCGTGACCATGACCTGCTGGAACAGCAGGACCGGGGCCACCAGGGACGCGTCGCCCAGGACGTATACGGCGATCGGGATGCCGAGGTTGCCGGAGTTGACGTAGCTGGAGCACAGCGCACCGATCGTGGTGCGGCCCACGCCCCAGCGCCGCACCGCGCCGAACGCCACGAAGATGCCCGCCGCCGCGGCCGTGCTCATCGCCGTCACCAGCAGCCGGCTGGAGAAGACCACCGACAGGTCGGCCCGCGCGAGCGTCGTGAACAACAGGGCGGGGGACGCCACGTGGAAGGCCAGCCTGGTCAGCACCTCGCGGCCCTGGTCGCCGAGGGAGCCGCGGCGCCCGATCACATAGCCGACGCCGATCACCACCGCTATGACCGCGAACCCGCTCAGCACCCCCCGCACACGGCCTCCTCCGCGGGCAGGAGGCCGTCGGGTATCCAGGGCGGTGGCGATCCGTGGGGCATACGGTCACCCTCCGGGGAGAGCGGGGAGCGGGTCAATGTGATCTTCGGCGGACCTGTGGCACCCGGTCCGCGATGAGTTGTGCCCGGTCGCACGGTCTACAGATCGTGGATGCCAGGACACCTGCCGTGCTCGTGCTCGCCGGCCCCGTCACCCGGGAGGAGGTGGCGGGGCTGTGCGCGGACGTGCGGGCCCTGCTGGAGGACACCCGGACCGAAGTCGTCGTGTGCGACGTCGGGGGTCTCGGACCGCCGGGACTCGGCGTCGTCGACCTGCTGGCGCGGCTCCAGCTCACCGCCCGACGGGCCGGCGGCCGCATACGGCTGCGCGACCCCGACCCGGCGCTAGACGGCCTCCTCCGCCTGGTCGGCCTCTCCTTCGAGCTGGAGCGGCAACCCGAACAACGGGAACCACCGCTGGGTGTCGAGGAAGCAGTGGAACCCGGTGATCCGGCCCTCTGACGTCTCCAGGACCTGCACCGCCCACGCGGTGAAGCCGCCCTTCTCCAGGTCCGGCTTGTACTGGGCGAAGCCCGGCAGCCCGTTGGCCCGCACCGGCAGCAGCCGGGAGCCCGCGCAGGCCGCGCCCAGCGTCGTCATGAAGCCCGTGATGTCCGACGGGCCCGTCAGCCACAGGTCGAACGGCGGCATCGTCATCACCGCGTCCTCGTGCAGCAGCGCGGTCAGCTCCGCCATGTCGTACCCCTCGAACGCCTTCACATAGCGCTCCAGGAGCCGTTGCTGGGCCTCGTCCAGCGGGTCCGACACCGCCGCCTCGGCGGCCTTGTCGCCCCGCTCGGCGAGCGTGGCGCGCGCCCGCTGCAAGGCGCTGTTGACCGAGGCGACCGATGTCCCCAGCAACTCGGCGACCTCGCTCGCCCGCCAGGCCAGTACCTCGCGCAGGATCAGCACGGCCCGCTGCTTGGGCGGCAGCTGCTGCAAGGCGGCCATGAAGGCGAGCCGCACCGACTCCTTGGTGACGGCCGCCTCCGCCGGATCCTCGACCGCCGGCAGCACACGGGCGTCCGGCACCGGCTCCAGCCAGGTGTGGTCCGGGCGCGGGGAGAGCGCCGCGCGGGCCAGCGGCGTGGACTCGGTCAGGTCCATCGGCCGGGCCCGCTTGCTGCCCGCCGCCAGCATGTCCAGGCAGACGTTGGTCGCGATGCGGTAGAGCCACGAGCGCAGGCTGGAGCGCCCCTCGAACTTGGCGTAGCTCCGCCAGGCACGCACGAGGGTGTCCTGGACCGCGTCCTCCGCCTCGAAGGACGAGCCGAGCATGCGGTAGCAGTAACCGGTCAGCTCGACCCGGTACTCCTCCAGCCGCTCGTCGAGCTCCGCCGTCGCCGTCGTGCCGTTTCCCATCGTCCACCCGCCCCTGTGGCCGTCCCGTCCGGTGCGCGTCGTCACGCCCAGCACTTCGGAAGCTACCGCAGCCCACTGACAACGGCCGCTGGAGCGGAAGAACCCGCAGGTCGGGAGGGCGGTGCGCGGCCACGGGCCCGCCGCCGCAGGCGCCGGCGTACCGGACGGCCCTCCGGGCGCGGGCGATCAGCTCCCCGACGGTGCATACGACCCCGTCGGGGCCCTCCGCGTCACCTTCGCCCTTGATGACGGCGCCGGAGGTGCTGGAGGCGCCGACGTCGGCCGACAGACAGGCGCCCGCCGCGGCTACGCCGGCACCGGAGCCCGGAGCCCGGAGCCCGGAGCCCGGAGCCCGGAGCCCGGAGCCCGGCGTGGCTGAGTGGCCCGGTTCCCGGCTCCCGCCGTGGCCGAGGGTCCGGTTCCGGGAGAGCTGGGGCAGGGCCTGGCTGCGCAGCGCCACGACGAGGGCGGCGTCCTCGAGGCTGAGCGCCCCGGCGACGTGGGCGGTGGCGATCTCGCCCTGCGAGTGGCCGATGACGGCGGCCGGTTCGACGCCGTGCGCCCGCCACAGCGTGGTGAGGGCGACCATCATCGAGAACAGGGCGGGCTGGACGACGTCCACGCGCTCAAGGAGCTCCGGGGGCCGGCTCCCGCCGTGGGTGAGTGGCCCGCCGCCCGCTGTGGCTGAGTGGCCCGGCTCCCGCCGTGGCCGAGCGGTCCGGTGCCCCGCGTGGCCGAGCGGTCCGGTGCCCGGCGCGGCTAGGCCGGCACCGGCTCCCGCCGCGCCGCGACCCTGGCCGCCCGCGAGCCGAGCGCCGTGATCGCCACGACGCCCAGGACGGCCAGCAGTCCGACCCCGACCGTTCCCGCCCAGCCCTGCGCGTGGAAGGCCACGGCGCCCACCGTGCTGCCCGCGCTGGAGCCGACGTAGTAGGCGGACTGGTAGAGCGCCGAGGCCTGGGCGCGGCCGTGCGTAGCCGTCCGGCTGACCGCCGAGGAGGCGACCGCGTGACCGGCGAAGAAGCCCGCGGTGATCAGGACCAGGCCCAGCAGGACCAGCGCGACCGAGTCCAGCAGGGACACCAGCAGCCCCGCCGCCGTCGTGGCGCCCGCCAGGTACAGGGCGCCCCTGCGGCCCAGGCGGCCCACCAGCCGCCCCGCCGTCGACGCGGACACCGTGCCCACCAGGTACACCAGGAAGATCGAGCCGACGATGCCCTGCGGCAGGGAGAACGGCGCCTCGGTCAGGCGGTAGCCGATCACCGTGTAGACCCCGCCGAACACCGTCATGAACAGCGCGCCGATCGCGTACAGGCGGCGCAGCAGCGGATCGGCGAGGTGGTCGCGGACCGAGCGCGCCAGCACCCGCGGGCGCAGCGAGCCCGCCCGGAAGTGCCGGGGCGCCGGAAGCAGCAGGCGGAAGGCCACCGCGCAGCCCACCGCGATCACCCCGATCACCCCGACGGCCACCCGCCAGCCCCACTCCTGGGCGACCCAGCCGGTGATGACCCGGCCGCTCATGCCGCCCACGCTGTTGCCGGCCACGAACAGGCCGATCGCCGTGATCAGGGCCCTGGGCCGGACCTCCTCCGCCAGATACGCCTGAGCCGAGGCCGGCAGCCCCGCGAGGGCCGCGCCCTGGAGCGCCCGCAGCACCACCAGCGCGCCCAGCGACGGCGCGAACGGCACCAGCAGCCCGACGACCACCGCGACCGCCAGCGAGGCCGTCATGACCGTACGCCGCCCGAAACGCTCCGACAGCGCGCTCGCCGGGAGCACGAACAGCGCCAGGCCGCCCGTCGCGGCGGCCACCGTCCAGCTCGCGTCGCTCGCCGCCACGTGGAACTCGCCGGAGATCAGCGGCAGCAGGGCCTGCGTGGAGTACAGCAGCGCGAAGGTGGCGACACCCGAGAGGAAGAGGGCGAGACTCATCCGGCGGTAGCCGGGGCCGCCCGGGGCCATACGGGAGTCGGAGTCGGGGACTGAGGCGACGGCGCCCACGGTGGTGAGCGCCCCGGTATCGGCGGGAGTCATACGGCGACCGTAGAAAGCCCCGTACTCATCCGTCCAATGCATGGACTCGGCATAATCGTTCCCATGGTGCATCAGCCGAGGTCGCAGCCGCGTCTGTCACAGACCGGTGACACAGAAGACATCGTCGCGTTGCTGGCGCCCCGCCTGGCGCACTTCGCCGGTGTGGCCCGCACCGAGCACGTCACCCGGGCCGCGCAGGAGATGCAGGTCCCGCAGTCGACGCTCTCGCGGGCCATGGTCCGGCTGGAGCAGGACCTCGGCGTCGACCTCTTCGCCCGCCGGGGCCGCACGGTCTCCCTGACCCCCGCCGGCCGCACCTTCCTCGCCTCCGTGCAACGCGCCCTCGCCGAGATCGAGCGCGCCGCCGAGGAGGTGCGCGCCGACGCCGACCCGGCCACCGGCAAGGTCGCCTTCGGCTTCCTGCACACCATGGGCGCCGAGACCGTGCCCGCCCTCATCCACGCCTTCCGGGCCGACCATCCCCGCGTCCGCTTCAGCCTGGTGCAGAACTACGGCGAGGCCATGCTGGAGGGGCTGCGGGCGGGTGAGCTCGACCTTTGCCTGACGTCCCCCGTGCCGGACGCCCCCGACCTGGTCGCCCGTCGTCTCGACGAGCAGAAGCTGCGCCTGGTCGTCCCCGTCGACCACCGGCTCGCCGCCCGCCGCCGTATCCGCCTGGCCGAGGCCGCCGAGGAGTCCTTCGTGACCCTGGAACCCGGCTACGGCCTGCGCCGCATCACCGACGCGCTGTGCCGGGAGGCCGGCTTCAAGCCGCGCATCGCCTTCGAGGGCGAGGAGGCCGAGACCCTGCGCGGCCTGGTCGCCGCGGGCCTCGGGGTCGCCCTGCTGCCCCCGCCGGCCTTCCCCCGGCCCGGAGTCGTCGAGCTGACGGTGACGGCCCCGCGCGCGGTGCGGGAGATCGGCGTGGCCTGGCTGGAGGGCCACCCGGACACCCCGCCGGTGGCGGCGTTCAAGAAGTTCCTGCTGGCCAAGCGCGGCAGTCTGCTCCCCACCTGACGGCGGGCGGCCCTACCGCCGCAGGGTCTTCCCGAACCCGGCCGCCAGCGGCATCCGCAGGCCCAGCGGCGGCGGCGCCGCCAGCGCGTCCTGCACCGGCCGCGAGAACACCCGCCCGAACAGGGATCCCATGACGAAATCGGTGGTGAGCGCGAGGACTTCGTCCCGGTACTGGCGCAACCCGTGCCCGTCGGCGTGGACTTCGAACCGGCACACGTCCCGGTTCGCCTTCTTCGCCCGCTCGGCGAACCGGAAGGACAGCTCGGGATCGGTCCGTTCGTCGTTCGTGCCGTGCACGATCAGCACCCGGCGCCCGGCGAGCTGCCTGACCGGTTCGGGTGAGGCCGCCATATCGGCCTCGGGCAGCCAAGGGGCGATGGCCACCACGGAGTTGACGGTCTCGTGCCCGGCGGCGTGCAGCGCGGCCCGGCCGCCCATGTCGAGACCGGCCAGGCAGACCGGCACGTCCCCGTAGCACCGGACGACCTCCTCGACGGCCCAGGCCGCGTCGCGGGCCGGATGCGCCTCGGCGCCGTTCCAGCCGCGGTAGCGGTAGTGCACCACGTGCACGGCCAGACCCTCCTCGCGCCCCGCGCGGGCCAGCCGGCGCCCCAGCGTGCGCACCGAGGCGGCCGCCAGCACCGGCGAGGGTCTGCGGGTGGAGACCTCCTGGCCGCCCGGGAGCAGCAGCACCGCTCCGCCCACCGCCGCCGGCTCCGGGCCGAGCGTCCTCCCCAGGCGTGCCGTGCGAACCGGCGTCGCTTGGTGTGCCATCAGATTCCTTTCGAGCGGACCGCCGGCTTCGGCCGGTTGGGGAATCGACTCCGCGATTGCGCTGCGGAGCAGCGTGGCATCCAATCTCGAATATGACTCACCGTCAAAAGCGGTAGCGTTTTGGTCGTGGCCAGAGGTGACTGCCGGGAGTCGCTGAACCTTCGCGTGCCCCCGGATTTGAAGCGGCAGGTCGAGGAGTACGCCCACCGGGCGGGCATCTCGATCAACGCTGCTGCGTGCGTTCTCCTCGCCGAAGCCCTGCGCCTTGAGCGGAGGAGCAAGGGGTGATCCGCGCGTACAAGTTCCTCCTGCGTCCCACCGTGCGTCAGGCGGCCGCGTTGGCCGAGATGTTGCGAGACCACTGCTCCCTGTACAACGGCGCATTGCAGGAGCGTCGGGACGCCTACCGGCACGCCTCGAAGACCACCGTCCGGTACGGCTGCCAGTCCGCCCAGCTCAAGGAGATCCGGGCATTCGACCCGGAGCGTCAGGGCCGCTGGTCGTTCTCCTCCCAGCAGGCCACCCTGCGGCGGCTGGACAAGGCGTTCGCCGCGTTCTTCCGCCGAGTGAAGGCCGGGCAGATTCCCGGCTACCCGCGGTTCAAGGGTGTCGGACACTTCGACACCGTTGTGTTCCCGAAGGACGGAGACGGCTGCCGCTGGGACTCCACCCCGCACGATCCGCAGACCCGCGTCCGCCTCCAGAGCGTCGGGCACGTCCGCGTGCACCAGCACCGGCCCGTGAAGGGCCGTGTGAAGACGATCGCGGTCAAGCGGGAGGGCAACCGCTGGTATGTACTCCTGACTTGCGACGACGTGACTGCTGAGCTCCTGCCGCCCAGCGGTGCCGTCGTCGGCATCGACTTGGGCACCGTGCACTTCCTGACCACCTCGGACGGTGCACACGTCGCCAACCCGAGGTTCCTCAACGCGATGGCCGAGGACCTGGCCGAGGGCCAACGGCATCTCGTCACGTTCCCCAAGCGCACCAGGCAGCGCACCAAGAAGCACCGCGCCGCCGCTCGAAAGGTCGCCAAGCTCCACGCGAAGATCCGCAGGCAGCGCGTCGACTTCCACCACAAGACCGCGAACGCGCTGATCCGCGACCACGATGTGATCGCGCACGAGCGGCTCAACACCGCGGGCATGACGAAGGCGCCCGCGCCCAGGCCCGACCCCGAAGCGACCGGCGCCTTCCTGCCGAACGGCGCCGCCGCGAAGGCCGGACTCAACCGCAGCATCCTGGACGCGGGCTGGGGACAGTTCCTGACGATCCTGGCGAACAAGGCTGAAAGTGCCGGTCGCCTCGTGATCGAAGTGGACGCCCGCAACACCTCCCGCACGTGCCCGGCATGCGGGCATGTCGCGAAGGAGAACCGCGTCACCCAAGCGAAGTTCCAGTGCACGGCGTGCGGCTTCACCGCCAACGCTGACCGCGTCGGCGCGACGAACGTCCTCAACAGGGCCGGGCTGGTCCTCTGCGACGTGGCCTAGCCACCGTTGCAGGGAGCCCGCGCGTTCACGCGTGGGTGGAGTCACGACAGAACAGTGTCAGAAGCACCCGTGTACGCCACCCGTCCGGGCGGTCACCGTTACATATCGACGGATGTGTACACGCGATGATCTACGCGCGTAGGAGTTACAGTGCGGAAATGACGAGCCAGACTGCCCAGCAGGGGAACACCCCGAGCTCGGACCAGATCCGCCGGGCGCCCAAGGTTCTGCTCCACGACCACCTCGACGGCGGGCTCCGCCCGGGAACCGTCGTCGACCTGGCCCGTACGACGGGCTACTCCCTGCTCCCCGAGACCGACCCGGACAAGCTGGGCCTGTGGTTCCGGGAGGCCGCCGACTCCGGCTCCCTGGAACGGTACTTGGAGACGTTCTCGCACACCGTCGCCGTGATGCAGACCCGCGACGCCCTCGTCCGGGTCGCCCGCGAGTGCGCCGAGGACCTCGCCGAGGACGGCGTCGTCTACGCCGAGGTGCGCTACGCCCCCGAGCAGCACCTGGAGGGCGGGCTGAGCCTGGAGGAGGTCGTCGAGGCCGTCAACGAGGGCTTCCGCGAGGGCGAGCGGACCGCCCTGGAGAACGGTCACCGGATCCGGGTCGGCGTCCTGCTGACCGCGATGCGGCACGCGGCCCGCTCCCTGGAGATCGCCGAACTCGCCAACAGCTACCGGGACTCGGGCGTCGTGGGCTTCGACATCGCGGGCGCGGAGGCCGGCTACCCGCCCACCCGGCACCTGGACGCCTTCGAGTACCTGAAGCGGGAGAACAACCACTTCACGATCCACGCCGGCGAGGCCTTCGGGCTGCCGTCCATCTGGCAGGCGCTGCAGTGGTGCGGCGCGGACCGGCTGGGCCACGGGGTGCGCATCATCGACGACATCCACGTCCGCGAGGACGGCACGGTCGAGCTGGGGCGGCTGGCCTCCTACGTCCGCGACAAGCGCATCCCGCTGGAGCTGTGCCCGAGTTCCAACCTCCAGACCGGAGCGGCGCCCTCGTACGCCGAGCATCCGATCGGGCTGCTGCGCCGGCTCCACTTCCGGGCCACGGTCAACACGGACAACCGCCTGATGTCCCACACCAGCATGAGCCGGGAGTTCGAGCAGTTGGTCGAGGCATTCGGATACACGCTCGACGACATGCAGTGGTTCTCCGTCAATGCGATGAAATCAGCATTCATTCCTTTCGATGAACGACTGGCGATGATCAATGACGTGATCAAGCCCGGATATGCGGCGCTGAAATCCGAATGGCTGTTTCAGCAGACCGCGTCCACCAGGGGTTTCTCGACCTCGGAAGGGTGATCGGCGGATACGGGAACACATTCGGGGCGCATATTCCGTCCGTATTCCGATGTTTGCGGCGGACGGCTCGGCATGTTTACGGTCGTGGACCGCTCAGTTCCCTGTCTTCCACCCAAGGACGCGTTTTCATGAAGCAGTCTGCCGCCAAGTCCCTCGGTGTCGCCGCTCTCGGGGCCGCCTTCGCCGCCGCCGGCGCGGGCGCCGCGAACGCCGCGCCTGCCGTTCCGGACGCCGGCCAGGCACTCGGCACCGTCAGCAAGGCGCTCCCGACGGAGAACGTCACCAAGTCGCTGCCCGGCGCCGGTCAGGCGCTGAACCAGGCCAAGCCCGCGGTGCAGACGGGTCTCGCGGCCGCGCAGCCGGCCACCCAGGGCCTGCTCCAGAACGGCCCGACCAAGCAGGTCGCCGGTCTGCTCGGCGGACTGCCGGTGCAGGGCCTGCCCACCCACGGCCTGCCGGTGAACGGGCTGCCGCTGGGCTGAGCCGACCGCTCCCCGGACAGCGACACGGCTGGGGCGCACCTCCTGGTTCCAGGGTGCGCCCCAGCCGTGCCGTCGTTTCAGCGTGTCACCGCGTCGCCGCCTCCGCGTGCGCGGCTTTCACCACGCGCTGCCGGCCGTCTCCTCCGAGGGCAGCAGGATCCACAGCGCGATGTAGACCAGGAACTGCGGGCCCGGCAGCAGGCAGGACAGCAGGAAGATCACGCGCATCGTCGTCGCGGAGGTGCCGAAGCGCCGAGCCAGCGCAGCGCACACTCCGCCGAGCACGCGGCCGTGGGTCGGGCGGGCCAGGGCGGTCATGGTCGACTCCTTCGTGAGCTGTCGGTGCGGGGCCGCCCCGTCGGCTGCCCCGTCCAACTTCCACGTTACGGAGACGAAGGGGGCAGAGCGTCGCTCCACGGGGCGAGGCCGACCCTGGGAATCGTCGGGGTGCGCCCCTGAGGCAGGTCCTCCCGGCGCGGGGCCGGCCGGTTCCGGCGCTCCGCCCCGCGGCGGAGACGGGAACGGCCCGCGGGTACGACCGCGAGGTGGGCGAGGGTCACGCCCGCGGTGTTCAGCAGGAGTGTGTCGACGTCCACCACCCGGCCCGGTACGCCGGTCTGCAGCAGGGCGATGCCCAGCGAGACCAGGCTGCCCGCGGCGACCGTGCGGAACAGGGACCCGAGTGGAGAGACGCGGAGGCTGCCGTGCGTCATCGGCAGCAGTACGCCCAGCGGCGCGAGCAGCGCCAGTCCCTCGCCGATGCGCCGGGCCGCCTCGGGCCAGCCCAGCGCCAGGTCGGCCCGGATGGTGGCGAACGGACGCAGATTGGGCGGCGTCACCCAGGGGACGTCCAGCGGACGCAGCATGAGCCAGGCGACGAGCGCGAGGTGGGCGACGAGGAGGACACCCCCTGTCACGCGGACGTGGATCGCGGCGCTGCCGCGGATGGAGCCTTGACGCTGCACGCCACCCAAGACGCGGCCCCCGGCACGATCGGTTCCGGCCGGACGGCACACTCCATGGTGAGTGCTGCGCCACACTCGCACGCCGCGCCTGTGCGCCACGACCCTGTGCCGCGCCTGTGCGGCACACCTGTGCACCGTGCCTGTGCGTCACACCTGTGCACCGTGCCTGTGCGTCACACCTGTGCACCGTGCCTGTGCGTCACGGCCCTCTGCCAGGCCTGTGTGCCACGCCCGTGTGTCACGGCCCAGGGCCAAGCCTGTTGCGCCGCGTCTGTGTGTCACGGCCCTGTGTCACACCCCTGCGCCGCGCCCGTGGGCATGGTCATGCTGGGCATCACCCGGGCGCCGGCCGAGCAGCCCGCCGTGCCCCCGCCCGGCGGCGCCGGGCGACCCGGCCAGTCGGCTCTGCCTATGGCCCTGTGTCACGGCCTGTGCGTCGCATCCATGTGTCACGGCCCCAGCGCCAGGCCTGTTGCGCCCCACCCGTGTGCCAAGCCTGTGCGCCGCGCTCGTGTGCCACGACCGAGCGGCACGCCCGTGCACCGCACGCACCCGTGTGCCGCACGGCACCCGTGTGCCGCCTTCGCGTCAGCCCGTGGTCACCGGGGTCGACGGTGGCAGGGTGGTGCCCGGGCGGGAGCGGAGTTCCCCGGTGCACTCGTAGCGGCGCAGCGCCGTGTCGTCCGGGCCGCCGAGGACGACGGAGCCGTCCCCCTCGGCGGCGGCCGAGTCGGACAGCGTGCACACGATCTGTGCGAGGGTGTACGGGGCGAGGCCGGCCGGCGCGCTGCTCAGCCGGAGCGTGTCGGCGGGGTCACGGGGGCGCGGGCCTTCGGCTTTCAGGCCGTCCGGGACGTGCGTGGTGTACCCGGCCGCCTTCTCGCCGGCCGACGGCGGCGCGGCGAGCTGGTCGAGCAGGCCCTGGGCCACGATCACCCGCCGCCGCGCGTCCACGGTGCCCTCCGGCACCCGTACCGTCCGGTCGACGGTCACCAGCGACGAGCCGCACAACAGGAACACCTGTACGGGCACGCCGCGCGAGGACTGGATGGTCAGGTCGGGCTGGGACAGCGAGCAGGGCACGCGGGAGGGCGCGCCGCCGAAGTCCGTGGGCACCTCGGTGGGCCGGATCCCGCACCCGGCGAGCAGCAGGCCCAGGGCGGTCAGCGCCGCCGGCAGAAGTCGGCGTGCGTTCATCGGGCTGTCCCCTTCGCGCCGTTCGCGCCGTTCTCGTCGTCCCGCTCGCCCTCGGTGCGCTCCTCGGCGAGCGCGGAGGCGTCCCGCGGCAACCGCAGCGTGAACACCGCTCCGCCCTCGGGCGAGTTGGCCGCGGTGATGCCGCCGCCGTGGATCTGCGCGTTGTTCAGGGCGATGGACAGCCCCAGGCCGCTGCCCTCGGAGCGCGGCCGGGACGCGCTCGCCTTGTAGAAGCGGTCGAAGACGTGCGGCAGGACGTCCTCGGGGATGCCCGGCCCGTGGTCGCGCACCTGGATGACGATCTCGGCGGGCCGCTCCGCCTCCGCGGCCGACGCGCGCACCGACACCCGCACCGGCGAGCCGCCGTGCTTGAGCGCGTTGCCGATGAGGTTGGCGAGGATGACGTCCAGGCGGCGCGGGTCGAGCCGGGCGTGGATGCCGCGCTCGGCGTCCAGCTCCACGGCGTCCAGCCAGGCGCGGGCGTCGATGCAGGCGGTGATCTGGTCGGCGATGTCGACGTCGTCCAGGACCAGCCGGGCCGTGCCCGCATCGAAGCGGGTGACCTCCATCAGGTTCTCGACCAGGTCGTTCAGCCGCCGGGTCTCGCTGACGACGAGCCGGACCGCAGGCTCGATCATCGGGTCGAGGCCGCCGCCCTCGGAGTCCAGCTCCTCCTCCAGCACCTCCGTCACGGCGGTGATGGCGGTCAGCGGCGTACGCAGCTCATGGCTCATGTCCGCGACGAAGCGGCGGGAGGCCTCGTCGCGGGCGGCCATGTCGGCGACCCGTTTCTCCAGCGCCTCGGCCGCCTTGTTGAACGTGCGGGACATGTCGGCGAGTTCGTCGGTGCCGGACACCCGCAGCCGGGTGTCGAGCTTGCCCTCGCCGAGCCGGCGCGCGGCGACTCCCAGCCGGTGCACCGGCTTCAGCACCGTCGTGGCGGCGGCCTGGGCGAGGAGAGCGGCACCGATGAGCGCCAGTCCGGTGGCGATGCCCAGGGACCAGGCCAGCGAGTTGAGGTCCTTGGCCTCCGGCTCCAGCGACTTGAGCATGTAGCCGGTCGGGCCGCCGCCGATCACCCGCGTGCCGGCCACCAGGTACGGCGTCCCGTGCATGACGATCCGCTGCCAGTACAGGTGGTAGGGCGCCTTGTTGGCGGAGGAGAGCGGCTGCTGCCTGTTCACCGCGGTGCGCAGCGAGGCGGGCACGTCCTCCAGCGAGAAGCCGTTCAGCCCGCCGGAGTTGCCGTACAGCGTCCTGCCGTTCGCGTCCTGGCCGACCAGCAGCACGCTGAACCGCTGGCTGCTGCCGGCCATCTGCCCGGCGGTGTGCTGGAGTTGGTCCTGCGTGGTGTGCACCGGCAGCGCGCCCGCGCGGTTCTGCACCTCCTGCTGGAAGTCGCGCAGCGCCGCGTCCTGGGCGCGGGTGAGCACCGCCTCGCGGTTGAGCCAGTACGCGATCCCGGACGCCGACACGGCCGCGGTCAGCGCCACCAGCGCGAAGACCACGACCAGCCGCAGACGCAGACTGCTGAACCGCAGCCGGGACAACGTTCCCCTGCGCCCCGAGGCCCAGCCCCGGAGCCCGTCCCGCTCGTCCGTCACTGAGGCGCGTCCAGGCGGTAGCCGACGCCGCGCACGGTACGGATCAGCGTCGGGGACGAGGGCACGTCCTCCACCTTGGCGCGCAGCCGCTGCACACAGGCGTCCACGAGCCGCGAGTCGCCGAGGTAGTCGTGCTCCCAAACCAGCCGCAGCAACTGCTGCCGGGACAGCGCCTGCCCGGGCCGCCGGCTCAGCTCCAGCAGCAGTCTCAGCTCGGTCGGGGTCAGCTGGAGGTCCTCGCCGTTCTTCGTCACGGTCATCGCCGCCCGGTCGATGACGAGGCTGCCGAAGGTCGCCGCGTCGTTCGCCTCCCGCTCGCCGCGCCGCAGCACGGCCCGGATCCGGGCGTCCAGCACCCGCCCCTGCACGGGTTTGACCACGTAGTCGTCGGCACCGGACTCCAGTCCGACCACCACGTCGATGTCGTCGCTGCGCGCGGTGAGCAGAATGATCGGCAGTTGGTCCGTGCGCCGGATGCGCCGGCACACCTCGAACCCGTCGATGCCGGGCAGCATCACGTCCAGCACGATCAGGTCCGGCCGCTGCTCGCGCAGCAGCTTCAGACCGTCCTCACCGCTGGCAGCGGTGGCCACCCGGTGTCCCTGGCGCGTCAGTGAGAGCTCCAGGGCCGTTCGGATGGCGTCGTCGTCCTCGATCAGCAACAGGGAAGGCACGGGCCTCATTCTGGCCCATGCGGGGGTGGGGTTTCGACACCTGGAGCGCTCCCGCACATCTCCCACGAATGACGACGGTCACCAAGACCCCTCAGCCGACCCCGCCTCGTGGGCGGCTGCCTCCCGTCCACCGGCTTGGCGACGGATCACTACGCGATCACGTCACCGGACTCCACGCGTTCAACCGGATCGCCTCGCCGGACCTTTGTTTCTGCGCAGCAGCCTCCTGAAAGGCCATTGATCACAAATGAAGAAAATCCCCAGTTCTCATCGATTCAAGCCGGACCTGTTCACCGCCGACAGGGTACTGCGCGACGTGGCTGGAATCGGCATGGCGGCGTCCGAGATGGGAGGAGATGTTTATGCGATTCGCGGTGACTGTTCTTCGTCCGCAGGGGTATCAGCATTGGGAAGCGTTCAAAGAGGTCGCTGAAACCGTGCATTGGGCACTGCTGGATCTAGGCCATGACAGTGTACTGACCCACGATCCTCGTCTGCCGGGCCGCAGGCACATCATTTTCGGATCCAACCTTCTAGGGAATTACCCGAGCCCGGCGGAAGTCCTGCCGGAGAAGTCCATCCTGTATAACTTGGAGCAGATTTCCGCTGGTTCCCGTTGGGTCACGCAGGGTCTGCTGGATTTGTTTCGAAAGCACACGGTGTGGGACTACAGCGCTCGTAATATCGCCGAACTCGAGCGCTTGGGGGTGGACGAGGTCCAGCATGTCCCCATCGGCTACGTTCCGGAGTTGGAGCGGATGCAACCAGTGGCCGAGGAGGACATCGATGTGCTGCTCATCGGCTCATTGAACGAACGCCGCCTCGCTCCGATCCGGCACCTCGCTTCGGAAGGGCTCAATGCCGTCGCCCGGTTCGGCCTCTATGGCGGAGCGCGCGATGCTCTGCTGGCCAGAGCGAAGATTGTCTTGAACATTCACTTCTACGAAGCCAAGGTCTTTGAGATTGTGAGGGCTTCCTACCTGTTGGCGAACGGCAGGTTCGTAGTGTCCGAGCGCGGCTGTGACACCGAAGAGGAATCCCGGTTCGACTCAGGTCTGGCCTTCACCGACTACGCGCAAATCGCCGATACATGTCGCCACTACCTCCAGCGTGCTGATGAGCGACGGGCCCGGGCAGAGGCAGGCAGGGAACTCATGCGCTCGAATCCTGCCACCGATCTTCTGCGTCCCGCTGTCGCTGCCCTGTAGCGGTAGCCGCGGCTCGCCGCGGCACGTGGTGACCTCCACCCCGCTCGTCGTCCCCGACTCCGACGCGGTGTCCAGCCGGGCCGACGCCCCACGCAGCTTCTTCTGCAGCGCGTCAGCGAACACCTCGCGCCCACGGGTTCCGGGAGCGCTGTGACAGGTCTGTGACAATCAGCGGACATGGCCATGAAGTGACCACGGCAAGCTTTTCGGCACGGGGCAAGGAGCAGGACGGAACACCGGAACTCCACGACGGGGGGCGCGAATGAACACGCTGCACAGCACCAGCCACAGCGCAGTGGTGACGCGTCTGCACGACGTGGCCCGGTCTTCGGAGAAGTCCGGTGCCGTGAGCGGGCGGGGGTGCGCTCGCGGCACCGGGCGTCAGCACACCGCGTATGCGCAGCAGGGGCCTCAGCCCTGCATAACGGTGGTTGACGCTCACACGGGGGAAACACACGGGGGAACCGCGTACGGGGAGGGCTCGGGGGAGCATCGCGCGCTGTCGGAGGCCGTGGACGCCGAAGCGGCGTTCACCGCCTACGTCCAGGAGCGCCGCGCCTCCCTGTACGCAACCGCCTACCACCTCACCGGCGACCGTTTCGAGGCCGAGGACCTGCTGCAGAGCGCGCTGTTCTCGACCTACCGGGCATGGGACCGGATCAGTGACAAGGCGGCCGTCGGCGGATACCTCCGCCGCACCATGACCAACCTGCACATCAGCGCCTGGCGGCGCCGCAAGCTCAACGAGTACCCGACCGAGGAACTGCCGGAGACGCCCGGCGACACGGACGCCATGCGCGGCACCGAGCTGCGCACGGTCCTGTGGCAGGCGCTGGCCCGGCTGCCCGAACTCCAGCGCACCATGCTGGTCCTGCGCTACTACGAGGGCCGTACGGACCCGGAGATCGCGGACATCCTCGGCATCAGCGTCGGCACGGTGAAGTCCAGCATCTGGCGGTCCCTGCGCCGGCTGCGCGAGGACGAGGTCCTCAGCTTCGGCCGTGACTATGAGGAGTCCTTCGGCGAACTTGTCGCCTGAACCGACCGAAGGGCAGCGGGGAACGGGGGAAAACGGGGGAACAGCGGGGGAAGGGGAAGACGGGGGAACAACGGGGGCTCGGGGAACGGGGGTATCCCTGAGGACACGGGGGAACACGGGGGAGTGTGGGGGAGCACCAAGGAAGCGGGACTGGAGGACCGGGGGGTCTGTCCA
The DNA here is from genome assembly GCF_044754605.1 of Streptomyces sp. NPDC093064. Classification (NCBI taxonomy): domain Bacteria; kingdom Bacillati; phylum Actinomycetota; class Actinomycetes; order Kitasatosporales; family Streptomycetaceae; genus Streptomyces; species Streptomyces sp. NPDC093064. Next base: position 210,850 of record NZ_JBIVPK010000001.1, read on the forward strand.
GTCCCGCTTTCGCGTGCGCACACGCGTTGACGCGCGAGAGGTGCGTACGAGGAGAGGGGCGTACGAGGCATGTACGTCCCTGTGCCGTACGCCGGTTACGCGGCCGTCCGTGACTGCGCCTGCCGACCCGCCGCGGCGGCGGCCAGCCGGCCCAGGGCCTCGTCCCGGTCGCAGGCGTGGGCGCCCAGCGCGACCTGGCGGGCCACGATCGACCGCTCGGCGCGCATCAGCCGCCAGCCCCGGCGCAGCAGGAACGGGACCGATTTGCGGCCCTCCTTCAGATCCCGCAGGAAGCGCCGCCGGAAGGTCCTGGCCGGTCCGCGGTTCAGGCACAGCGCGTCGGCCAGGACGCCGAGTTCCCGGCAGCGCCCCACGATCTCGGCGGCGAAGATGCCCTCCGCGATGAACAGCGGGGTGCGGCCGATGTGCAGCGTGTCCTCGCCGGTGCGGGCGCTCAGCGAGATGTCGTACACCGGCACGTTCGTGGTGCCCGTGGCGCACAGCCGGCTGATCGCCGCGACCGCGGCGTCCGCGTCCCACGAGCCGGGGTGGTCCCAGTCGATGTCCGAACTCCCCGCCACCAGCGGCAGGGTCGGGTCGCCGGCCTCCTTGTAGAAGTCGTCGAGGCGCAGCACGGGCAGTCCGGAGCGGGCGGCGACCAGGGACTTGCCCGAGCCCGAGGGGCCGCACAGCAGCACGACACGGGCGGGTGACGGGGGATGAAGGCTCACGGAACACCAGTTTGACGCATGGTGGCCCGCCTGCCGACCCCGCGGGTCGGCTTTGGAACGTGGCTTACGTCTCAACTACCCTGTGCACTGTTCCCGTTACCCACCGCATCCGTAAGGCGGCACCAGCAATGGCTCGACACGCGTCCTCCCACCATTCCACCGCCCGGCGCGTCCTGGTCGCCGTCGCGACCGCCGGGGCCGCCCTGGGCGTGGGCGCGGCAACGGCCTCGGCGGACATCCTCCCGGGCGGGGGCGAGGGCCGCCTGCTCGGCTCCCTCGGCAAGGGCGACCCGCAGACGGGTGTACAGGCACTGACCGGCACGGTCGGCCACACCACCGGTACGGTCACGGCTCTCAAGCCCAACCCGCTCGCGGGCACCGGCGTCGACCCGCTCGACAACGGCGTCGGCACCCAGCTCGCCGACTTCCGGCCGGTCAGCTCGAAGATGCTCACAGGCCCGGTGGCCCAGGCCCCGTCGGTGGGCGCCGTGCCGGTCGTCGGGCAGCTGCTCGGGTCGGTGCGCTGACACGCGCGCACACGGAGAGCCGCGCCTCCCCCGGACGGAGGGGAGGCGCGGCTCTCGTCTGTGCGGGGCGCCGCGGTGCGGTGCCCCGGGCGGCTCAGTACGACGAGCCGGAGGCGCCCAGGGAGCCCGTCGGGTGCCAGACCGTCTTGGTCTCCAGGAAGGCCGTCATGCGGTCGATGCCCGGCGTCGCGGCGTAATCCACAGGCTGTGGACGAAGGACGCGCTTGAGGTTGTCCGCCGCCGCGACCTCCAGCTCCTTCGCCAGCTCCGCGTCGGCGCCCGCGAGGTCGATCGCGTTGACGTCCTGGTGCGCGGCGAGCGGCGCGGCGATCTCCGCCGTACCGCCGGACAGGATGTTCACGACACCGCCCGGCAGGTCGGAGGTGGCCAGCACCTCGCCGAGGGAGAGCGCGGGGAGCGGGTGCTTCTCGCTCGCGACCACCACCGCCGTGTTGCCCGTCGCGATCACCGGGGCGATCACCGAGACCAGGCCCAGGAACGACGACTCCTGCGGGGCCAGGACGGTCACCACGCCGGTCGGCTCGGGGGAGGAGAGGTTGAAGTACGGGCCCGCGACCGGGTTGCCGCCGCCCACCACCTGGGCGATCTTGTCGGTCCAGCCCGCGTACCAGACCCAGCGGTCGATCGCCGCGTCGACCTGCGCGGCCGCCTTGGCCTTGGACAGGCCCTCGGCCTCGGCGACCTCGCGGACGAACTGCTCGCGGCGGCCCTCCAGCATCTCCGCGACGCGGTAGAGGATCTGGCCCCGGTTGTACGCGGTCGCGCCGGACCACGCGCCGAACGCCTTGCGTGCGGCCACGACCGCGTCACGGGCGTCCTTGCGGGACGACCGCGGTGCGTTCGCCAGCCAGTTGCCCTTGGAGTCGCTCACCTCGTACACCCGGCCGCTCTCGGAACGCGGGAACTTGCCGCCCACGTACAGCTTGTAGGTCTTGAGGACCGAAAGCCGCGGTTCGGTCGTCGCCCCAGACTTCTCGGACTTCTCAGACATCGAGGTACGCCTCCAGGCCGTGTCGGCCGCCCTCGCGGCCGAAGCCCGACTCCTTGTAGCCGCCGAACGGCGAGGTCGGATCGAACTTGTTGAACGTGTTGGACCAGACGACACCGGCGCGCAGCCTGTTCGCCACCGCCAGGATCCGGGAGCCCTTCTCCGTCCAGATGCCGGCCGAGAGCCCGTACGGGGTGTTGTTGGCCTTGGCGACGGCCTCGTCCGGGGTGCGGAAGGTGAGGACGGAGAGCACCGGGCCGAAGATCTCGTCACGGGCGATGGTGTGCGCCTGGGTGACGCCGGTGAACAGCGTCGGGGCGAACCAGTAGCCGCTCTCGGGCAGTTCGCAGGCGGGCGACCAGCGCTCGGCGCCCTCCGCCTCGCCCTGGTCGGCGAGCGCGGTGATCCGGGCGAGCTGCTCGGCGGAGTTGATCGCGCCGATGTCGGTGTTCTTGTCGAGCGGATCGCCCAGGCGCAGGGTGGAGAGCCTGCGCTTGAGGGAGTCCAGCAGCTCGTCGTGGATCGACTCCTGCACCAGCAGGCGCGAGCCCGCGCAGCAGACCTGGCCCTGGTTGAAGAAGATGCCGTTCACGATGCCCTCGACGGCCTGGTCGATCGGCGCGTCGTCGAAGACGATGTTGGCGCCCTTGCCGCCCAGTTCGAGGGTGAGCTTCTTGTCCGTGCCCGCGACCGTGCGCGCGATCGCCTTGCCGACGGCCGTGGAGCCGGTGAAGGCGACCTTGTTCACGTCCGGGTGCGCCACCAGCGCGGCGCCCGCGTCGCCGTAGCCGGGAAGGATGTTGACGACACCCTTCGGCAGGCCCGCCTGGCGGCAGATGTCCGCGAAGAACAGCGCGGAGAGCGGGGTGGTCTCGGCGGGCTTGAGCACGACCGTGTTGCCGGTCGCCAGCGCCGGGGCGATCTTCCACGCCAGCATCAGCAGCGGGAAGTTCCACGGGATGACCTGGCCGGCCACGCCGAGCGGCTTCGGGTTCGGCCCGTAGCCCGCGTGGTCGAGCTTGTCGGCCCAGCCGGCGTAGTAGAAGAAGTACGCGGCCACCAGGGGCAGGTCCGCGTCCCTCGTCTCCCGGATCGGCTTGCCGTTGTCCAGCGTCTCCAGGACCGCCAGCTCACGGCTGCGCTCCTGGATGATGCGGGCGATGCGGAACAGGTACTTGGCGCGCTCGGAGCCGGGCAGCGCCGACCACTTCGTGAAGGCCTTGCGGGCCGCCTTGACCGCGCGGTCGACGTCCGCCTCGCCGGCCTGGGCGACCTCGGACAGCACCTCCTCCGTGCTGGGGGAGACCGTCTTGAAGACCTTGCCGTCGGCGGCCTCGGTGAACTCGCCGTCGACGAACAGGCCGTAGGACGGCGCGATGTCGACGACCGACCGGGACTCGGGAGCCGGTGCGTATACGAAGGGGGAAAGCGGGTTTTCCGTGTTCATGGGGCTCAGTCCACCGTCACGTAGTCGGGGCCGGAGTAGCGGCCGGTGGCCAGCTTCTGGCGCTGCATCAGCAGGTCGTTCAGGAGCGAGGAGGCGCCGAAGCGGAACCAGTGGTTGTCCAGCCAGTCCCCGCCGGCGGTCTCGTTGACCAGGACCAGGAACTTGATCGCGTCCTTGGAGGTGCGGATGCCGCCGGCCGGCTTCACGCCCACCTGCACGCCGGTCTGCGCCCGGAAGTCACGGACGGCCTCCAGCATGAGCAGCGTGTTGGCCGGGGTGGCGTTGACGGCGACCTTGCCGGTGGAGGTCTTGATGAAGTCGGCGCCCGCCAGCATGCCGAGCCAGCTCGCGCGGCGGATGTTGTCGTACGTCGACAGCTCGCCGGTCTCGAAGATGACCTTCAGGCGGGCGGAGGTCCCGCAGGCCTCCTTCACGGCGGCGATCTCGTCGTACACCTTGAGGTACTTGCCGGCGAGGAACGCCCCGCGGTCGATGACCATGTCGATCTCGTCGGCGCCCGCGGCGACCGCCGCGCGCACGTCCGCCAGCTTGATGTCCAGCGGCGCCCGGCCGGCCGGGAAGGCGGTGGCGACCGAGGCGACCTTCACGGCCGAGCCGGCCACGGCCTCCTTCGCGGCGGCCACCATGTCGGGGTACACGCAGACCGCGGCCGTGGCGGGGGCCGTACGGTCCGTCGGGTCGGGGTGGACCGCCTTGGCGCCGAGCGCCCGGACCTTGCCCGGGGTGTCCGCGCCTTCCAGCGTCGTCAGGTCGACCATCGAGATGGCGAGGTCGATCGCGTACGCCTTCGCGGTGGTCTTGATGGAACGGGTGCCGAGCGAGGCGGCGCGCGCCTCCAGGCCGACCGCGTCGACGCCGGGCAGCCCGTGCAGGAAGCGGCGCAGCGTGCTGTCGGACGCGGTGACGTCAGCGAGAGGGGGTGCAGTGGTGGGCATGGTCACCAGGCGAGCATATCTACGCGCGTAGCGGCTGTACACCCCCGGGGCTCATCTTGTGGCCCGGCCGGTATCCGCACGGTACCCGTTCCGTGCTCCGGCACCGCGGATGAGGCCGCCCGCGGACGTCGGGCACAATCGGGGCCATGACGACGCCCGAGCACGAACCCCCCGCGCCGCAGCCCTCCGCCTCCGAGTACGAGGACCGGGTCCACCGGTCGTCCACAGGCATCGCGGGCGGTGTCCTGCTGCTCGCCATCATCCTGTGGCTGGGCATCGACGCGCTGGTCGCGGGCGAGGGCCGCACCCCGTGGCTGGCGCTCGCCGGGATGATCCTCGCGGTGCCGCTGGTGGTCGCCTTCACCCTGCGGCCCGCGGTGTACGTCAACGCCGACCGGCTACGCGTCCGCAACCCCTTCCGCGTGATCGTGCTGCCCTGGGGCCAGGTCTCCGGGCTGCGCTCGGGCTACTCGAACGAGGTGCTGGACCGGTCCGGCACCAAGTACCAGCTGTGGGCGGTGCCCGTCTCGCTGCGGGGGCGCAAGCGGGCCGCCCGCCAGGAGGCGCGGGCCGCCGCCACGGGCGAGCGCGTCGCGGGGACGGGCCGGTCCGGCGGGCGCGGCGGCGTCCTCGGGTTCGGCGGGCCGGGCGCCGGCAGCGACGGGCCGATCCGTGCGGCGGGCGACCAGTTCATGGACGATCTGCGCGAGCTGCGGGACACCCGGGAGAACGCCGAGGCGGCCCAGGGCGAGGTGACGGTCCGCTGGGCGTACGAGATCGTGGGCCCGGCGCTGGCCGGCGCGGTGGTGCTGGCGATCCTGATCGCGCTGGGCTGACGCGCGCGCGGGCGGCATGCCGGTACGCCGGCAGGCCTCCCGGCGGCGCGTCCGTGCGTCCGCAGGCCGGGCTGCCTGAGCCGGAAAGGGTGCCCCTCCACCGGAGGGGCACCCTTTCCGTTTCGCCGCGTGCCGGGCCGCGGGTCAGATGCCCGCCGCCTCCGACAGGTCCCGCTTGATCGACGCCAGCAGGGCGTCGGCCTTGCCGCGGGCCGCCGGGAGGTCGGCGTGGGTGCCGACCGGGATCACGACCTCCAGGTAGCACTTCAGCTTGGGCTCCGTGCCGCTGGGGCGGACGATGACGCGGGCGCCGTCGAGGGTGTAGCGCAGGCCGTCCGTGGGCGGCAGCCGGTCCGTGCCCCGGGTGAGGTCCTCGGAACGGGTGACGGGCAGGCCCGCGAGCGCGGTCGGGGGCTGCTCGCGCAGGCGCCGCATCGCGTCGGCGATCAACGAGAGGTCCTTGACGCGGACCGAGAGCTGGTCGGTGGCGTGCAGGCCGTGCTCGACGGCGAGGTCGTCCAGGAGGTCCAGCAGGGTGCGGCCCTCCTCCTTGAGCCGGGACGCCAGTTCGGTGATCAGGAGGGCGGCCGTGATGCCGTCCTTGTCGCGTACGCCGTCGGGGTCGACGCAGTAGCCGAGGGCCTCCTCGTAGCCGTAGCGCAGACCCTCCACGCGGGCGATCCACTTGAAGCCGGTGAGCGTCTCCTCGTGGGGCAGGCCCGCCTTCCCGGCGATGCGCCCGAGGAGGGAGGAGGAGACGATCGACTCCGCGAAGGTGCCGGTCACGCCGCGGGAGACCAGGTGCGCCGCGAGCAGGGCGCCCACCTCGTCGCCGCGCAGCATGCGCCAGTCGGTGCCGTGCCCGACGGCCACCGCGCAGCGGTCGGCGTCGGGGTCGTTGGCGATGATCAGGTCGGGGGAGGTCGCGCGGGCCCGGGCGAACGCCAGGTCCATCGCACCGGGCTCCTCCGGGTTGGGGAACGCGACGGTCGGGAAGTCCGGGTCCGGCTCGGCCTGCTCGGCGACCAGCTCCGGGGCCGGGAAGCCGGCCCGGGCGAACGCGGCGAGGAGGGTGTCCTTGCCGACGCCGTGCATCGCCGTGTAGACGGTGCGGGCCGTGCGCGGCGATCCGGGGGCGAGGACCGCGTCCGTACGGGCCAGGTAGGCCTCCAGGACGGAGTCGTCGAGGATGTCCCAGCCGGAGTCCGGGCGGGGCACCGCGGTGAGCGTGGTGATCGCGTCGATCTCGGCGGCGATGCCGGCGTCCGCCGGGGGCACGATCTGGGAGCCGTCGCCCAGGTAGACCTTGTAGCCGTTGTCGCGGGGCGGGTTGTGGCTGGCGGTGACCTCCACACCGGCGACCGCGCCGAGGTGCCTGATGGCGAAGGCGAGGACCGGGGTGGGGAGGGGGCGGGGCAGCACGGCGGCGCGCAGTCCGGCGCCGGTCATGACGGCGGCGGTGTCGCGGGCGAAGTCGGCGGACTTGTGCCGGGCGTCGTAGCCGATGACGACGAGGCCGGCGTTCTCGTCCCCGTGGGCGGTCCCGTTCTTCTTCAGGTACGCGGCGAGGCCGGCGGCGGCGCGGATGACGACGGAGCGGTTCATGCGCATGGGCCCGGCGCCGAGTTCGCCGCGCAGGCCGGCGGTGCCGAACTGGAGCGTGCCGGCGAAGCGGTCGGCCAGCTCCGCGGTGCTCTCGGTGGCCCCGGTGTTCGCGGCTTCGAGGAGCCGGGTGAGTTCGTCACGGGTGTCGGCGTCGGGGTCCTCGGCCAGCCACGCCTTGGCCCGTGCGATGAGGTCGTCGTGCACGTTGGGGTCAGCCTCTCGTGAGTTTGTCGGCCTGGGCCGTCTGCCTCCGGCGGGTGGGTGCCGGGGCACCTGGGATGCGTTGGGGCGGAGCCGTGGGGCGCGTCCGGCCGCCGCGCGCGAGCGTACTGCCCGGGGTTTCGAGGCCGCGCCGGTCTCCGCCCGGCGGTCTCCGCCGGGCGGAGACGAAGTGTGCGGAAGGGGCCGCGGCGCACCCCACGGCCCCTTCCGCAGTCCGGCGGCTCCCCCTTCGTGGGTGCCGCCGGCCGTTCGGCGTGTCGCGGGGTGGCGGGGTCTACAGGCGGCCCAGCACCTGGGTCAGCAGGGAGCCCATCCGGGTGGCGCTGTCGCGGCCCGCCTGGAGGACCTCCTCGTGGTTGAGGGGCTCGCCGGTCATGCCCGCGGCGAGGTTGGTCACCAGGGAGATGCCGAGGACCTCCGCGCCCGCCTCGCGGGCGGCGATCGCCTCCAGGACGGTGGACATGCCGACCAGGTCCGCGCCGATGGTGCGGGCCATGCGGATCTCCGCCGGCGTCTCGTAGTGCGGGCCGGGGAACTGCGCGTAGACGCCTTCCTCGAGGGTGGGGTCGACCTCCTTGCACAGGGCGCGCAGGCGCGGCGAGTACAGGTCGGTGAGGTCGACGAAGTTGGCGCCGACGATCGGCGAGGTGGCCGTCAGGTTGAGGTGGTCGCTGATCAGCACCGGCTGGCCGGGGCGCATGCCCTCGCGCAGGCCGCCGCAGCCGTTGGTGAGCACGATCGTCTTGCAGCCGGCCGAGACGGCGGTGCGCACGCCGTGGGCCACGGCGGCCACGCCCCGGCCCTCGTAGTAGTGGGTGCGGCCCAGGAAGACCAGCGCACGCCGGTCCCCGATGCCGTACGAGCGGATCTTGCCGCCGTGGCCCTCCACCGCCGGCGGCGGGAATCCGGGCAGCTCGGTGACCTGGAACTCGGCGTCGGGGGTCCCCAGGGCGTCGACGGCCGGTGCCCAGCCGGACCCCATCACGAGGGCGACGTCGTGGGACTCGGCACCCGTGAGTTCGCGCAGGCGCGCGGCGGCGGCGTCGGCGGCGGCGTACGGATCGCCCTGGATGTCGTCCGGAAGAAGAGATGCGTTCACGCGGATGAGCGTAGCCGGTATTCGCCTACGCGCGTAGATGCCAGTGGTCACGGCAATGCGATCGTTGTCTTGTCGTTTCCGACGAGGGGTGGTGCCGGAGGGGCCCGCTCAGGCCTGCGTTCAGGCCTTCACGAGCCCGCCGCTCAGCACGGCCGCTTCCGCAGCTCCATCACATAGTCGTGGGGCGCCCCCGCCGACTCCGCCGCGTCCGCGATCTCGCCGAGGTAGCGGGCGGAGGGGAGACCGCCCTCGTAGGCGTTGAGGACGTAGACCCAGGCCTGTTCCTCGCCGTCCAGGGTGTGGACGCGCACGCGTGCGCGCCGGTAGACGTCCATGCCCACGCCCACCCGGCGGTCGAGGGCGTCCTCGTCCATCGGGGCGATGTCGTACAGGGCCACGAAGACCTGGGAGATCGGATCCTCGACCAGGGTCGCCAGCGCGCCCTCCCAGCTCACCTGCTCGCCGCCGAAGGTCAGCCGCCAGCCGTTCAGCCAGCCCGTGGCACGCAACGGCGAGTGCGGGGCGCGGCGGGACATCAGCCGCGCGTCGAGATTGCCGGCGTATGCGGCATAGAGCGACATGCGTCGAGCGTACGGCAGCCGCGCACCCGCCTCACGGGTCCCAGGCGCAACGGGAGAGCGCGGCGCCGACGCCCCCGGGGCCGTAGCACCTTGAACGGTGCGGGACAATGGAGTACGTGACTCGGATCGTGATCATCGGTGGTGGACCCGGCGGCTACGAAGCGGCGCTGGTGGCGGCGCAGCTCGGCGCGGAGGTGACCGTCGTCGACTGCGACGGTCTGGGCGGAGCGTCGGTGCTGACCGACTGCGTGCCGTCGAAGACCCTTATCGCTACGGCCGAGGTGATGACCACCTTCGACTCCTCGTACGAGGAGCTGGGGATCACCGTCGCCGACACCCCCTCCGACGGCGGCCCCGCCCAGGATCTTCCGGCGGAGCAGGTGGTGGGCGTCGACCTGGGGAAGGTCAACCGCCGGGTGAAGCGGCTGGCGCTCGCCCAGTCCCACGACATCACCGCCTCCGTGACGCGGGCCGGCGCCCGGGTCGTGCGCGGGCACGGCCGGCTGGAGGGCATGCAGGCACTCGACGGGTCGCGCACGGTCGTCGTCAGGGCGGCCGACGGGAGCGAGGAGAGGCTCACCGCGGACGCCGTGCTGATCGCGACGGGCGGCCACCCGCGCGAGCTGCCCGACGCCCAGCCGGACGGCGAGCGCATCCTCAACTGGACCCAGGTCTACGACCTCACCGAGCTGCCCGAGGAGCTCATCGTGGTCGGCTCGGGTGTCACCGGTGCCGAGTTCGCCGGCGCCTACCAGGCACTCGGCTCGAAGGTCACGCTGGTGTCCTCCCGCGACCGCGTGCTGCCGGGTGAGGACCCGGACGCGGCCGGCGTCCTGGAGGACGTCTTCCGCCGCCGCGGCATGAACGTCATGGCGCGCTCGCGGGCCGCCGCGGCGAAGCGGGTCGGGGACCGCGTGGAGGTGACGCTGGCGGACGGCCGGGTCATCACGGGCAGCCACTGCCTGATGGCCGTCGGCGCCATCCCCAACAGCGCCGGGCTCGGCCTGGAGGAGGCCGGCGTCAAACTGCGCGAGTCCGGTCACATCTGGACCGACAAGGTGTCGAGGACGACCGCTCCGGGCGTGTACGCGGCCGGCGACGTGACCGGAGTCTTTGCGCTGGCGTCGGTGGCGGCGATGCAGGGACGTATCGCCATGTACCACTTCCTCGGCGACGCGGTGGCCCCGCTGAACCTGAAGACGGTCTCCTCCAACGTCTTCACCGACCCCGAGATCGCCACCGTCGGCTACAGCCAGGCCGACGTCGACGCCGGCAAGATCGACGCCCGCTGCGTGAAGTTGCCGCTGCTGCGCAACCCGCGCGCCAAGATGCAGGGCATCCGGGACGGGTTCGTCAAGATCTTCTGCCGCCCGGGCACGGGGATCGTGGTCGGCGGTGTGGTCGTCGCGCCGCGCGCCTCGGAACTGATCCACCCCATCTCGATCGCAGTCGACAACAACCTGACGGTCGAACAGATCGCGAACGCCTTCACCGTGTACCCCTCGCTGTCGGGGTCGATCGCAGAGGTGGCACGGCAGCTGCACACACGCAAGGCGACGGCCGAGGCGTAGGCAGGTCCAGCGTCCGGGCCGACTCCCCACCGGTCACGGGGAGTTGCGGACCATGCCGGTGGCACGGGCGGGGGGACCAGGCCCTATACCACCTCGCACCCTGCCCTGCGAACAACTTCTGCTATTCGGCGCAAACTGCTGAAAGCAGACGGTCGCTGGGGTTACTGTCAGTTTCGTGTTCGCTGCTGAACGTCGCCAATTGATCCTCGAAATGGTGCGAGCGAACGGTGCCGTGTCGCTCCGTGAACTCGCCCGCGTCGTCCAGACCTCCGAAGTGACCGTACGGCGGGACGTGCGGGCGCTGGAGGCCGAAGGACTCCTCGACCGCCGGCACGGCGGTGCGGTACTCCCGGGTGGGTTCACCCGGGAGTCCGGCTTCCCGCAGAAGTCGCATCTCGCGACCGCGGAGAAGACGGCCATCGCCGACCTCGCCGCGAGCCTCGTCGAAGAGGGCGAGGCGATCGTCGTGGGCGCGGGTACCACCACTCAGGAGCTGGCCCGCCGGCTCGCCCGGGTGCCCGGCCTGACCGTCGTCACCAACTCCCTGCTGGTCGCCCAGGCGTTGGCCCATGCCAACCGCGTGGAGGTCGTGATGACCGGCGGCACGCTGCGTGGCTCCAACTACGCGCTCGTCGGGTCGGGGGCGGAGCAGTCGCTGCACGGGCTGCGGGTGTCCAAGGCCTTCCTGTCGGGGAGCGGGCTGACGGCCGAACGGGGCCTGTCCACCTCCAACATGCTGTCGGCGTCCGTCGACCGGGCCCTGGTGCAGGCCGCCGCGGAGGTGGTGGTCCTCGCCGACCACACCAAGCTCGGTGCGGACACGATGTTCCAGACCGTTCCGACCGATCTCATCACCCGCCTGGTGACGGACGAGCCCCCGGGCCACGACGACCGCGCGGCCACCGAGCTCCAGGCCCTCGCCGACCAGGGCGTCCAGATCGCCGTGGCCGGCGGCACGGGAAACCCGGTGGTGGACCAGCCCCCGCCCCGCGACCGTCGCCGTGAGGTCCCGCTCCCGGGCCCCCGCCGCAACCAGCCGCCGAGCGCGAACCTCCGCCCGGCGTCCCTGGGCGGGGAACAGCCGAACGGCACGGAACGCCCGGCCGCGCGGGTGGCGGACCTCCGGAGGCGATGAGGGGCGTCGAACCGCCCTCGGGACCTTAGAACCGCCCTCGGGACCTTAGGACCGCCCTCGGGACCTTAGGACCGCCCTCGGGAAAGACTTCCGACCGTCCTGCGCAAAGACTTCCGCCCGCCCTACGGAAAGCACAGCGCCCGGCGGGCCGCTCTCGCGGCTCGCCGGGCGCCTGTGCGTGTGGTGCGGGTGCTCCGGGAGATCAGTCCTTGATCTCGCAGATGACGGCGCCGGAGGTGATGGAGGCGCCGACGTCGGCCGAGAGGCCCTTGATGGTGCCACTGCGGTGGGCGTTGAGGGGCTGTTCCATCTTCATGGCCTCCAGAACGACGACCAGGTCGCCTTCCTTGACCTCCTGGCCCTCCTCGACGGCGACCTTGACGATGGTGCCCTGCATCGGGGAGGCGAGGGTGTCGCCGGAGGCGACGGGGCCGGACTTCTTCGCGGCGCGGCGCTTGGGCTTGGCGCCCGCGGCGAGGCCGGTGCGGGCCAGGGACATGCCCAGCGAGGTGGGCAGGGAGACCTCCAGGCGCTTGCCGCCGACCTCGACGACGACGGTCTCACGGCCCGCTTCCTCGTCGGTGTCGGTCTCGGCGAGGGCGGTGAAGGGCTTGATGTCGTTGACGAACTCGGTCTCGATCCAGCGGGTGTGGACCGTGAACGGGTCGGCGGAGTCGGTCAGTTCGGGGGCGAACGCCGGGTCGGTGACGACCGCGCGGTGGAAGGGGATCGCGGTGGCCATGCCCTCGACCTGGAACTCCTCCAGGGCGCGGGCGGCCCGCTGGAGGGCCTCCTTGCGGGTGCGGCCGGTCACGATCAGCTTGGCCAGCAGGGAGTCCCAGGCCGGGCCGATGACGCTGCCGGACTCCACGCCCGCGTCCAGGCGGACGCCGGGGCCGGACGGCGGGGCGAAGTTCGTCACGGTGCCGGGGGCGGGCAGGAAGCCTCGGCCCGGGTCCTCGCCGTTGATGCGGAACTCGAAGGAGTGGCCGCGCAGCGGCGGGTCGTCGTAGCCGAGTTCCTCGCCGTCGGCGATGCGGAACATCTCGCGGACCAGGTCGATGCCGGCGACCTCTTCGGTGACCGGGTGCTCGACCTGGAGGCGGGTGTTGACCTCCAGGAAGGAGATCGTGCCGTCCTGGCCGACGAGGAACTCGCAGGTGCCGGCGCCGACGTAGCGGGCCTCCGTCAGGATGGCCTTGGAGGCGCGGTACAGCTCGGCGACCTGCGCCTCGGACAGGAACGGCGCCGGGGCCTCCTCGACCAGCTTCTGGTGGCGGCGCTGGAGGGAGCAGTCGCGGGTGGAGACGACGACCACGTTGCCGTGCTGGTCGGCCAGGCACTGGGTCTCCACGTGGCGGGGCCGGTCCAGGTAGCGCTCGACGAAGCACTCGCCGCGGCCGAAGGCGGCCACGGCCTCGCGTACCGCGGACTCGTACAGCTCGGGGACCTCGTCCAGGGTGCGGGCGACCTTGAGGCCGCGTCCGCCACCGCCGAAGGCGGCCTTGATGGCGATCGGCAGGCCGTGCTCCTCGGCGAAGGCCACGACCTCCTCGGCGCCGGAGACGGGGTCGGGGGTGCCGGCCACCAGCGGGGCGCCGGCGCGCTGGGCGATGTGCCGGGCGGCGACCTTGTCGCCGAGGTCGCGGATGGCCTGCGGCGGCGGGCCGATCCAGATCAGGTCGGCGTCGAGCACGGCCTGGGCGAAGTCGGCGTTCTCCGAGAGGAAGCCGTAGCCGGGGTGGATCGCGTCCGCGCCGGACTCCATCGCGGCCTTGAGTACCTTGTCGATGTCCAGGTAGCTGGTGGCCGGGGTGTCACCGCCCAGGGCGAACGCCTCATCCGCGGCGCGGACATGCAGAGCGTCCCGGTCCGGGTCGGCGTAGACGGCCACGCTCGCGATACCGGCGTCCCGGCAGGCCCGGGCAACGCGGACAGCGATTTCGCCACGGTTGGCGATGAGCACCTTGCGCACGATTGAGGCTCCCTCCTTGAAACAAGCCGAGTTTAGGGACTGCCGACACGGCACTTCGACCCGTCCCCGATGGTGAGCTTGCCCACACGGAGCGTGATTCGAGGCGCGCTCGACCTGCGAAATCCCTTGTCGCATCGCTGTACGCAGGACTCCTCCGGAAAACCCTAGCCCTCCCATGTGGCCAAGGTCTCTGTGAGGGCGTGCTGCGACGCACTTCGTTTCTTTGTGGAGTCCCTACGAATGGCCCAACGATTCTTTGCCGGTGGCAGAACCCTTGTCCCCCGGTTTACCGGTTAGTAGCGTTCGCGATGTCTCGGCGGTACTCGCGGTAACAGGGCTCCGGACGGAGCGGCAGTCGGAAGTGGGTGGGACCGGTGCGCAGACCGGTGGCGTGGGTGGTGGCGGCCGTGCTCTTCGCCGAGGCGTTCGGCGTGGTGGCGCTGAACTGGTTCCTCGGCGAGGTCGTGCACCGGCAGAGGATGTCCCTGGCCGGCCTGGATCCGAACGTGATGTCGAACTCGTCGAAGGCCGGCGGTCTGGTCTTCGGCCTCTACTTCGCCCTGTGCGGGCTGGTCGCCCTGCTCGTGGCGGTACGGGGCCGCCGCCCTGCCGGGCTCGGACGCGTCCTGCTGATCAGCGCGGCCGTGGTGCACGGGCTGCTGGGCGCGTTCGCCTGGGGGCTGGTGGGCTGGCGGGCGTTCCTGTTCATGGTGCTGGTGCTCGGGCTCATCGTGCTGCTGCTGATGACGTACGACCGCGAGGAGGGGCCGGCCGGTGAAGTGCCGGGCGGCGGCCCCCGGGACAAGGGTGGTCCAGGGTTCGAGGTCGACCCAGGGTCCGGGAGCGCCCCCGGACCCGCGGACCAAACGGATCACGGGAGCGAGGCACCCAGGCCTCTCACCCCTCCGGCCGAGGCCCGCACCCGCTGATCAGTCCTCGGCGGGCGCCCACAGCTCGGTGATGCCCACGCCGAGTTCGGCCAGCAGACGGCGGATCAGGGGCAGGCTGATGCCGATGACGTTGCCGTGGTCGCCGTCGATGCCGTCGATGAACGGCGCCGAGCGGCCGTCCAGGGTGAAGGCGCCGGCCACGTACAGCGGCTCGCCCGAGGCGACGTACGCGGCGATCTCCTCGTCCGTCGGCTCGCCGAAGCGGACCACGGTGGAGGCGGTGGCCGAGGCGTGCCGCCCGCTCTCCGTGTCCCAGACGCAGTGCCCGGTCTGGAGGGTGCCGGCCCGGCCGCGCATCGCCTTCCAGCGGGCGGTGGCCTCCTCGGCGTCGGCGGGCTTGCCCAGGGCGTGGCCGTCCAGGTCGAGCACCGAGTCGCAGCCGATCACCAGCGCGCCCCGGACCTCCGGCCGGGCAGCCACCACGGAGGCCTTCGCCTCCGCGAGCGCGAGGGCCAGTTCGGCGGGGGTGGGCGCGGTGATCGCGTCCTCGTCGACACCGCTGACGATGACCTCCGGGTCGAGCCCGGCCTGCCGGAGCAGCCCGAGCCGGGCGGGGGACTGGGAGGCGAGCACGAGTCGGCGGCGCGGCTGGTCTGTCATACGGTCAGCGTATCGGCGGCGGCTCTTCCGGCTCACCTCACGCCGATCACGAACATCGCCAGCACCATGGCCAGTGCCATGAGAATCCCCAGCCGCCGCAACATGTCCTGCGTGTCACGCAGTTCCTTCGGCGGCTCGTTCTCGGGATCGGACCACAGCATCCTCCGATCGTGCGACCGCGACCACGCCACGCGCCTGAGTACGCGTACTCAACTTTGCCCCCGCACCCGCCCCACCGAGCGCTCACGCGGGCGGGAGGCAGGCGCCGCCTCACCGGCTGGACCGACCTTGAAGACCGGGGTCCGTCCCCGGGCCACCGCTCCGACGGGGCCACACCGGCGCCGGCCCTGCGGCTGCGGGCGCTGCTGAGTGGGACAGCGGCCGGCCGGCGGACGGGCAAGGCCCGGGGCGGAGCCGTGCCCGAGCACACAGGGAGACGCCGAGGAACCCGGCCGGGACACAGGGGCGGGGTACGGGGGTGGAGCCCGGCAGGGGCGCAGGGGCGGAGCCCCGCGGGGTCGGGGGCGAAGCTCCAGGGAGCGGTCACTTGAGCCCCACCGAGTCGGGCGAGCGGTGGGCCAAGCACCCTGGGCGGAGCCCCAGGTGCGGTCGCTTGAGCTTTACCGAGTCGGGCGGGCGGTGCGGCAAGCACGCGGGGTGCAGCCCCGGCGGGGTGCAGGGGCGGAGCCCCGCGGGGTTTGGGGCGGAGCCCCACGTGGCGGTCGCCTCAGCCCTACCGAGTCGGGCGGGTGGGTGGGCAAAGCGGGGCGGAGCCCCCGCAGGGGTGTAGGGGCGGAGCCCCGCCGGGGTCGAGGGCGGAGTCCCGGGGGACGGTCGCTTGAGTCCTACCGAGTCGGGCGGGCGGTGGGGCAAGCACATGGGGCGGAGCCCCGGCGGGGTGTGGGGGCGGAGCCCCGCTGGGGCTTGGGGCGGAGCCCCGGGGAACGGTCGCCTGGGCCCCACCGAGTCGGGCGGGTGGGTGGGCAAGGCACTCTGGACGGACGGTGGCGGGCGATCAGCCGGGCCAGTAGGTGCGGGACCAGGCCGTCGGGCCCGGGTGGGGGACCCGGTGGGTGGCGATGCGGGACGGGTCGGACCAGGAGTCTCGGGGGGCCGGCGCGCCGGACGGCGTGTTGGCTGCCGCCGCGGCGCGGACCCGGACCACCGCCAGGGCGGCGGCAAGCTCCTCCGGGGTCGGATTGCCTCGTACGACCTTGATCACAGCGGCTCCTTACAGGGGGATGTTGCCGTGCTTCTTCGGAGGCAGGGATTCCCGCTTGGTGCGCAGTTGACGCAGGCCGCGCACGAGGTGGGAGCGGGTGTCGGAGGGTTTGATCACCGCGTCGACGTAGCCGCGTTCGGCCGCGACGTAGGGGTTGAGGAGGGCGTCCTCGTACTCCTGGATCAGTCGGGCGCGGGTCGCCTCGGCGTCGCCCGTGGCCTCGGCCTCGGCGATGGTGCGGCGGTGCAGGATGTTCACCGCGCCCTGGGCGCCCATGACGGCGATCTGGGCGGTCGGCCAGGCCAGGTTGAGGTCGGCGCCCAGGTGCTTGGAGCCCATGACGTCGTAGGCGCCGCCGAAGGCCTTGCGGGTGATCACGGTGATCAGCGGGACCGTCGCCTCGGCGTAGGCGAAGATCAGCTTGGCGCCGCGGCGGATGATGCCGGTGTGCTCCTGGTCGACGCCCGGGAGGAAGCCGGGCACGTCGACGAAGGTGAGCACGGGCACGTTGAAGGCGTCGCAGGTCCGTACGAAGCGGGCGGCCTTCTCGGAGGCGTCGATGTCCAGGCAGCCGGCGAACTGCATCGGCTGGTTGGCGACGATGCCGACCGGATGGCCTTCCACCCGCCCGAACCCGGTGAGGATGTTCGGCGCGAACAGCGGCTGGGTCTCGAAGAACTCGGCGTCGTCCAGGACGTGCTCGATCACCGTGTGCATGTCGTAGGGCTGGTTCGCGCTGTCCGGGACGACCGAGTCCAGCTCCAGGTCCTCGCCGGTGACCGCCACGTCGGCCTCCTCGGGGAAGACCGGCGGCTCGGAGAGGTTGTTCGAGGGCAGGTACGACAGCAGCTGCTTGACGTACTCGATCGCGTCCTTCTCGTCCCCGGCCATGTGGTGGGCCACGCCGGAGGCGGTGTTGTGGGTGCGGGCGCCGCCCAGTTCCTCGAAGCCGACGTCCTCGCCGGTGACCGTCTTGATGACGTCCGGGCCGGTGATGAACATGTGCGAGGTCTGGTCGACCATGACCGTGAAGTCGGTGATCGCCGGCGAGTAGACCGCGCCGCCCGCGCACGGGCCCACGACCAGGCTGATCTGCGGGATCACCCCGGAGGCGTGGGTGTTGCGGCGGAAGATCTCCCCGTACGCGCCGAGGGAGGCGACCCCCTCCTGGATCCGGGCGCCGCCCGAGTCGTTGATCCCGATGACCGGGCAGCCGGTCTTCAGGGCGAAGTCCATCACCTTGACGATCTTCTGCCCGTAGACCTCGCCGAGTGCTCCGCCGAAGACGGTGAAGTCCTGCGAGAACACCGCGACCGGACGGCCGTCGACCATGCCGTAGCCGGTGACGACGCCGTCCCCGTACGGCCGGTTCTGCTCCAGGCCGAAGTTGGTGGAGCGGTGCCGGGCGAACTCGTCCAGCTCGACGAACGACCCCTCGTCGAGCAGCAGTTCGATCCGCTCGCGAGCCGTCAGCTTCCCCTTGGCGTGCTGCTTCTCCACGGCACGCTCGGAGCCGGCGTGCGTCGCTGCCAGGACGCGGCGCTGAAGATCCGCGATCTTGCCCGCGGTCGTGTGAATGTCGATCTCTTGGCGCTCTTCCGGCTCGGACATCGGGATCGCGGCTCCCTGCCTGCTCACAAGGGGGGACGGTTACTCATCCGTAGCGTAGTAGGGGGTCCGCCGTTCGGCAGTGCGGCGTTTCCCACACCTAGGGTGGCTTGCATGACGCCCCGAGATGCAGCAGACGGCAACCCCGACAACACGCCGCACGACAGCCGCTGGTCCGACCTGGACCGCCCGCCCCTGAACGCCGGGGCCCTGCGGCGCGGGCTGGTGCGGGCGGACGGGCTGTGGTCCGAGGTGGACGTGGTGCAGAGCACGGGCTCCACGAACACGGACCTGGTGGCCCGCGCCGCCGCCGGGAAGGCCGCCGAGGGTGCCGTCCTGGTCGCCGAGGAGCAGACCTCCGCCCGGGGCCGTCTGGACCGCCGGTGGACGGCCCCGCCCCGCTCCGGGCTGTTCTTCTCGGTGCTGCTGCGGCCCAGCGAGGTGCCGGTGGCCCGCTGGGGCTGGCTGCCGCTGCTCACCGGCGTCGCGGTGGCCACGGGCCTGTCCCGGTCCGCCGGGGTCGACACGGCGCTGAAGTGGCCGAACGACCTGCTGGTGACCGTCGGCGGTGAGGAACGCAAGGCCGGCGGCATCCTGGCCGAGCGTGCCGGTGAGGACGCCGTGGTCATCGGCGTCGGCGTCAACGTCACGCTGCGGCAGGAGGAGCTTCCCGTCCCGCAGGCCGGCTCCCTCGCCCTCGCCGGAGCCGTGAGCACCGACCGCGACCCGTTGCTGCGGGCGGTCCTGCGCTCCCTGGAGGACTGGTACGGCCGATGGCGGGCGGCGGGAGGCGATCCGGCCGCGAGCGGTCTCCAGGAGACGTACGCGGCGGGCTGTGCGACGCTCGGGCGGGTGGTCCGGGCGGAACTGCCGGGCGACCGGTCGTTGGTGGGAGAGGCGGTCGCGGTGGACGGCGACGGCCGGCTGGTCATCGCCACGGAGGAGGGAGTGCAGGAGCCGGTCGGCGCGGGCGACATCGTGCATCTGCGCCCCGTGTGAATCGGTGCCGGTCAGCTCCCCCCTCGGCGCGGCCTGACGGAGTGAGCTGGCGCACACCTGCCGTAGAGTTGAGGCCGGTCGATACCTGACCGTGGCAGATCGGAAGGGCAGCAGGCGTGACCGTCGACGACACGGGCTCCGGCGCGGACGCGGACGGCCGGGAGGAGCCTCCGCCATTCCCGTCCTCGCTCGAGCAGGAGGACTCCGACGACGCCGAATCCGGCGAACACCCTCTCGCGCTGCGTCTCGAACAGCTCATCCTGGGCGCGGAGCGGCGCTACACCCCGTTCCAGGCGGCCCGCAGCGCCGGCGTCTCCATGGAGCTGGCCTCCCGCTTCTGGCGGGCCATGGGCTTCGCCGACATAGGCCAGGCCAAGGCACTCACGGAGGCCGACGTACTGGCCCTGCGGCGGCTCGCCGGACTCGTCGAGGCGGGGCTGCTCAGCGAGGCCATGGCCGTGCAGGTGGCCCGGTCCACCGGGCAGACCACCGCCCGTCTGGCCGAATGGCAGATGGACTCCTTCCTGGAGGGCCTGACCGAGCCGCCCGAGCCCGGCATGACCCGCACCGAGGTCACGTACCCGATCGTCGAGCTGCTGCTGCCCGAGCTGGAGGAGTTCCTGGTCTACGTCTGGCGCCGCCAGCTCGCCGCCTCGGCCGGCCGGGTCGTGCAGGCCGCCGACGACGAGGAGATGGTCGACCGGCGGCTGGCCGTGGGCTTCGCGGACCTCGTCGGCTTCACCCGGCTGACCCGCCGCATGGAGGAGGAGGAGCTCGGCGAGCTGGTCGAGGCGTTCGAGACGACCTCGGCCGACCTCGTGGCCGCGCGCGGCGGACGGCTCATCAAGACGCTCGGCGACGAGGTGCTGTACGCCGCCGACGACGCCGGCACGGCGGCGGACATCGCGCTGCGGCTGGTCGAGACGATGGCCCACGACGAGACGATGCCGGAGCTGCGGGTGGGCATGGCGTTCGGCACGGTGACCACTCGTATGGGCGATGTGTTCGGCACCACCGTCAACCTCGCCTCCCGGCTCACCTCGATAGCGCCGCGTGACGCCGTCCTGGTGGACAGCGCGTTCGCCGAGGAGCTGATCCGCACCGGGGACGCCCCGGCGTCCGAGGCGGAGGCGGCCGAGGCCGCGGCGGCCGCGGAGAAGGAGGGCGAGGAGCCGCCGGTGTACCGGTTCGCCCTTCAGCCGATGTGGCAGCGTCCGGTACGCGGTCTGGGTGTGATCGAGCCCTGGCTGCTCACCCGGCGGAGCGACGGGACCCCGTAACCGGCGGTCGCGGTCCGGATCAGCGGCCGGGAACGGCCTCGACGCCGACGCACAGCCCGATGATCGGCAGGCACAGGCCGCCCCCGCCGGAGGGCGGGGCCGGGGGCTGCGTACTCCGGCTCGGGGACGGTGTGGGGCGCGGAGCCGGGGCCGTGCTGGCGGACGGCCGTGGCGCGTTGGTGGGCTCGGGGTGCTCGGGGTGCTCCGGCGGGTCCGGGTCCTCGGCGAGTGCCGTGGGAACGGTCGTGGTCTCCGGGAGCGCCGAGGGCTCCGCGGCAGCCGTCGCCGCGGACGGGGACGCCACCGGTACGGCGCTTCCGTCCGGGACCGGCGCGCCGCTCACCCCGCGCAGGGCGACGGCCGCCGAGGGCGCGGTCGCCGGACCTGCCGCGGTCGTGGCGGAGGTGTTGGCGGGGGTTCCGGCGGAGCCGCCCGAGTCGTGGCCCGGGGCCGCGTGGGGTTCGGCCTCCGCGGCGCCCAGGCGGGTCGGCCCGGACTCGGGCGCCAGCCGTACGAGGCTCAGGACACCGGCGGCCACCGCGAGCCCACCGGCGGCCAGCAGCGCCTTGCGCGGCCGGCGCCTGCGGTGCCGTCCGCGGGCACGGGGGCCCCAGAGCGGCGTCCATGCGCCGGCGGTCTCCTCCGCCGTGGCGCCGGCGCCTATGTCTGCGCCGTCGCAGTGATCGCCGTTGTCGTTCTTGTCGCCGTCGTTCTTGTCGCCGTCTTGCCGGACTGTGGCCGTGTGCGTCGTCATCGCCGTCCTCCCCGATGCGCTCGCGCCCCCCGATGCGCCGTGGCGGACGCACGTTATGCGCTCTCATGGGGGTTCGGCGGGAGTTGGCCGGGGATGTCACTCGAACGGGGGGCCGGGTCTCGACAACGGGGCCGCGCCTGTGCCTCGTCCGCCCTTTCCTCGGTGCGGGCCCTGCTGCGATGATCGGGGCAGGTTTCTTGTTAACTCGCGTTAACCAGGAGGGTGTCATGAGCGAGGAGCGGTTCGGCGAGTTCGTGCTGGTGCGACGGCACGACTACGTCGCGGAGCTCGTCCTGGACCGGCCCAAGGCGATGAACGCCGTGTCCACGGACATGGCCGGGTCGATCGCAGGGGCGTGTGCGGCGCTCGCCGCCGACCGGGACGCGCGCGTGGTCGTCCTGACGTCCTCGCACGAGCGGGCGTTCTGCGTCGGCGCCGACCTGAAGGAGCGCAACTCCTTCAGCGACGCCGACCTGGTGCGTCAGCGCCCGGTCGCGCGCGGGGCGTACACCGGCGTACTGGAGCTGCCGATGCCGACGATCGCCGCGGTGCACGGGTTCGCGCTCGGCGGCGGCTTCGAGCTGGCCCTGTCCTGCGATGTGATCGTGGCCGACCGTACGGCCGTGGTGGGGCTGCCGGAGGTCTCGGTGGGGGTGATCCCCGGCGGCGGCGGTACGCAGTTGCTGCCCCGGCGGGTGGGTGCCGCGCGGGCGGCCGAGCTGATCTTCACGGCGCGGCGGCTGGAGGCGCCGGAGGCGGCCGAGTTGGGCCTCGTGGACCGCCTGGTGGACGAGGGCCGGGACCGTGAGGAGGCGCTGGAGCTGGCCTCCCGGATGGCGGCGAACTCGCCGGTCGGACTGCGCGCCGCCAAGCGTGCCCTGCGACTCGGACACGGCCTCGACCTGCGGGCCGGCCTGGAGGTCGAGGACGCGGCCTGGCGCTCGGTCGCCTTCTCCGCGGACCGCGCGGAGGGAGTGGCAGCCTTCAACGAAAAGCGCCCCCCACACTGGCCGGGCGAGTAACCACCCCCTCGCGACAACCGCCCCCCACACCGACCGGGACGGCGGCCACTAGACACCGAACAGTCCGGCGACCGCCGTGCGGCACGCCGGCCGGAGGGGGCGGGAGCCCGCCCGCCGGGGCCGGACGGCCTGCGGCTCCGCGCCTGCCGTTCGCCGTGACCGCCGGGCCTTGTGGTCGCCGTGCTTGGCGAGCCGCACCTGGTCGGGGCCCGGGGCGCCGTGCCTCGCGGGTTCGGGGGTGTGTGAGGCCGTGTGGGATCCTGTGGGCCCGGCGGAGCCGTTTGCGGCGCACTGGCAGGTGGGCCAATGTCTCGATTCATCTGAAACATCCCTAGCCTGGGGTGATGGGCGAGAACAGGCGGCTGGCGGACGTCGTGGCGTTGGCGCAGGGGATGGCCGCGGCGCAGACCTCGCGTGAGTCGTGGCGGGCGGCGGCGCTCGGCGCGTGCCGGGCGCTGGAGGGGAGCTTCGCCGCGCTCTCGGTGTGGGAGCGCGAGCACGGCCGGCTGCGGGTCCTGGTGAACGTGGGGGACCGGGCACCGGAAGAGGCGGAGTTCCCGGAGGGCGAGGCCTACCCGGTGCACCAGTTCCCTGAGATCACCGAGTTCCTGCACGAGCGGTGGGCCTCGGGCGGCGAACCCGACGCCTGGGTGGAGACCGCCGACGGCGCGGCCGCGGGCCACCCCGGCTACAGCCACCAGCGCGTCGCCGCGCTGCGCAGGCGAGGGCGCGGCTGCTGCGTGGTCGCGCCGATCGTGCAGCACGGACGCGCCTGGGGCGAGCTCTACGTCGCCCGTCCGGTCGGCACCCCCCTCTTCGGCCGCTCCGACGCCGACTTCGCCACCGTGCTGGCCGCCGTGGTCGCCGCCGGGCTCGCCCAGAGCGAGCGGCTGGAGGAGGCCCGCAAGCTGGCGTTCACGGACGCGCTGACCGGACTCGCCAACCGCCGCGCCGTCGACGTGATGCTCGACGAGGCGATCGAGCGGCACCGCGCGGACGGCGTCGTCGTCAGCCTCGTCGTCTGCGACCTCAACGGGCTCAAGCAGGTCAACGACACCCTCGGCCACGCCGTAGGCGACCGGCTCCTCGAACGGTTCGGCTCCGTGCTGTCGCTGTGCGGCGCGATGGTGCCGGGCGCCCTCGTGGCACGGCTCGGCGGCGACGAGTTCTGCCTGGTCGCGGTGGGCCCCTCGGCCGACGACGTGATCAAGGCGGCCGACGAGCTGTGCCGGCGCGCGGCCGAGCTGGAGCTGGGCGAGGGCGTCGCCTGCGGGGTGGCCTCGACCGAGCACGCGATCCGGCCGGTACCGTCGGCCCGGCGGCTGTTCCGGCTCGCCGACGCCGCCCAGTACCGGGCGAAGGCGCTGCGCGCCGACCGGCCCGTGGTCGCCGGCCGCGAGGGCGCGCAGGACCCGGTCGTCCGCCTCGTCGACGCGCCCTCGCCCGCACCAAAGGCCCCGGTGGAGCGGCGCCGCTTCCGGGGCCGCAGGCCCTGATGGGCGCCGGGTATTCCGGCCGCGAGTTGTAAGAGGCACTCCCGGCACCCACTAGTGACATCTTCGCATTCACTGCGTACGCTCCTGAATATGGATATGCATACTGTGGTGGTGGGGACGTCGGGGGTCACCGCGTCCGACGTTCTCGCCGTGGCGCGCGGCGGCGCCCGTATCGAGCTCTCCGACGAGGCGGTGGCGGCCCTCACGGCGGCCCGGGAGATCGTGGACGCGCTGGCTGCCAAGCCCGAACCCGTCTACGGCGTCAGCACCGGCTTCGGCGCCCTGGCGACCCGGCACATCAGCCAGGAGCTGCGCACCCAGCTCCAGCGCAACATCGTCCGCTCGCACGCCGCAGGCATGGGCCCGCGGGTCGAGCGCGAGGTCGTGCGGGCGCTGATGTTCCTGCGGCTCAAGACCGTGTGCTCCGGGCACACCGGCGTACGCCCCGAGGTCGCGCAGACCATGGCCGACGTGCTCAACGCCGGCATCACCCCGGTCGTGCACGAGTACGGCTCCCTCGGCTGCTCCGGTGACCTCGCCCCGCTGTCCCACTGCGCCCTCACCCTCATGGGCGAGGGTGACGCGGAGGGCCCCGACGGCGTCGTACGCCCCGCCGCCGAGCTGCTCGCCGAGCACGGCATCCAGCCCGTAGAGCTGCGCGAGAAGGAGGGCCTGGCCCTCCTCAACGGCACCGACGGCATGCTCGGCATGCTGATCATGGCCCTCGCCGACCTCGACACGCTGTACAAGTCCGCCGACATCACCGCCGCCCTCAGCCTGGAGGCGCTGCTCGGCACGGACAAGGTCCTCGCCCCCGAGCTGCACGCCATCCGCCCGCACCCGGGACAGGGCGCCTCCGCCGCCAACATGCTGGCCGTGCTCAAGGGTTCCGGCCTCACCGGGCACCACCAGGGCGACGCGCCCCGCGTCCAGGACGCCTACTCCGTGCGGTGCGCCCCGCAGGTCGCCGGCGCGGGCCGGGACACCCTCGCGTACGCCCGGCTGGTCGCCGAGCGGGAACTCGCCTCCGCCGTGGACAACCCCGTCGTCCTGCCCGACGGCCGGGTGGAGTCCAACGGCAACTTCCACGGCGCCCCGGTCGCCTACGTGCTGGACTTCCTCGCCATCGCCGCCGCCGACCTCGGCTCGATCGCCGAGCGTCGTACCGACCGGCTGCTCGACAAGAACCGCAGCCACGGCCTGCCGCCGTTCCTCGCCGACGACGCCGGCGTCGACTCGGGTCTGATGATCGCCCAGTACACGCAGGCCGCGCTGGTCAGCGAGATGAAGCGGCTCGCCGTACCGGCGTCCGCCGACTCCATTCCGTCCTCCGCCATGCAGGAGGACCACGTCTCCATGGGCTGGTCGGCGGCGCGCAAGCTGCGCACGGCCGTCGGCAACCTGAACCGGATCATCGCGGTCGAGCTGTACGCCGCCGCGCGCGCCGTTCAGCTGCGCGAGGGCCTGACCCCGGCTCCGGCGAGCCAGGCGGTCATCGACGCCGCTCGCGAGGCGGGGGTCGAGGGACCGGGTCCGGACCGCTTCCTCGCGCCCGACCTCGCCGCCGCGGACGCCTTCGTGGCGGACGGCCGGCTCGTCGCGGCGGCCGAGACCGTCACCGGCCCGCTCCAGTAGGACGGCGGGCCGGGCGCCAAGTCGAGGGAGCGCCGGGCGGGTTCAGAAGCCCAGGCGCTCCCGGCGCACGGAGTAGACCACGAAGCCGGCGCCCAGTATGAGGAGCGCGCTGCCGCCGACGACGTACGGAGTGGTGTCGATGCTTCCGGTGTCGGCGAGTTCGGTCCCGTTCCCGGCGGAGGCGTCCTCCTGGGCGCCGGACGTCTCCGCCGCAGAGGCGGGCCGCCCCTGCTCCGTGACCTGGGCGGTCGGCACCGCCGGGCCCGCCCCTCTCGCCGGAGTGCCCACCGACGCGTCCGCGGAGGGGACGAACCACAGGGCGCCCAGCAGGGTGCCCGCGGCGGTGGCGGTCAGCAACGTACGGCGAGCGGATGACACGGAATATCGATCCCCTTGTGGCGCTGGCGAATTGGCCGTGTGGGGCGATGTTAGTGAACGTCGCGGGTCACAGGAAAGTCACGGGACGTTTGAGCCGTACCCTCCGACCATGAGCACTCCAGAGACTTCACGATTTGTACGCCTCAGTGTCGAGCTCGTCCTCGAGATCGAGGACGAGGACGCCGTCATCGGGGCGGCCCGCAGCCGGATCGCCGAGCACATCGAGGACGGTGAACTGGACCCCGCGGAGCGGGCGCACGCCGAGGGCGCTGTGACGGAAGACACCGCCGAGGCCCTGGCGTACCTGGTCGATCCGTTCGACCTGGTCGGCGAGGTGCCGGGGGTGGAACTCCAGCAGGCCTCCTGGTCGAGCGAACCCATCGCGTACGACCCGGATTCGCCCGACTGGGAGTTCGGCGAGGATGATGACGACGAGGAAGTCGACGAGGAGGGCGACGAGGGCGACGAGGGCGGGGACGACGAGAAGGTGGGCGGCGCCGGACACTCCGGCTGACGTCGCCCGGATCACATCGGCGACCCCGGCCGCAACCGACGTCCGGGGTTTCGTCGTCTCATGCAACGCGCAGGCCGGCCGCGCACCGTCCGCTACGGCGGACGTGGCGAGTCCCACATTTCCACGACGTGGGACAGGGGATGAAACGGTCGTAGCGTTGAGGACTCGCGACGGGGGCCTCGAGGGGTTTTGGGACTCGCCAACGATGGAGAAGCGTGTGATGACGAACAGTAAGCGGCGCAAGCGCCTGACGGCCGCGTCCGCACTGCTCGGCGGTGTACTGGTGCTCACGGGCTGTTCCGGCAGCAACGACGCGGCCGATGGCGGTGGCGACACCTCGCAGGCCAAGGCCGACAAGGCCGCGGCCGAGGAGTCGTCGGAGGCCCAGATCAAGATCACACCAGCGGACGGCTCCGACAACGCCTCGATCAACAACTCCGCTGCCGTGATCGTGGCCAAGGGCACGCTGACGCAGGTCACCATGACGACGGCCGACGGTACGGCCGTCGCGGGGCAGATATCGGCCGACAAGAAGAGCTGGAAGCCCGACGCCCAACTCCAGCGCGCCACCACCTACAAGGTCGCCGCGAGCGCCACCGACGCCAAGGGCCGGGCCGCTCACGAGAACGCCTCCTTCACCACGGTCGCCCCGGCGCAAAGCTTCATCGGCTCCTTCAATCCGGACAACGGCACCACGGTCGGCGTCGGCATGCCCGTCTCGATCAACTTCGACAAGGCGATCACCAACAAGGCGGCCGTCGAGAAGGGCATCACCGTCACCTCCTCCAGCGGCCAGGAGGTCGCCTGCCACTGGTTCGGTGTGCAGCGCCTGGACTGCCGTCCCGAGCAGTACTGGCAGGAGAACTCCACCGTCACGCTGAAGCTCGCCCTCGACGGCGTCGAGGGCGCCCAGGGCGTCTACGGCGTCCAGCAGAAGACGGTCACCTTCAACATCGGCCGCAACCAGGTCTCCTACGTCGACGCGAAGACCAAGCAGATGAAGGTCACGCGGAACGGAAAGGTCGTCAAGACCATCCCGATCTCCGCGGGGTCGCCCGAGAACAAGACGTACGAAGGCCGGATGGTGATCTCCGAGAAGTTCAAGGAGACCCGGATGAACGGCGCGACGGTCGGTTTCACCGACGACGACGGCAAGGGCGAGTACGACATCAAGGACGTGCCGCACGCCATGCGCCTGACCAGCTCCGGCACCTTCATCCACGGCAACTACTGGGGCGGGCCGGGTGTCTTCGGCAACGTCAACACCAGCCACGGCTGTGTCGGCCTGCAGGACAAGAAGGGCGCGAACGACCCGAACACGCCGGGCTCGTGGTTCTTCGACAACTCGATCGTCGGTGACGTCGTCGTCGTCCAGAACACCGGCGACAAGACCGTCGCCCCGGACAACGGCCTCAACGGCTGGAACATGAGCTGGGCGCAGTGGAAGGCCGATTCGGCCGCCTGACGACCGCTTGCCCGTGAAGACCGGTGCCGCCCCTCGGGGCCGCACCGGTCTTCTCATGCTTCTCTTATGACGGCCTCAAGACCTCATCAGGCGGCGCCCCTACCGTCGGCGCATGTACTTCACCTACCTGAGGCGCGAGCTGCGCCGCCGTCGAAAGGCGGCTCTCGTCGTCGCCTCCGGCCTCGCGCTGGGCATCGCGCTGGTCATCGTGGTCAACTCCGTGTCCAACGGCATGGGCGCGGCGCAGGAGAAGGTCCTGCAGTCGCTGTACGGGCTGGGCACGGACATGACCGTCAGCAAGGCCGCCACGCCGACGTCCGGCGACTCGCGCCCGCGCTTCAAGTTCGATGCCAAGGAGAACGGCGACGAGGGCGAGCAGAGTAGCGACCGGGTCATGGCGCAGGGCTTCACCACCCTGTCCGCCTCCACGGTCACCAAGGTGGCGGACCAGCAGGGCGTCTCCTCCGCGGTCGGCGGGCTCAGCCTCAACGTGGTGAGGGTCAACGGCCAGTTCACCCGTGGCCAGTTCCAGCAGGGCGGCGGCGGTGGCGAGACGCGCGGGGCGCCCGGCTCCGGGCCGCAGGGCCGGGTCATGGGCGGCGGCGCCGACTTCGACGTCAACCAGTACACGGTCTACGGCACCGACGTCACCCGGCCGGAGCTCGGCCCGCTGACCTCCTCGAAGATCACCGACGGCCGTACCTTCAAGTCCGACGAGACCGACGCCAAGGTCGCCGTCGCCGACTCGGGGTACGCCAAGGAGAAGAAGCTCAAGGTCGGCGGCAGCGTCACCGTCAAGGGCGTCAAGTACGAGGTGATCGGCATCGCCACCGCGAGCAGCGGGGACGCGGCGGCCAACCTGTACATCCCGCTGAAGCAGGCGCAGACCCTCAGCGGCGACAAGGACAAGGTCACCACGATCTACGTCAAGGCGGCCGACTCCCAGCAGATCGACGCCGTCAAGAGCGCCATCCAGAAGAACGTCCCGGGAACCACGGTCACCACCTCCGCCGACCTGGCCAAGACCGTCTCCGGCTCCCTGTCCACCGCCTCCGATCTGGCCACCACCGTCGGCAAGTGGCTGTCCATCGCGGTGCTCGTGGCCGCTTTCCTCGTCGCCGGCCTGCTGACCTCCTCGGCGGTCTCCCGGCGGGTACGCGAGTTCGGCACGCTCAAGGCGCTGGGCTGGAAGTCGGGCCGGGTGACCCGGCAGGTGGTCGGCGAGGCCGTCGTCAACGGCCTGGTCGGTGGCGCCCTCGGGATCGCGCTCGGCCTGGCGGGCGCGTACGCGGTGACCGTGATCAGTCCGACGCTTCAGGCGCAACTGGGTGGTTCCGGTGGCGGCCCGGGCGGCGGGGGCGTCTTCCGCGGTGGCGGGGGCCTCGGCGGACCCGGCCGGCAGGCCGCGAAGTCCCTGGAGGTCGCGCTGACCGCGCCGGTCAGCCTCACCACCATCGTCCTCGCGGTCGGCCTCGCCGTGGCCGGTGGTCTGATCGCGGGCGCGTTCGGCGGCTGGCGGGCCTCCCGGCTGCGCCCGGCCGATGCCCTGCGGCGCGTCGAGTAGCGCGCCGCCCGCCGCGACCCAGAGGGCCGTCGGCCCAACTTCTCCACGCATCCCAGGAGCTGTTCCCCCATGTACGAACTCACCGGCGTCACCAAGCACTACACCCGGGGCAAGGAGGTCGTCCGCGCCCTCGACGAGGTCGACCTGACCATCGGCGACGGCGATCGGCTGGTCATCCAGGGCCCCACCGGCGGCGGCAAGTCGACGCTGCTGCAGATGCTGGGCGGCCTGGACCGGCCCACCTCCGGCCAGGTCGTCCTCGACGGCACCGATCTGGCGAGGCTGCCGGAGGCCCGGCTCACCCGGGTGCGCAGCGAGAGCATCGGCTTCGTCTTCCAGTCCTTCAACCTGATCCCGACCCTGACCGCGCAGGAGAACGTCGAGACCGCCCTTGTCCCGCTCGGTATCAAGGCCGCCGAACGGCGCGAACGGGCCGCCGAGGCACTGGAGTCGGTCGGGCTCGGCGAGCGGCTCGGGCACCTGCCGTCCGAGATGTCCGGCGGCCAGCAGCAGCGCGTCGCCATCGCCCGCGCCCTGGTCAAGCAGCCGAAGGTGCTGCTCGCCGACGAACCCACCGGAAACCTCGACGAGTCCATGCGCGACGAGATCATGGACGTACTGGAGCGCATGTGGAAGGAGCACGGGCTGACGTTCGTCATGGTCACCCACGACTCCGCCATCGCGAGGAAGGCCCCGCGCGTCGCGACCATCCGCAAGGGCCGCATCACCGTCAAGGAGAACGCGGGCGCCTGAGGGGGAGGCCTAACCGCACCCTGGTATTGAGCAGTTGATCACCCCCCGGCATACTTCGTGTTCCGGGGGGTGGGGGTGTAGCGCACTTGTGCGAGCCTTACCCCGGCCGAGTGGACAGGGAATCCGCTCGGCACTCCGTTTCCAGGGGGAGTTTTGCGCAGACAAGTGAAAAGAGCGTGCGTGGCCACGGTCGCCGCAGCGGCGGCCGTGGCTCTCGCCGCGGGTATGACGAGCCCCGCCTCGGCGGAGCCCGAGCAGCGCTCGGCCCACGCCGCCGGGCCCACGGCCCACCGCACCGTCACTCTCATCACCGGCGACCGGGTCACCGTGGACGCCAAGGGGCGCGTGGTCGGCCTGCACCGGGCCGAGGGCCGCGAGCAGATACCCGTGCAGGTCCGCCGGACGGGCGGACACACCCTCGTCGTACCGGCCGACGCGTCCCGGCTGATCGCCTCCGGCAAGCTGGACCAACGCCTGTTCGACATCACCGAGTTGAACAAGTCCGCCACCCGCAGGTCGCTCAAGAACGGTCTGAAGGTCATCGTCGGCTACCAGGGCGCGGCCACCACCGCCCGGGCCGACGTCCGCGAGGCCGGCACCCTGCGCCGGGCCCTGAAGGCGCTGAACGCCGACGCGGTGCAGACGCCCCTCAAGGACACGCCCGAGCTGTGGAAGGCCCTCACCAAGGGGGACCGGACCAGCGCCGGCATCGCGCACATCTGGCTCGACGGCGTCCGCAAGGTCAATCTCGACAAGTCCGTGCCGCAGATCGGCGCGCCGAAGGCCTGGCAGACCGGCTACACCGGCAAGGGCGTGAAGATCGCCGTCCTGGACACCGGTGTCGACGCCACCCACGACGATCTGAAGTCCCAGGTGGTGGCGGCCAAGAACTTCTCCACCGCCGCCAGCACGACCGACCGCTTCGGCCACGGCACCCATGTCGCCTCCATCGCGGCGGGCACCGGCGCCAAGTCGGGCGGCAAGTACAAGGGCGTGGCGCCCGGCGCCAAGATCCTCAACGGCAAGGTCCTCGACGACGACGGCTACGGCGACGACTCCGGCATCCTGGCCGGTATGGAGTGGGCGGCCCAGCAGGGCGCCGACATCGTCAACCTCAGCCTCGGCGGCCCGGACACCCCCGGAGTCGACCCGCTGGAGGCGGAGGTCGACAAGCTCTCCGCCGAGAAGGGCATCCTCTTCGCGATCGCCGCGGGCAACGAGGGCCCCGAGACGCTCGGTTCGCCCGGCAGCGCCGACTCCGCCCTCACCGTCGGCGCCGTCGACAAGAAGGACCGGTTCGCCGACTTCTCCTCCACCGGCCCGCGTCTGGGCGACGGCGCCATCAAGCCCGACGTCACCGCGCCGGGCGTGGCCATCACCGCCGCCGCGGCCAAGAACAGCCTGATCGGCCAGGAGGTCGGCGAGAACCCGGCCGGCTACCTGACCATCGACGGCACCTCGATGGCGACCCCGCACGTCGCCGGTGCCGCCGCGCTCCTCAAGCAGCAGCACCCCGACTGGGGTTACGCCGAGCTGAAGGGCGCGCTGGCCGGCTCCGCCAAGGGCGGCCCGTACACCCCCTTCGAGCAGGGCGCCGGCCGTATCGCCGTCGACAAGGCGATCCAGCAGACCGTGATCGCCGACCCGGTGTCGGTGAGCTTCGGCATCCAGGCCTGGCCGCACACCGACGACGAGCCGGTCACCAAGCAGCTGACCTACCGCAACCTCGGTACCGAGGACGTCACGCTCAGCCTCGCCATGACGGCCACCGGCCCCAAGGGCCAGCCTGCCCCGGACGGATTCTTCACGCTCGGCGCGACCGAGGTGACGGTCCCGGCCGGCGACAAGGCCTCCGTCGACGTGACCGTGAACACCCGGCTGGGCGGCACTCTGGACGGCGCGTACTCGGCGTACGTGACGGCGACCGGCGGCGGGCAGACCGTCCGCACGGCCGCGGCCGTGCAGCGCGAGGTCGAGTCGTACGACGTCACCGTCAAGCACATCGGCCGGGACGGGAAGCCCGCCGCCGGCTACGACACGGTCCTGTTCGGCTACACCGGCCGCGGCGTGGACCGCGCCTACCAGGTGCCCGCGGGATCCGGCACGTCGACCGTGCGCGTGCCCAAGGGCACCTACGTGCTGGACGCCTGGATCGCGAAGGACTTCACCACCTTCAAGGGCGGCCTGGACTGGCTGGTCCAGCCGAAGCTGACCGTCACCGGGAACGTCACGGTCACGGTCGACGCCCGCAACGCCAAGAAGGCCGACATCACCGTGCCGGACAAGACCGCACGGCAGCACATCGGGACGATCGGCTACGTCTACGACCCGGCGATGATCGGCCTCACGATGATCGTCGACTCCTGGTCCGACCTGCGCACCGGCTCCATCGGCGGCGACGTCACCGGGCTCACCCAGGCCTGGAGCGGCCAGTGGACCAAGGGCGCGAAGGCCGAGTACGACGTGGCGACCTCCGCGACGGTCAAGCGGTTCCAGGGCGGCAAGGTCCGCCACTTCGCCGCGCGTGAGCTCGCCACGGTGAAGAACAACGTGGGCGCGGGCGCCTCCGGCAAGACCGGCGCCGTCACGCCGTTGGGCGTGCTCTCCGACGGCTTCGTCGTCACGGACAGCATCGAGCAGAAGCTGCCGGGTACGCGGACGCTGTACCTGTCGACCGGCAACGGCATCATGTGGGGCCTGTTCATGGAGCAGTTCCGCGGCCACGACAAGAAGGGCCAGCCGATCACCGAGGCGCTGTACGCGTCCGACAGCTTGAAGACCTACAAGGGCGGCAAGACCTACACCAACACCTTCAACAGGGCGGTGTTCGGTCCTCACCTGAGCCGGAACTACGGCGTCTTCCGCTACGGGAACGAGCTCTACGGCGCCCTGCCGCTGTTCTCCGACTCCGAGGCGCACTGGGGCCTCTCGACATTCACCTCGGCGAACACGACCCTGTACCGCAACGGCAAGAAGGTCGCCTCCAACAAGGACCCGCTGTTCGGGGACGAGCCCTTCACCGTGACCGCGGGTGACGCCCAGTACCGGCTGACCACCTCGGTCAAGCGCAGCGCCAAGGTCGCGAACGCCTCCACCCGCGTCGACGCGAGCTGGACGTTCCGTTCCAAGAAGCCGTCCGGCCGGGCGGAGGTCCGGCTGCCGGCCTCCATGCTCCGCTTCAAGGCGGGCACCGGCCTGGACAACCGTGTCCCGGCGGGCAAGAAGGCCACCTTCCCGGTCACCGTGGAGGGGGCGGCCGCGGGCAAGAACCTCAAGTCGCTGAGTGTCTGGGTGTCGTACAACAGCGGCAAGACCTGGAAGAAGGTCACCGTCACGAAGGGCAAGATCACCGTCAAGAACCCGGCGAAGGGGAAGGCGATCTCCTACAAGGCCAAGATCACGGACAAGAAGGGCAACGTGTCCACGGTCGCGATCTACGCTGCGTACTACGGCAAGTGAGCCGGTAGTCGACGGCCCTTGATGGCCTGACGGGCCTGACGGCCCATGGAGAACGAGCGGCCCGCCGGAAGCATGGCTTCCGGCGGGCCGTTTTCGTTCCCGTGTTCGGGGCCGGGGCCGGGGCCGGGGCCGGGAACGGGAACGGGTTCATCACGCCCTCGCCGGGCCTGGGTTGACTTAGGGTCGTGACCATGACAGCCGAAGTGAGCGCGATGATCACCGCCGTCGTCGGCGTCCTCGGCACGCTCTTCGCGCCCGTGCTCAGCCAGCGGCTGACCGCACGCGGGCGGGCGGAGGAGGCCGAGGCGGCGGAACGCAGACGGCGGTTCGAGGAACGCCGCGACGCGTACACGGCGATGAACCGGGCCTCGCGCCAGTTCCACACGCTTCTCAAGGACGCCCTG
Source organism: Streptomyces sp. NPDC093064 (assembly GCF_044754605.1). Classification (NCBI taxonomy): domain Bacteria; kingdom Bacillati; phylum Actinomycetota; class Actinomycetes; order Kitasatosporales; family Streptomycetaceae; genus Streptomyces; species Streptomyces sp. NPDC093064. The sequence goes on from NZ_JBIVPK010000001.1 coordinate 244,647, forward strand.
CACCGTATCCGCGACGGCGTGTACTCGGAGCAGGACCGCGGCAGGCTGGAGGAGGTGCGGCGCGACCACCGCGACCGCTATGCCGAGGCCCAGATGGTGGTGCCCGAACGGATCCTGAGCGCCTCGCGGACGGTGAACGAGGTCCTGGCGGGCGTCGACGCCGCGGCCAAGCGCCTCGACCGGGGCCTGGCCGGGGAGGGCGAGAGCGCGGAGCAGGCCCTGCTCGATCTGAAGGAGGCCGAACCGCGCCTGTCGACGATGCGCAGGATGATGCGGGAGGACCTGGGCGTGCGGGACTGAGGCGTGCGGAGTCGGGTGGTCCCTGTGCGGGACCTCTGAAAAGGGGCGACGGCTGAGCGGGTTGCTCTTTCCGGGCGGATGTGCGAGACGGCCATCGCTGGATAGAGTCGTTCCGTTACAACTGGTTGTGGGGACAACCAGAGTGCCTTGGGGAGGGCCCGCAACACATGAGTCGTCGTTCTAATGGCTTGGTCGGTGTCTGGGCTGAGATGCAGAGGCAGCAGCAGCGCCAGCTGGAGGCCGAAGCCCGACGGCGGCGACAAGAAGCGCAGCAGGCACGTGCCCATCAGCGGCGAGCCGCACAGAGCCACCGCGACTACAGGCAGGCAGAGGCCCGACGCCGTACCGAGGAACTCGACGCACAGGTTGCATCCCTGCAGGGTCTTCTCGCCTCGGGTTGTCAGGCTCCCGTATTCAGGGCTTCCTCTCTCACGCGCCGTGAAGAGATCCAGCCCTTCGCTCCAGGCCCACTGGCGCAGCCCGTGCCCATGCCGAATTTCGATCACTACCAGGCGCAGGGCGGGTGGACCGCCAGTCGCCGAGCACAGGCGCAGGCCGAAGCGCGGGCGCGCTTCGAGCGGGACTGGCACGCGGCGCAGGCGGCGGAGGCGCAGCGGCAGCAGCAGTTGGCGTCGTACCAGCGGGAGTACCAGCAGTGGGCCGACGCCCAGTCGGCCGATGTGCGGCGGCACAACGCCGGCATCGCCGAGCTGACCGAGGGAGTGAGGCGCCGCGATCCCGACGCCGTGGTCGAGTACTTCTCCGCCGCTCTCTACGCGTCGACCGCGTGGCCGGAGGGCTTCCCACGCCAGGTGGCGGCGGCGTACGACGCGGCAGCCGGACAGTTGGTGCTGGACTGGGAGCTGCCCGCCTACGGCGTCGTCCCCGAGGTCAAGTCCGTCCGGTACGTGTCCGCGACGGACCAGGACAAGGAGACCGCCCGGCCGGTGACTCAGCGCAGGGCCCTTTACCGGGAGGTTCTGGCGCAGTGCGCGCTGCTCGTCCTGCACGAACTCTTCGCCGCGGATGAGCTGGGCGCGCTCGAGTCGGTGACCTTGAACGGCTTCGTGGACGGGCACGACCCCACGACGGGCCGGCCGGGCCACATCTACCTGGCGACCGTCATGGCCCCGCGCTCGACGTTCCGCGATCTGCACCTGGCGCAGGTGGACGCCTGCAGCTGCCTGGCCGATGCGCTGCGCGGGCAACTCTCGGCCCGCCCCGACCAACTCACTCCGGTACGGCCGAGCCGCCGGCCGCAGGAGGTGGGGAACCGTGTCGTCACGCACGGCAGCGATGAGGAACCCGACCTGTACGAGATGGATCCGATCGCTTTCGAGGATCTCGTTGCCGATCTCTTCCGGGCCATGGGAATGCAGGCAGTCACCACCCAACGCTCGAACGACGGCGGAGTGGACGTCGACGCGCTGGATCCGGCACCGATCCGCGGCGGCAAGATCGTCGTCCAGGTCAAGCGCTACCGCAACACGGTGCCGCCCACCGCCGTGCGCGACTTGTACGGAACGGTGCAGGACGTCGGCGCGAACAAGGGCGTGCTCGTGACGACGTCGAGGTTCGGCCCCGGCTCACACACCTTCGCCAACGGCAAGCCGCTGGAACTGATCCCGGGAACCGAACTCGTCGACCTGCTGCACCGCCATGGGCTGCGTGGACGCCTGGGCGATGGCGCCCGTCAATCCGCGGCTCAGCCGACGCCGACGGTCGCGGACACTCGGCTGCCCGACGACCACAACGTCCTGGGCATGTCGTGGACCGGAAGTGTCGCCCTGGACGTGTGCGCTCTCGTCTGCCGTGGCAACCGTGTCCTCAGCGACGATCACTTCGTCTTCTTCAACAACCCGCGGACACCGGACGGCTCCGTGCGCGCGCTTCCCGCCAACGCACCCGACAAGGCCGCGATCTGCGTCTCCTTCGACGCGCTGCCGGCCGAGGCCGACCGATTCGTACTCGTGGCCGCCATCGACCCGGAGGTCAACCCGGACGCCGACCTCGCGGGCTTCACGGACGCGTCCATCCGCCTGCTCGACCCGAGGCTGGCCGAACTGGGACGTCTGGACGTCTCCGACGGCCGCCCCCACGAAACAGCCCTGGTACTCGGCTCCTTCCGCCGCAGGCCCAACGGGGACTGGGACTTCGTCCTGGGCGGCAGGGGCTACACGGGCGGCCTGGAAGAGCTCGTCCAGGACTTCGGCATCGAGGTGGAGTAGAACCAGTGGTCGGGGCAGTTCGAAGATCTGCCCCGACCCCTTGAAGCCGAGCGCGCGCAGACCAGGGGTGGTCTGCGCGCGCATCACGGAGGCGTGCGCCTCCTGTGCCGTGCTGGCCGAAGCCGGCCCGGCCTAGCAGAAGCCGTTGAGGCCCCACCAGTCGCCGTCGGTTCGCGTGCCGGCCGTCAGGGTGCCGGTGTCCCGTCCCCGGTAGGTGACCAGCCAGCCCAGGTGGCCGGAGTAGCCGTCGATCACGTACTTCGTGTTGGTCACCGCGGCGAGGTCGGGACGCCCGTCGCCGGAGAAGTCGCCGACCGAGATCAGGTTTGCCATGGCCTTCCACCCGCTGGAGCCGACGAGCTTGCGCGTGCCGAGCTTGCCCTTGGAGGTGCCGGGGTAGAGCCACAGCTTGCCGGTGGACGCCTCGCGTGCGTAGAGATCGGGACGGCCGTCACCGGTCACATCGCCCATGGCGACGAGCGCGTTCATCTTGTTCCAGCCGCTGGAGCCGATGAGCTTGCGCGTGCCGAGCTTGCCCTTGGAGGTGCCGGGGTAGAGCCACAGCTTGCCCGTGGCCTTCTCGACCGCGATCAGGTCGGAGCGTCCGTCACCGGTCAGGTCGCCGAAGGCGGTGATGTGGTTCATGGACTTCCAGCCGGAGCTGATGAGCTTGCGGGTGCCGAGGGAGCCGGTACCGGTGCCGGGGTAGAGCCACAGCTTGCCGGTGGACGCCTCGCGGGCGATGAGGTCCTCACGGCCGTCACCGTTGAAGTCGCCGTGGCGGGTGAGGGCGTTCATCTTGTTCCAGCCACTCGAGCCGATGAGCCGGCCGGTGCCGTTGCCCGGAGTGAACCAGAGCCGTCCGGCCTTGTCGCGGATGACCATGTCGGCCCTGCGGTCGCCGTTCATGTCCCCGAAGCCCAGGGCCTTCGGGGAGGTCTCGGAATACCAGCGCGGGTAAGCGGGCTGGCTGCACTCGCGCTCGGTGCGGACGAACTTGATCGAGCTGGTGGTCGCGTCCGGGCCCCAGCTCCACTCGTCGACCTTGTTCGGCTTCTGCGCCCAGTAGCCGCCCCACGGCACGTAGTTCTTGTCCTCGTAGAGGCAGGCGATCTTCTTCGTACGGTTGGTGTACGAGTGGATCTTGTTGTCCCAGCTGCCCAGGTCCGCGACGTTTTTGTTCGTCTTCCACATCGAGCCGCTGGGGCTCTTGCCCTTCCACCCGCAGAAATAGCCCGCCGGGCAGCTGTTCGAACTCGCGGCCGCCGGAGCGGCGTTCGCGGCGGCCAGGCCGGTGCCGGCGAGCACGAGGCCGACGAGTGTCGCCACGCCTCGGTTGAAACGGTTCTGCATGTGCTGTCTTCCCCTCCCTTTGACGCGCGCCGGTGCCTCGTCCCGTCAACACCTCGGGGTTTCCAGATGGTTGCAGCGCGTTCCTGGCGGCTGTCCGACGCAAGCCCGGCGATCGTAAAGCACCTTGAGCTCCCCTTGCAGCACAGTTCCCGCGCACCTGGCGAAGTCGACAGGGCGCGGTGATCCGTGGAGTTCGCCGGCCGATCGTTCTCCCAAGGTGACGGCGAGCGGCGAAGGCCCCACTTCGTGGACCGCGGCTGACTATCCGTCCGCGACATGAATGACGACCTTGCCACGCAGGTGCTCCCTGTCGAGCGCCTCGTACGCGCCGCGGGTTTGTGCGAGGGGAACGACCCGGTCGATCTGCGGGCTCAGCCGTCCGCTCGTGATCAACTCGCTGATGGAGTCGAGCCCGTCACGGTCCGGTTCGACGATGAAGAACACTCCGCGCGCAGCAGGGTCTTGGGCCGCCCCGGGGTCGGGCGGTGCGACGATGCCGAGCAGGACGCCGCCCGGGCGCAGAACGTTCCAGGACCGGGTCTGGGTGTCGCCGCCCACCGTGTCGAATACGACGTCCACATCGGCCACGTGGTCGTCGAACCGGCCGTCTGCGTAGTCGATGACGTTCCGGGCACCGAGGCCCGCGACGAATTCTGTGTCGCGGGCCGAGGCGGTCGCGGTGACCCGTGCGCCCAGCGCGGCGGCGATCTGTACGGCGAACGAGCCGACGCCTCCGGCGCCGCCGTGGACGAGGACATGCTGGCCGGACTCCAGGTGGGCTTGGCCGACGAGTCCCTGCCATGCCGTGAGCGCCGGCAGCGGGACGGCCGCCGCACTGCGGTGGTCCAGTCCGGCCGGCTTGGCGGCGAGGACCCCGGCCGGTACGGCGACGTACTCGGCGGCGCCTCCGTCACGCAGGAACGGGATGAGCCCGTACACCTCGGCACCCAGGGCCGGGGCTGTGACACCGGCCCCGTGCTCGACCACGACACCGGACACCTCGTGCGCGGGAATGACGGGCGTCCGCTCCCGCCCGGATCCGTCGAAGCTGTCGGTCCAGGTGGCGTCCCAGGCAAGCTCTCCTGCGGTGATGGAGGCGGCCCGTACCGCGACGACGACGTCGCCGGGTCCGGGCCGGGGACGCGGCGCGGTCTCGTAGACCAGTTGTTCGGGGCCGCCGCGCCGGTGAGCGCGTACTGCGCGCATCGTGGCCATGAGGCCGTCACCTCCTGATGATGGGCGGTGTCGTGCCGAAGGCCACGCCGTCACGACCAGCCTCACAGGTACGACCGCAGCCAGGCATCGCCCATTCAAGGGATCTCTGCCGCCGCGCCGCGCCGATCGGGCAGGATACGCCGGTGTCTGCGAGCCTGCGCTGTCACGTGCCCCGTAAGGGGTTGATCAACGGATTGCCCAGGTTTCTGTGGGAGTCACGCGCTGCACCGAGATATCCAGCGTCTTTACACGTGGGCGCGCACGAACGGGCGATGAGCGATGGCCGCTGAGCGTGCCGACGGCCCTCCCAGGTGCTTAGCATGGTGCTGTTGGGGTGCCCGTTTCGTCATGGTTTCCGTAGGGGGTTCCTTGCGCGAAATCGCGCTCGTCCTGCCGGCGCCGTCGCGGCCGTGCATGTCATCGGATGGAAGCGAAACATGCAGCAGACTCAGACGATTCCGAAGACGCGTCTCGGCGTCGGTTACACAAGAAACCGAGCTGGGCTGCCGCTCGAGGCGGTGCGTGTTCCCGTCCCGCAACCGGCCGCCGACCAGGTTCTGATCCGCGTCGCCGCCTCGTCGCTCAACCCACTGGAGTACAAGCTGGCCGACCTCAATTTCATGGGACGGACGCCTCCCGTAGCCCTTGGTCTTGATCTCGCGGGCCTGGTGGTTGCCGTGGGCCATGGTGTGAGTGGCGTAGCCGTCGGCGACGCGGTTGCCGCCATGGCCGATTTGAACGGTGACGGCGGCTGGGACGCAACGGGCGGGAGTGGAAGCGAAGGCGGCTATGCCGTCACCCGTCAATTTCTCACTGCCCGCAAGCCGCCGTCCCTGAGCTTCCGCGATGCGGCGGTGCTTCCGATGGCCTTCCTGTCCGCTTTCGCGGGTCTTTACCGGACTGTCCAGGACGGTGACACGGTCTATGTCCCTGGAGGCGGGGGCGGCGTCGGGCATCTCGCCGTGCAGATGGCGGCGCGTGCCCTGGGTGCCGGACTGGTCATCAGCAGCGGCAGCACGCCGCAATCGATCGCTCTGGCCCGGCGTTGCGGGGCCCAACACGTTTTCGACTACAAGCGCGACGACGTTCCGGCCGAAATCGCGAAGCTGACGAACAGCCGGGGCGTTGACCTTGTTTTCGATGCCACCTACAGCGAGCGGGGCTTTGTCGAGACCGCGAAGACCGTCCGGCGGGGCGGCAGTTGGATCGTGCTCGGTGTCGGCCCCGGTAAGACGACACGCTTGGTCGAAACGGACAGCCCGGTGGATGCCATCCTCGCCGAGCGCGGCGCCGAGCGTGTCGACGTCAATTTGCTGCGCTACTTCTCCGAACCCGCCACGCTCGACAGCGAGGCGCAGGCCTTTTTGCAGCGTGGGATGGCTCTGGCGATGGAGTGGGCGACGCAGGGGCTTGTGGTCCCGCACGTCGGCCAGACCATCGACAGCACCGTTGAGGCGATCAATGCGGGACTGCAGTTGCTCAAGGCGGGCCGTGGCACCGTGGGCAAGGTGGCGGTGATCGTGGATGGCGACTTGGCCGCGGAGAAATGACGGGCGGTCGACGCCGGCGCGAGACGGTAGGGGCGTTCCTGGGGCAGCAGTCGGGTGGCGGAGTCCAGGTCCCCACTGGTGACGAGGGTTTGGATCTTGTGGGCGAGTGGGGTTACGTCGCTTCAACTGACGCTGCCGCGAGCGCACAGCCGCCGAGCATCAAGCAGCGATGCGCACCCTTCAGCAAGCACGTCACGCTCAGCCCCAGCCGAGTCGGCGACACCCGTAACAATTAACAATGACGGCCCGGGGGACTGGCGACCCCGCGATGTCACTCGGGGGCGAAGGAGAAGCTCCGCCACGGGCTGGTGACCCTGGCAACCTGGTTGGACTGTCCGATGTCCAGATAGTTGCTCCGCCCACCCGGCGGCACGGTGCAGTCCGGTGTGGTGTACAGAGCCAGGTTGCTTTGTGTCTGATTCTCGACGTGTGTCACGCCCTCGGGGAAACGGTGACATCCGTGGATCGGCGGGTTGGAGACGGTCTCCACGAGCCTGACACCGTTCCGCGCCACGATCTGACCGGACGCCTGGTCCTGGCACGCGGTGAGCGCAATGCCGACCAGCGCGATGCCGATGAACGCGGCCAGCGACCGTGAAGAAGGCATCGAGCCTCCTGAAGTACGGGGAGCTGCAGGAAACGTCGTCCTTCCTTCACTATCCGCCAGACCTGACGGACTCGCATGGTGAGGACAACCGTCGCGGTCCGTGGGCCGAACCGAGCGCTCGGTGACGGCGACCGCCGGCATCTCCCAGGCCACCGGCTACCGCTACCTGTACGAACGCAGGCATTGACGTCCTCCCCGATCAGGCCCCAGACCTTCTCGGGGTCCTGGACCGCTGCCGACGCGAGACGGTGAGCCCCCTATGGCCGTCCGTACGGCACCGGCCGACCGGTGAACGCGTCCAGGAGCACACGGTCGCCGAGCGGCCGGTCCAGCTTGACCGGCACCACCTCGCTGAGCCCCTGGTCGGTGCAGGGACCCTCCTTCCTCCCGACGACGGACGCGGACAGCACCACACTCCCGTCCGTCTCCAGCACAGCCACGGCAGGACCGTCGTCACAGGCCCCGTGGTCGGCGATCACCGTGACGGACCGGCCGTCCCTCGCGGTCCCGACCAGCTGCCGAAGCGGCTGCAACGTGTCGCTGGGCCCCTCCGCCATCGGCTCGACCGGCGGCGTGGGGGGCTTCAAGGGACGGACGGCGGCCTGCTTGAGCGGAGTGCCGTAGCCGTCCAGGGTGAAAAGCCAGGCCGGGACGGTCGCCGGGCCGCGGCTGGTGGACAGGGTCATCTCACCCAGCTTTGCCCCGGTCACGGTCAAGTGCGGTCCGTCGTTGCCGCCGCGGGCCACGGCCTCGTACGCCTGCCGCGCCTCCATCAGCGGCAGTGTGAGCGAGCCCCCACTCTCCCACTTCACCCGGCCGTTCTTCCGTGGCGCGGCGGGGAGTTGGCCGCGCAGGGCGAAGCTCTGGTTCCCGTAGGCCTGCTTGTCGGCTGCGTCGTGGAAGGCGTCCTCGGGCAGCTGGACCACCTCTCCGACCGGGTAGTAGCCCTTCCGCCAAGCCCGGGCGGCCTCGGAACCGTCCCAGGCGTCGGCGACCTGACGAGCGCGGGCCTCGGCCATCGGGCTGTGGCCGGTGGTGCGGGCATGAGCGCCACGACCGCTGCCCTGTTCGCTGCCGCAGCCGGTGACGGCCCCGCCCGCTGCGGCGAACAGTGCGAGGGCGACGAGTAGTTGGGCGGTGCGTGCGGACATGGGTTCCCCCTGGGTCCGGCGGTGAAGAGCACAGGCTTCGCGGTGTGGGGCCGCGGCGTACTGCTCCTATGACGTACCAGGCCCGGTTTTCGTTGTACACGAAGGCGGCGCCGCACCGTCGACGGCACAGCAGCCGCAGTGGACCGGCGGCGGCCATCTCGTTCATGTGGTCGGTCTCTTGGACGAGGCGGACGCCGGCGGACTTGCAGATCTCGACGGCCGCCTGCAGCTCGTCGGCGCTGATCACGAAGCCGGTCGGGTCGTTGGGGTGGGTAGAAACTCCGGCCTTCGGTGATCATCGACCTCAGTTCGGTGAAGCCGGGGCGCCACTGCTGCTCCGGGCGGGCCTGGAACAGGTCGACCTGCGCACCGCGCGAACGCGGCACCAGATATCCGGTACGGCAGGGGTTGCAGGCGTAGGTCCCGCTCCGGGTCCCACTGCACACGGGTGGGCGCGCGCTTCAACTCGCGTTGCCAGGTGGCGCGGTCGGCGTGGACCCCGCGGGCGTAGCTCGACAGACAGGCGTGGCGCAGCGCCCACTCGAAGCCGTCGCGGGTGATCTCGACAGCGAGAACGGTCTCCTGCCCCGCCTTGGCGCCCCAGCCGCAGCGGTACATCATCCACAGGAACGACGGCTTGATCCACGTCAAGCCGTGTTCACAGACCATTTCACCTGTCTTCGTTGCCTCCATCCACGGCTCCTCCAAGCCGGAGCGATGCCGATCGGGCAAGAGACGCCGGTCCCGCCGATGGGTTCGTGGTGCGTTGCAGGAAGTCAATGAGCCGCAAGACTGCCTGAGCCCGGCATGGTCGGGCCCCATACCGTGGCCTATGGTGCCCACCGGGAACTGGCCGCGTGGTTTCGTACGCGTTCAGCAACAGCGTTTGTTCTGCCTGTACTGGCAGTTGGTGACCGACAGGCTCATGGATCTTCATGAGACATGACGGCACTGGTGGCGACTGTCAGGGCCGTGGAAGCGAGGGGGCACCGGTGAGTGAGCGGCACGTGCTGAAGATGCTGCGGCAGATGGCGAGCGGGCAGCCCGTTGAGGTCGCCCCGGGCATGGCGTCAACGAAGGAGTTCGCTCGACTCGCCTCTATCGCCCAGCAGTTCGGGTACGAGTACGCAGGCCTTCGGCAGAGATGGGGTTACGTGATGTTGTTCGTGCCCGACCTCAGCCCGCAGGCCCGCGCGCGAGCCGCACAGAACTGGGCGCAGTACCCGAATGCGAGTGACGGGGGCGCGCTGCCGCCCCTCGTGCCCGGGGCGATCGAGCTCCTCAAGGCCCGCATCACGTTCGACATGACCGCCCTGTACGGCAATCAGGTGATAAGGAGCATCGGGCTTTGCGTCATTCTTCTCGGCTTCGGGCTCCAAAGGGGCACCACTTCCGTTCTCCTCGCCGGCGCCTTCTGCGCCGTGCTGATAGTCGTACCTTTCGGACTCGCCATCAATCGACGTCGCAAAGCCAAGTGCACCGCCCTCCTGCAGGCCGCCGGGTTCATACCGGTGACCGACCAGAACGGACGGCTGCGGTATGTGCCGCCGAGCGGGCAGTTTCCTGGCCAAGGCAATCCGTTCACCGGAAGGCCGTAGTGCCCACGGCGCTGGGCCGGGGACACGGTCCGCCTCGGTTGCTGACCGGCCAATAAAGGCGCGTGCCTGCCCAGGCCAGGGCCGTTAGGGTGCGGCAATCTCGGGCGAGGCATCGTCGCGCTACGCGGACGAGTGGACCGTGTCCATCAGCGACGTGAACTCCAGTCGCCCGAGAAATCCGCACACTCGTCAATCGCGGCGATCTGGACTCCGCGACACGACTGCTTCCCCAGGAACAGCGATACCCCGCCGGTGACGAACTGCTCGCCCACCTGCGGCCCTGACCAGCAATCCGAACAGGGAGGCCGGCAACGCTCAGGGATCACATGGCAGCGTGGGCTCGCCGGGACGGAGGTCAAGCCAGATGCCCCCCACCGCAGGGCCGCTGTCCGTCCCACCCGAGAGGCGAGCAACACGCTGGCAGCGGTTCACGGTCATGCCAGCAGCATGGATGAGGTCTATGAAAGCGGCTTGATGATCTACGTCAAGCCGTGTTCGCGACCCTTTGCCCGCTCGGCTTGGCGGCCCCACCACAGCAGCGCTACCCGTTGGGGTGACGGACCAGATCGAACTGCTCAGTCGGTCGGCCGGCGGACAAAACCGGGCGTGTTCCGGCCTGCCGCGTGATCCAGGGCCCACGGTGATTCATGAGCGGGGTTCAGTCCCCCGCTCCACCGGCCAGGAAGGCGCTCAGACCGTCGAGGAGCATGGTGCTGCCCTGCTCGGCCATGTCGCGTTCCTCGGCGGTGTCGCAGGTCTGGCGGAGCACGATCTGCGTGTGACGGTCGTCCTGCTCGTCGAGTTCCACGGTCATGGCCGCAGGCGCGGGCTTGCCGGGTACGTCCATGCCTACCACCAGGAGGCGGTTCTCGACGACCTCGAGATAGGAGCCGGTCAGTGGGAACTGTCCGCCGTCGGGCGTGACCACCATGGCCTTCCACGCTCCACCCGGCCGTACGTCCATCTCGACGGAGCCGGCAGCGGCGTAAGCCCACTGGGCATACTGCTCGGGGGTGGTCCACGCCTGCCACACCTTCACTGCGGGGGCGCCCAGCGTTCGAGTCAGCTTGTAGGAGAAACCGTCGGCCGGGATGGTCTGCTCGGTGCTCATCTTTTCGTCTCCTGGTCTCATGTTGCTCGGGACTGTTGCACCTGTAGACGCCCGCAGGCGCGGAGACTCATCGGTCTGCTGGAACTTCTTGCACGGCCATACCAGTGCGGCACGAACTCGGCGAAGGAGCGGCGAGGCGCATGCCAGTTCTCTGCGCCGAGAGTTCTCCACCCACCCGGAACCGTTCGAGGATCTCGGGCTTGATCCATGTCATGCGGTCCCGCTTCCAAGCTGCGGGGAAACGGCCGGCTCCTCGTGGTCGTCGGCGACCGCAAGGCGGGTCGGACGGGCACGGAATCGCTTCGAAGCCTCGCGCGTTGAGGACACTGGGTATGGGATGCCGGTGGCGTGCGAGCCGAGTAGCCCGATCGACCGAGCTGACAGACATTGGAGGGGCCGTAATGGCTGCGCAGACGCAGAGGGCAGTGCTGGCAGGCGGATGCTTCTGGGGGATGGAGGAGCTGATCCGCCGGCTCCCGGGCGTGACGGCGACCCGGGTCGGATACACGGGGGGTGACGTGCCGAACGCGACGTACCGTAACCACGGCACGCACGCGGAGGCCATTGAGATCCTTTTCGACCCCGCGAAGACCGACTTCCGAGCGATCCTGGAGTTCTTCTTCCAGATCCACGACCCGAGCACCAAGAACCGTCAGGGCAACGACATCGGCCTCAGTTACCGCTCGGCGATCTACTACGTGGACGACGAGCAGAAGAGGATCGCCGAGGACACGATCGCGGACGTGGACGCCTCCGGACTGTGGCCCGGCAAGGTCGTCACCGAGGTGGAGCCGGTCGGCCCCTTCTGGGAGGCCGAGCCCGAGCACCAGGACTACCTGCAGCGTTACCCGGACGGCTACACCTGTCACTTCCCGCGCCCGGGATGGCGGCTGCCCGCCCGCGCGGAGGGCTGACCGCGAGGCGGCTTGACGGAAGGCGGAGACCGACCGGCCGAGGCTCCGCAGCCGGGCCGTGCCTGCGGGGCCGGCGCCGCCCCGCTGTGGACGATGGGTGCCGGCGGCGGGACACAGCCGGGGAAGGACAGAACGGGTCCGGCGGTCCCGATCCGACTTTGCTGACCGAACCGAGTCGTTGACGTTGCGGGGGTCGGTCTCTTGGGAGGGGCTCAGCGCTCGACGAAGCGTGGTTCCGGCCAGTTATTGATCGGTTCGCTGGAGGCCGAGTAGATCTCCAGGAGCGAGAGGTACCCGTTGTGAACACCATGACTCCGGCATCGTCCGGTTCGAGGTACCAGGCGTCCGCCGCCGGGTTGCCATGCTGCGGAGCCGGCGGCACCTGTGCGCGGTCCACCGCGAGGTCGACCGTCACGCAGCCACACCCACACCTGCCGGCCACCCGCGTGTACGGGATCTGAGCGCACAGCGCCCTGCTCACCGGATGGGAACCGGCCAACAGTGACCGCAACGTCGCCGCGACCTCGTGCGAGAAGACCTCAGCCATCCGCCTTGGCCACGCCGATCGGGCAGGACACCCCGGTGCCCCCCAGCCCGCAGTAGCCCGCCGGGTTCTTGTCCAGGTACTGCTGGTGGTACGCCTCCGCCGGGTAGAACTCGCGGCCCTCGGCTGGGAGCAGTTCCGTGGTGATGCGGCCGTGGCCGGAGGCCGTGAGGACCTTCTGGTAGGCCTCGCGGGAGGCTTCGGCGGCGGCCGCCTGGGCGGGGGTGTGGGTGTAGATCGCGGAGCGGTACTGGGTGCCCACGTCGTTGCCCTGGCGGAAGCCCTGCGTGGGGTCGTGGGACTCCCAGAAGACCTGAAGGAGGCGCTCGTACGAGGTCTTCTTCGGGGCGTAGACCACGCGGACCGCCTCCGTGTGGCCGGTCAGGCCCGAGCAGACCTCCTCGTAGGCGGGGTTCTCCGTGGAGCCGCCCTGGTAGCCCACCAGGGTCGTCCACACGCCCGTCGGGAGCTGCCAGAACTTGCGCTCGGCTCCCCAGAAGCAGCCCAGGCCGAAGTCGGCGATCTCCAGGCCCTCGGGGTAGGGGCCGAGGAGCGGATTGCCGAGGACGGTGTGGCGGTCGGGGACCTCGAACGCAGGCGTGGGCCGGCCCTTGAGCGCCTGCTCGGGGGTGGGCAGCTGCGGCGTTCGGCCGAAGAGCACGGGTCTCCCCGTCGGTCTGGGGCGGGCCCGTCCGTCACAACGGGCCCGTCGGTTTCGCCGCTCCCGCGTCCGCGGTCGACGGCATAGAGGACAACGATCCTGCCGCCGCCGTCATTCCGGCGGGCACACCGGTTTGCGCCGCCGCAAGCTCAGGCGGTCGACCCGGTGGCCGAGCCTGTCCGGACGCGCAGCCGGGACCGCTCAGTGGCGCAGCGTCGCCGGGCTGCCGCCGTTGGCCTCGTAGCCCGCCACGGCCAGGGCCCGGTAGACGGCGAACTCCGCCGCCGGGTCCTCGGACAGGGTCCACGGCACCGCGCCCACATGGCCGTCGACGTGTATCAGCTGGCTCATCGCCTCCGCCCAGCGCTCGGAGCGGACCAGGAAGAAGAGCAGCAGATGGCGGACGTGGGCGAGCATCGGGTCGTCGGGGCGGGCCGCGTGCACCGCGAAGAGCGCGCCGTGGATCGCCTTGGTCACGACCTCGCTCTGGTAGAAGCCCCTGACCAGGTTGACCTCGGGGAGGTGCTCGAAGACCGCGAACAGCGGCATGGCCGCCAGTAGCGAGCCCCGGGGCGCACGGGCCGCGGCGGCCTCCGCGAAGGAGTACGCCAGCTCACGCGAGCCGTGCCACTTCTCGCACCAGTAGTGCAGGGCCGTCAGATGCGCCCCCGTGTGGGCCGGCGCCCGGTCGAGGATCTTCAGCCACAGCTTCTCGAACTCCGGCTGCGAGTACGCCAGGCCCCGCGCCACGGACAGCTCGACGATGTACGGGACGGGGTCGCCCGGGGCCAGCAGCGCCGCCTGCCCGCACGCCTCCCGGGCCTCCTCCATGATGATCCGGAACTCGTCCGTGCCCGGCGTCGCCGTACGCCACGCCTGCTGCACCAGGAACTCGGCGTGCACCGCCGCGCCGCCCGGGTCCTTGGGCGCCTCGGCCCGCCACACCCGCAGCCACTGCCCGCCGGGCGCCTCGCTGACCCCGCCCGGCCGCTGCTGGAGCTCCAGCGAGGCCGCCCCGGCGAAGGCCTGGATCCGCTGCCAGCGCAGCTCGCCCTCCTTCTCCGTGCCCGCGAGGAGCTGGGAGGCGGCGCGGTAGTCCTGCGTGCGCTGCACCAGCTCCAGGACGTCCAGCAGGTCCTGGTCCGGTCCGGGCATGCGGACGTCGAGCTCCTCCTGCCGGACGAAGCCGTAGTTCGCCGGGTCCGCGGCGTCCGGATGCCCGGGCGTCACCTGCTCGATGCCGGCACGCCTGCGCCTGAGAAACGGGACCAGCACGAAGCCCAGCATGGCCAGCGCCATCAGGACCCAGAAAATCTCCATGCGACAAGCGAACCAGACGGCGCCGACACTTGGCCAACCTGTACCGCGAGCCTGTGGATAACCCTGCCTCCCGTGCGGCCCGGGGCCCGCCGTCCGCCACCATCCCCACAAGCGCACTACCCTCGGGCCCATGAGCGACAGGCACATCAGTGAGCACTTCGAGACGCTCGCGATTCACGCGGGCAACACCGCCGACCCCCGGACCGGAGCGGTCGTCCCGCCGATCTATCAGGTCTCGACCTACAAGCAGGACGGCGTGGGCGGTCTGCGCGACGGCTACGAGTACAGCCGCAGCGCCAACCCGACCAGGACCGCCCTGGAGGAGAACCTCGCCGCCCTGGAGGGCGGCCGCAGCGGACTCGCGTTCGCGTCCGGACTGGCGGCCGAGGACTGCCTGCTGCGCACGCTGCTCAGCCCCGGCGACCACGTCGTCATCCCCAACGACGCCTACGGCGGCACCTTCCGCCTGTTCGCCAAGGTCGTCTCCCGGTGGGGCGTGGAGTGGTCGGTCGCGGACACCTCCGACCCGGCCGCGGTATGGGCTGCCATCACCCCGAAGACCAAGGCCGTGTGGGTGGAGACCCCCTCCAACCCGCTGCTCGGCATCACCGACATCGCCGCCGTCGCTCAGGTCGCACGGGACGCGGGCGCCAAGCTCGTCGTCGACAACACCTTCGCCACGCCGTACCTCCAGCAGCCGCTGGCGCTCGGCGCGGACGTGGTCGTGCACTCGCTGACCAAGTACATGGGCGGTCACTCGGACGTCGTCGGCGGCGCGCTGATCGTCGGCGACGCCGGGCTGGGCGAGGAACTGGCGTTCCACCAGAACGCGATGGGCGCCGTCGCCGGCCCCTTCGACTCCTGGCTGGTGCTGCGCGGCACCAAGACGCTCGCGGTGCGCATGGACCGGCACAGCGAGAACGCGACGAAGGTCGCCGACATGCTGTCCCGGCACGCGCGCGTGACGCAGGTCCTCTACCCGGGCCTGCCGGAGCACCCCGGTCACGAGGTGGCCGCCAAGCAGATGAAGGCGTTCGGCGGCATGGTCTCCTTCCGGGTCGAGGGAGGCGAGGAGGCGGCCGTCGAGGTCTGCAACCGCGCCAAGGTGTTCACGCTCGGCGAGTCCCTGGGCGGCGTCGAGTCGCTGATCGAGCACCCCGGGCGCATGACGCACGCGTCCGTGGTGGGCTCCGCCCTCGAGGTCCCCGGGGACCTGGTGCGCCTGTCCGTGGGCATCGAGAACGTCGACGACCTGCTTGAGGACCTGAGGCAGGCCCTCGGCTAGGGGTCACCAGCCGGTCACGGGTGGAGTCGTCTGCGACGGCGGCTCCACCCACGGGCGAGCCGTCAGCGCCCACACCGTGAAGGCGACGGCCGCCGCGGCCAGCACCAGCCACATCAACCGGCGGGCGGCCGTGCGGCGGCGCAGCATCCGTCCCCCGCGGCGCACGGCCTCCTCGTACACCTCCGTGGGCACCTGCGGCGGACGCTGTTCCAGGATCCGCCGTACGGCCGCCTCCCGTTCGACCCCGTTCACGGCCGCCTCCACTCGTCCGGTCTTTCCTGCATGCTGCACAGGGCGCACAGGGCGCACAGGGCGCACAGGCCACTCGCGCCGCATGCGCCTCTCCGGCTCTGTCCACATGGGCGCCGCACGCCGCATGGCCACATGGGCCGCGCGTGCCGCACGCACCGCTCACGCCCTTCGTTCCCCTCACGACGCTGCCGCCTCGGCGTCGCCGACCGCCGGTGCCGGGCTCACCGGAGTGCGGGTGAGCGTGGTGATCGCGCGGTCGCAGATGGCGCGGACGCGGTCCGTGGGCAGTCCCAGCAGGGCCGCCGCCTGTTCCTCGGCCACCCCCTCGTACAGCCTGAGGACGATGATCAGGCGCTCCTGGGGAGTGAGCGCGGCCAAGGCCCCGGGTGGCCTCCGGCGGGCGCGGCCCGGACCGCCGCGCTGGTGCCACGCCTCGCGGGCGAAGCGGGCGGCCAGATGCCGGCGGGCGTGGTTGTACGGGTCCTCGCCGCGCAGCCGGTCAAAGCACGCGTAGGTGTGCGCCAGGGCGAGGGTCAGCAGGCGTCGCGCGCGCGGGTTGTCGCCGGGGGCCTCGGCGGTGAGCAGCGTGGCGGCATGCAGCAGCCGCCCGGCCGCGCCCGCGACGAACGCCTCGAACTCCCGGGCCCGGCGAGCCCCTTGGGCCGCCTGCCGTTCTCGCACCGCACCTCCCCCCAAGGGCGACCGTGACCGCGGGACCCGTTCTCGTACGCCTCCTGAACCGCGTACGACGAGGGCCCGGTCTCATATGAGGGGAGGGACCGGCCGTCGGTCAAGAGCCGCGTTCACACCCGTCGGCCCGCGCCCGGTCGCGGCTCTACGACGCCGAGGGCGAGTCCGTCTGCGGTATGCCCTGGCGGGCGGAGAGGGCGTCGTTGAAGCGGGTCAGCAGTGAGCAGAAGGCTTCGCGCTCCGCCGGCTCCCAGTCCTGGGTCAGCTCGGCCATCAGCTGCCGCCTGGACGAGCGGACCTCCTCCAGCCGCGACAGCCCGCGCGGGGAGAGCTGGAGCACCACGGCGCGCCCGTCCTCGGGGTGCGAGGTGCGCTTGACGAGGCCGGTGTCGACGAGCGGCGCCACCTGACGGGTGACGGTGGAGGAGTCGATGCCCATGCTCGCGGCGAGCGCCTTGACGCCCATCGGGCCCTCTTTGTCGAGGCGGTTGAGCAGCAGGTACGCGGCGCGGTCCATGGAGTTGCGCACCTGTCCGACGCCGCCGAGTCGGGTCTGCTCGGCCCGGCGGGCGAAGACCGCCACCTCGTGCTGGAGGGTGTCGAGCAGACCGGTGTCACCGCCGGTCGTCATGTCCGTCGACATGTCGGGTGTTGTGGGCATGGCCGGGGGCTCGCTTCTGGAGAGCTGCTGGGTTGGGGGACAGGTTACGCGGCCGGGGGGCAAGTCGTACCGGCGCTGCGCTATCCGGTCTCGGAGGATGGTCACAACGGCGTCCGCGGCCCGTGAACTGCGAGACTTGAGGCATGAGCTACAGCACGGCCGGCTCCCCCTGGCCCGTCACCCTGGACGATGTGCGCGGCGCGCAGAAGATGCTCTCCGGGGTGGCGCGGGTGACCGCGATGGAGGGCAGCAGGTACCTGTCCGACCTGGTGGGCGCGCCGGTGCACCTGAAGTGCGAGAACCTCCAGCGGACGGGTTCGTTCAAGCTGCGCGGCGCCTACGTCCGGATCGCGGGGCTGCTGCCCGAGGAGCGTGCCGCCGGGGTGGTGGCCGCGAGCGCCGGCAACCACGCGCAGGGCGTCGCGCTGGCGTCTTCGCTGCTCGGGGTG
Organism: Streptomyces sp. NPDC093064; assembly: GCF_044754605.1. Taxonomy (NCBI): domain Bacteria; kingdom Bacillati; phylum Actinomycetota; class Actinomycetes; order Kitasatosporales; family Streptomycetaceae; genus Streptomyces; species Streptomyces sp. NPDC093064. The sequence goes on from NZ_JBIVPK010000001.1 coordinate 262,536, forward strand.
CACTCCACGGTGTTCATGCCGAAGGGCGCCCCGCTGCCGAAGATCAGCGCCACGCAGGACTACGGCGCCGAGGTGCGCCTGTACGGCCAGGTGGTCGACGAGACGCTGGCCGCCGCCCAGGAGTACGCGGCTCGGACGGGCGCGGTGTTCATCCACCCGTTCGACCACCCCGACATCATCGCGGGCCAGGGCACGGTGGGCCTGGAGATCCTGGAGCAGTGCCCGCAGGTGCGCACGATCGTCGTCGGCATCGGCGGCGGCGGGCTCGCGGCCGGCATCGCGGTGGCGGTGAAGTCGCTGCGGCCGGACGTGCGGATCATCGGGGTGCAGGCGGCGGGCTCGGCGGCGTACCCGCCCTCGCTGGCGGCTGGCCGCCCGGTGACGGTCGGCACTCCGGCGACGATGGCCGACGGCATCAGAGTCGGCCGGCCGGGCGATGTGCCGTTCGGAATCCTGCGCGAACTGCTGGACGAGGTGCGCACGGTCACCGAGGACGAGTTGTCCGCCGCGCTGCTGCTGTGCCTGGAGCGGGCCAAGCTGGTGGTCGAGCCGGCCGGGGTGAGCCCGGTCGCCGCGCTGCTGGGCTCTTCGGGCCCCGTGGCCGGTCCGGTGGTGGCGGTGCTGTCCGGCGGGAACGTCGATCCGGTGCTGCTCCAGCGGGTGCTGCGGTACGGCATGGCCGCGCAGGGCCGCTATCTGGCGGTCAGCCTGCGGCTGACCGACCGGCCGGGCGCGCTCGCCACGCTGCTGGGGGTGCTGTCGGCGGTCGACGCCAACGTCCTCGACGTCAGCCACGTCCGGACCGACCCCCGGCTCGGGCTCGCGGAGGCGGAGGTGGAGCTGCACCTGGAGACGAAGGGTCCGGCGCACTGCGCCGAGGTCGGCCAGGCCCTGCGCGAGGCCGGCTACACGGTCATCGACTGATCCCGCCCTCCGCCGGGCGGGCGGATGGCGGGCGGAACGCGGAGGTCATCAGCTCTTCATCACTCGCTCGAGCAAATCCGTTGAGTGGACGCGATACATCGCGTTATGGTGTGTCGTGTTCGCGAGGCGGCCTGCCTGGACGTGGCGCGGCGAAAATTCCCAGCGAAACAACACCTGCCTCTCTAGGCTTTTCCGACCATCCCCGACGACGCGGAGACTCACATGCCAGGCGCCATCTATGCCGAAGGTCTGGTGAAGACCTTCGGCGACGTAAGGGCTCTGGACGGCGTCGACCTCGACGTCCCCGAGGGCACGGTGCTGGGACTGCTCGGGCCCAACGGCGCGGGCAAGACCACCACCGTCCGCTGTCTGACCACGCTGCTGCGACCCGACAGCGGCAAGGCCGTCGTCGCGGGTCTCGACGTTCTCAAGCAGCCCAACGAGGTGCGGCGTTCGATCGGCCTGTCCGGCCAGTTCGCCGCGGTCGACGAGTATCTGACCGGCCGCGAGAACCTCGAGATGGTCGGCCGGCTGTACCAGATGAGGGCCGCGGCGGCGAAGACCAGGGCGGGGGAGCTGCTGGAGCAGTTCAACCTCGCCGACGCCGCGGACCGGCCCGCGAAGACCTACTCCGGAGGCATGCGCCGCCGGCTCGACCTGGCGGCGGCGCTCGTCGTCTCCCCGCCGGTGATGTTCATGGACGAGCCGACGACCGGTCTCGACCCGCGCAACCGCCAGCAGTTGTGGGAGGTCATCAAGCAGCTGGTCTCCGGCGGCACCACCCTGCTGCTCACCACGCAGTACCTGGAAGAGGCCGACCACCTGGCGCACGAGATCGCGGTGGTCGACCACGGCCGGGTCATCGCCCGCGGCACCTCCGACCAGCTCAAGGCCCGCACCGGCGGCGAGCGCGTCGAGGTCGTGGTCCACCAGCGCGAGCACATCCCCACCGCCGCCGAGGTGCTGCGCGGCTTCGGCAAGGGCGACACCACCGTCGAGGATCACACCCGCAAGATCACCACGCCCGTCACCGGCGGCGCGAAGCTCCTGGCCGAGATCATCCGGGAGCTGGACACCCGCGGCATCGAGATCGACGACATCGGTCTGCGCCGCCCGACCCTCGACGACGTGTTCCTGTCCCTCACCGGCCATGTGGCCGAGGCCGAGGCCGAGAACGGCACGAGCGGCGCCCAGGGTGCCGACGCCAGAGATCGCCGGCGCAAGAAGGAGACTGTCAAGTGAGTGCCGCCACCGACAGTGCGCGGATCGCGCCGACCAGCAACGTCCTGACCCAGTCCGTCCGTGACTCGATGGTCGTCGCCAAGCGCAATCTGATCCGTATGACCCGGATCCCCGAGATGCTTATTTTCGGGCTGATCCAGCCGATTATGTTCGTGGTGCTGTTCAGCTATGTGTTCGGCGGCTCGATCAGCGTCCCGGGTGCGGGCCTCAGCCCCTCCGGATACCGCGAGTTCCTGATGGCGGGCATCTTCGCGCAGACCGTCACGTTCGCCACCGCCGGAGCCGGCGCGGGGATCGCCGACGACATGCACAAGGGCCTCATCGACAGGTTCCGCTCGCTGCCCATGGCCCGCGGCGCGGTCCTCACCGGCCGCACCCTCGCCGACCTGGTGCAGACGGCACTGACCTTGGTGGTCCTCGCGGTCGTCGCCGTCCTCGTCGGCTGGCGCACGCACGAGAACTTCGGCAAGGTACTGGTCGGATTCGGCCTGCTGCTCCTGCTCGGCTACGCGTTCTCGTGGATCGGCGCGCTGATCGGCCTGTCCGTACGCACGCCCGAGGCGGCCACCTCCGGCGGCCTGATCTGGCTGTTCCCGCTGACATTCATCTCGAATGCGTTCGTGCCGTCGGAGAACATGCCTTCGTTCCTGCAGACGATCGCGAACTGGAACCCGTTCAGCGCCACCGTGCAGGCATGCCGCCAGCTCTTCGGCAACTTCCCGGCGGGATATCCGGTGCCGGACGCCTGGCCCATGCAGCACCCGGTGTGGGCATCGTTGCTGTGGTCCGTGCTGATTGTCGTGGTGTTCCGCACTCTGGCGGTGCGCAAGTACCGCTCGGCCACGGCCTGAGCGCGGGCGACGGCGAGCCGGCCCTCCGATAGTCCGGACATGACGAAGCCCCCGGTGCTCACGCGGAGCGCCGGGGGCTTCGCCGGAAGGCGGTGCGGTGCGGGACTCAGCCGCTGTACGGCTCGGCCTTGAGGATCTTCACCGAGGCGATCTTGCCGTTCGGCAGCTCGTACTCCGCGTCCTCGCCGACCTTGTGGCCCATCACGCCGGAGCCCAGCGGGGACTGCGGCGAGTAGGTCTCGATCTCGGCGCTCGCATACTCCCGCGAGGCCAGCAGGAAGCTCAGGGTGTCGTCCTCGTCGCCGTCGAAGGCGATCGTGACGACCATGCCCGGCGCGACCGCACCGTCCGCGGCCGGCGGCTCGCCGACCTGGGCGCTCTCCAGGAGCTGGGTCAGCTGGCGCACGCGGAGCTCCTGCTTGCCCTGCTCCTCCTTGGCCGCGTGGTACCCGCCGTTCTCGCGCAGGTCGCCCTCCTCGCGCGCGGCCGCGATCTTGGCGGCGATCTCCGTGCGCGCAGGACCAGTAAGGTGCGCAAGCTCGTCCTTGAGCTTGTTGTACGCCTCCTGGGTCAGCCAGGTGACGTTCTCGCTGGTCTGGGTCACAGGTGCTCCTCGTCGGTACTGGGAATACAAAGCATCGCCCTACCCAGAAGAATGTTCCCTCATGGGTGGGCGAAACCACGAGCCTAACAATTCAGGGCTCAAAGGGGGAGGACATAAGCCGTCAGACCTACGTCAACGCAGGTCAGCGACCGCGTATTCCGGTCGGCGCCGACGCGTCACCCGCTGCTGCAGCCCAGCAGCTCGGCCGTCGTGCCCCGGGCCGTCGTCCGCAGGGTGAGCACCTTGTCGACCTGCGAGGCGTGCTCGTCGAAGCGGAAGTCCGCCCGCCCGACCTCGGAGCCGTCGGCCGCCTGCGAGCGCAGAGTGCAGTAGCCGCGGGCGCCGGCGTCCTTGTGGACCTCCAGATGGACCCGCACCGAGTCGTCCGACGTCTGGAAGGCGATGACCTGCGCACTGATCTCGTTCTGGCCGACGTAGTGGTAGGCGAAGTAACCGATCAGGGCGAGCAGGGCCGCGCCCAGGACGGCACCGGCGATTTTGAGCTTGTGGTCGGCGCGCCCGTCCGGGGAGCGGCCGTAGCGGCCCTCGGGCAGCCGGGTGCTCGCCGTGCTCATGATCGTCCTCTCGGCCGGTGCGGGACGGGCGTCCCGCGGGGGGCTTCCGGAGCCGGACCCCGGAATTATTCGCCCCCCGATTCGGTCACTATAGAAGCCCCCGCCCGACCGACCGACCGCCACCCCGGACCGATCTCCCCGCGGGACGGCACCCCGTTGACTGCCCGCCGAGCCGGGCACCGACTTGACCTGAGGACTGAGCCTTGACTGACCAGCTGCGACTGATGGCCGTGCACGCGCACCCCGACGACGAGTCGAGCAAGGGCGCGGCCACCATGGCCAAGTACGTTTCCGAGGGGGTGGACGTGCTGGTGGTGACCTGCACGGGCGGAGAGCGCGGCTCCATCCTCAACCCCAAGCTCCAGGGCGACAAGTACATCGAGGAGAACATCCACGAGGTGCGCCGCAAGGAGATGGAGGAGGCCCGCGAGATCCTCGGGGTGAGCCAGGACTGGCTCGGCTTCGTCGACTCCGGCCTGCCCGAGGGCGACCCGCTGCCCCCGCTGCCCGAGGGCTGCTTCGCCCTGGAGGACCTCGACAAGGCGGCCGGCGAGCTGGTCCGCCGGATCCGCTCCTTCCGCCCCCAGGTGATCACCACCTACGACGAGAACGGCGGCTACCCGCACCCCGACCACATCATGACCCACAAGATCTCGATGGTGGCCTTCGAGGGCGCCGCGGACGCCGAGAAGTACCCGGAGGCGGAGTACGGCCCGGCCTACCAGCCGCTGAAGCTGTACTACAACCAGGGCTTCAACCGCCTGCGTACCGAGGCGCTGCACCAGGCCCTGCTCGACCGCGGCCTGGAGTCCCCCTACGGCGAGTGGCTCAAGCGCTGGGAGGACTCGGGCCACAAGGAGCGCACGCTCACCACGCACGTCCCCTGCGCCGACTTCTTCGAGATCCGCGACAAGGCGCTGATCGCCCACGCCACGCAGATCGACCCCGACGGCGGCTGGTTCCGGGTGCCGATGGAGATCCAGAAGGAGGTCTGGCCGACGGAGGAGTACGAGCTCGCGAAGTCGCTCGTCGACACCTCGCTCCCGGAGGACGACCTCTTTGCGGGCGTCCGGCAGCTGTGAGGGACAATGCCTGACATGAGTGCAAGCGTGAGCCTGGCAATGACGCACCTGGTAACCCTCGCCGAGTTCGACAAGAACAAGGTCACCCCCGGCGTCCTCGGCTTCGTCGTCTTCGCGGTGATGGCCCTCGCGGTGTGGGGCCTGATGAAGTCCATGAACCGCCACATGGGCAGGGTCGACTTCAAGGAGGCCCCGGACCCCGCCGCGCGGCCCGGTGCCGCCTCCGGCGACGCCAAGGCCGAGCGGGGCTGACACCCGGGCGGGCGGTGCCGCTCTCAGCTCTCGCCGTCCGGCACCGCCACCCCCATCACCTCCCGCGCGTGCCGCTCGGGCACCATGCCCAGGCGCCAGGCCTGCCAGCCCGCCTCCAGGCTCACGCCGCGCTCCAGGAGAAGCTGGTAGGCCTCGACGTAGTCGTTCAGCTTCCCGTCGCGCAGCGGATGGCCGCCGCGGGCGAGCTGGGCCAGTTCCTCCTGGGCCACCGCCGTGCCGACCTCCGTACCGCCGGGGGCCGCGTACGGCAGCAGGGTGCAGCGCAGGAACCTGGCCCAGTCCTCACCGCGACGGTCGCCGTAGGAGGCGAACAGGGCCAGCGCCTCGTCACACAGGGACAGCGCCTGCTGGGTGCGCGCGTTCCCGGCGTCCACGACGGCCAGCTCCAGACACGTCCACGCCTCGCCGTGCGCGACACCGATGCGCTGGAAGTCGGCGCGGGCGTCGACGAGGAGCTGGCGGGCGAAACCGGAGTTGCGCAGTGACCCGGTCTGCGCCGCCCGCTGGTCCCGGGTGACCCGGGCCGAGTGATGCCGGGCGCAGGCCAGCCCGTACACGTCCCGCATCCGGGAGAACATGGTGCGGGCGCGCTCCAGCTCGCGCACCGCCTGGTCGAGGCCGCCGGTCTCCTCCAGCGCCTGACCGAGGTAGTACAGCGTCCACGCCTCGCCGCGCGCGTCCTCGTTGTCCCGGTGCCGTGCCGCCGCCTGCCGCAGCTCCTCCACGGCCTCGGCCGTGTCGCCGGCCATCAGCCGGGCCCGGGCCAGCTGGGTGAGGGCCCAGGCCTCGCCGCGGGCGTCCTGGGTGCGGCGGTTGCGGTCCAGTGCCTGGCGCAGGTCCGCCTCGGCGCGCTCCACGTCGCCCCTGCGCAGCGCGAGCTGGCCCAGCTGGAAGTGGGCCCACGCCTCGCCGTGCACCGACCCGCCCTCCCGGTGCAGCACCAGCGACCGGGTCAGCAGCTCCAGCGCCTCCGCCAGGTGCGCCCGGTCCCGCTCCACCGCCGCCAGCGCGTGCATCGTCCAGGCGCGGTCGGTCGCCAGCTCGGGCGCCGACTGAAGGTCGAGAGCCTCGCGCAGCCGGGCCGCCGCCTCCGTCAGGTTGCCCTGGTGGTGCAGCGTGATGCCGAGGGAGTTCAGCGCGCGGGCCGCGCCCGCGTCGTGGTGGGCCTCCCGGTAGAGGTCGACGACCGAGGCCAGCGTGGTACGCGCCTTGTCCAGCTCGCCGAGCTGGCGAGCCGCGATACCGGTACGCCACTGCACCGACCGGACCAGCAGCCCCTGGTCGACGGCCTCGGTCAGCTCGCTGATCTCCCCCAGCCGGTACAGGTCGCCGCGCAGCAGGCAGTAGTCGCACAGGGCGCCGAGCAGGTTCAGCACGGTTCCCTGGTTCACGCCCTCCGCGTGCCGGAGGGCCGCCGTGATGAAGCTCGACTCGTCGTCCAACCAGCGCAGCGCCTCGTCCAGGGAGGTGAAGCCGTGCGGGCTGAAGCGGTCCGAGCGGGTCGACATGTTCCCGTCGACCAGGCGCAGCACCGAGTCGGCCAGCTCGGCGTAGTTCTCGATCAGCCGCTCCTGCGCCGCCGTCCGCTCGGCGGGGTTCTCCTCGTCCAGCAGACGCGCGTGAGCGAAGGCCCGCACCAGGTCGTGCAGCCGGTAGCGGTTGCCCCGCACGTGGTCGATCAGGCCCGCCCGGGCGAGGGCCGCCAGGTGCCGGTTCGCCTCCGCCTCGTCCGCGGCCAGCAGCGCGGCCGCCGCCGCGCCGCCCATCGAGGCGCGACCGGCCAGCGCGAGCCGCCTCAGCAGCCGGCGGGCCTGCTCCGACTGGTCGGTGTAGCGCAGCCACAGTGCCCGCTCCACCGGTTCCACCGGGCCGTACGCGCCCAGATCCGTGGCCAGTTGACGCGGTGAGCGCGGACCGAGACAGGAGCCCGCGATCCGCAGCGCCAGCGGCAGCCCGCCGCACAACCGCCCGATCCGGTCGGTGGACTCCGCGTCGTAGGGCCCCGAGCTGTCCTGTGCGGCGGCGGTCAGCAGCTCCTCCGCGCCGACCGCGTCCAATGCCTGGACGGGCAGCTGGTGCACCCAGGCCGGCAGGTCTGCGGGCAGCCGGAGCGGCTCGCGGGCGGTCACCAGGACGAGGCTGTCGGACCGCTCGGGGACCAGGGCGCGGACCTGCTCGGCGTCCGAGGCGTCGTCCAGCACGATCGTGACCGGCAGCCCCGTCAGATGCTGGTGGTACAGCTCGCCCAGCCGTTTGAGCTGCTGCTCAGGGGAGGAGCGTTCGCGGAACAGCAGTTGCTCGCGGGGCGCGCCGAGCCGGTTCAGCAGGTGCAGCAGGGCGTCGCGGGTGGGCAGCGGCGGCTCGTCCTGGCTGCCGCCGCGCAGGTCGACCACGACCGCGCCCCGGAACTGGTCCCTCAGATCGTGGGCCGCGCGCACCGCCAGCGTGCTGCGGCCGGAGCCCGGCGCTCCGTGCAGGACCACGACGGTCGGCCGGGTCTGGGTGGACGCGCGGGCCGCCTGCACCCACTGCCGGATCCGTGCCATCTCCTCCCGTCGCCCCGCGAACACGTCCTCCGAGTCGGGCAGTTGACCGAACGACTGCTCAAGGACACTGCGTCTGCGGGCCGCCGCGCTCTTGTCCGTGCCGCGCAGCCGGGGCGCCGCCTTCTTCGGCGTGGTGGACGCGCTCAGCACGCGCTGCTGGTCGAGGAACGGGCGGATGCCGCGCACCTCCAGCGCGGTCAGCCACTGCAACCGCAGCTGCTCCGGACCGCCGGGCTGGCCGGCCGCCCCGGCCCGGCGATGGGCGGCGGGCAGATGGGTGGCGGTCACCTTCACGACGGTGGCGGCGGCGCCCACCACTCCGACAGTGACGCCCGCGCCGACGGCGGTGCCGCCGTCGGTGCCCAGCGCCAGGTCGGCCACGATGGCGGCCAGTCCCGCGACTCCCGCGACGAGCAGGGAAGTTCCGCCGCCCTCACGGGCGTAGCGCTGGCCGAACGTGAGCTGCCCGGCCCCCGACTCGTCCAGCGCCCGCGTGTAGGCCTCGTACTCCTCCGCCGCGGTCTCGGCCATGGTGTCCAGCGCGCCGCGCGCCCGGGACAGCAGCACACTTCCGTCCACCCGGCCGCCCGAGCGGCGAACCTCCTCCTCCACGGCCCGATTCAGCAGCCGCTCGGCGTCCGCCCGATGGCCATCCCGCATGTCCCGTCCCCCTCCGGCGCCAACTCCCTGTCCTACGAGTGTCCTTCGGGTCGGCCGGGAGCGCGAGGGGGGCGGCGATCACTGATGGCCGCGATCGTGGGCCGACCGCCCGGAGAAGAAGTCGGGGCCACACGAGGAGTCGCGGGACGATCACCATCCGCGTCCGGCGGGGCCGGGTGAGGCAGGATGGAGGTATGCCGAACCGACTGGCCCACGAGACGTCCCCGTACCTGCTCCAGCACGCCGACAACCCGGTCGACTGGTGGCCGTGGTCGGCGGAGGCCTTCGAGGAGGCCCGGCGGCGCGATGTCCCCGTGCTGCTGAGCGTCGGGTACAGCAGCTGCCACTGGTGCCATGTCATGGCGCACGAATCCTTCGAGGACCCGGCCACCGCCGCCTTCCTCGACGAGCACTTCGTCAGCGTCAAGGTGGACCGCGAGGAGCGCCCCGACGTCGACGCCGTGTACATGGAGGCCGTGCAGGCCGCCACCGGGCAGGGCGGGTGGCCGATGACCGTGTTCCTCACGCCCGACGCCGAGCCGTTCTACTTCGGCACCTACTTCCCGCCGGAGTCCCGGCACGGCATGCCCTCCTTCGGGCAGGTCCTGGAAGGGGTGCGGCAGGCCTGGCAGACCCGGCGGGAGGAAGTCGCCGACGTCGCCGGGAAGATCGTGCGGGACCTCGCGCAGCGGGAGATCGACTACGGCGCCGCGCGACCCCCCGGCGAGGAGGACCTGGCGCAGGCGCTGCTCGCGCTGACCCGGGAGTACGACGCGAAGCGCGGCGGGTTCGGCGGGGCGCCGAAGTTCCCGCCGTCGATGGTGATCGAGTTCCTGCTGCGGCACCACGCCCGCACCGGCTCCGAGGGCGCCCTCCAGATGGCGGCGGACACCTGCGAGCGGATGGCCCGCGGGGGCATCCACGACCAGCTCGGCGGCGGCTTCGCCCGGTACTCCGTCGACCGCGACTGGGTGGTGCCGCACTTCGAGAAGATGCTGTACGACAACGCCCTGCTGTGCCGGGTCTACGCTCACCTGTGGCGGGCCACCGGCTCCGATTTCGCCCGCCGGGTCGCCCTCGCGACCGCCGACTTCATGGTGCGCGAACTGCGCACCGCGGAAGGCGGGTTCGCCTCGGCACTGGACGCCGACAGCGACGACGGCTCGGGCCGGCACGTCGAGGGTGCCTACTACGTCTGGACCCCCGCCCAGCTGCGTGAGGCCCTCGGCGCCGAGGACGCCGAACTCGCCGCCCGCTGTTTCGGCGTGACCGAGGAGGGCACCTTCGAACACGGCTCTTCCGTCCTGCAACTCCCCGTGCGGGAGGGCGTTTTCGACGCCGGCCGGGTCGAGTCCGTCCGGCGCCGGTTGCTGGCGAAGCGGGCCGGGCGCCCGGCGCCCGGCCGGGACGACAAGGTCGTCGCCGCCTGGAACGGGCTGGCGATCGCCGCCCTCGCCGAGACCGGTGCCTACTTCGACCGCCCGGACCTGGTCGAGGCCGCCGTCGGCGCCGCCGACCTCCTGGTCCGGCTGCACATGGACGAGCACGCGGGGCTGCGCCGTACCAGCAAGGACGGCCGGGCCGGAGCCAACGCCGGGGTGCTGGAGGACTACGCCGACGTCGCCGAGGGCTTCCTCGCCCTCGCCTCCGTGACCGGCGAGGGCGTCTGGCTGGAGTTCGCCGGGCTGCTCCTCGGGCATGTGCTCACCCGGTTCGCCGACCCGGAGTCGGGAGCCCTCTACGACACGGCCGCCGACGCCGCGAAGCTGATCCGCCGCCCCCAGGACCCCACCGACAACGCGACGCCCTCCGGCTGGACCGCCGCCGCGGGCGCCCTGCTCGGCTACGCGGCCCACACCGGGTCGCACACCCACCGCACCGCGGCCGAGAAGGCGCTGGGTGTCGTCCAGGCACTCGGTCCACGCGTCCCGCGCTTCATCGGCTGGGGGCTGGCCGTCGCCGAGGCCGCGCTCGACGGGCCGCGGGAGGTCGCCGTCGTTGGGCCGTCGCTCGACGACCCGGCCGCACGTCGGCTGCACCGTACGGCACTTCTCGGCACCGCCCCCGGCGCGGTCGTCGCGTACGGCACCCCGGAGAGCGAGGAGTTCCCGCTGCTCGCCGACCGCCCCCTCGTGGACGGCGAGCCGGCCGCCTACGTCTGCCGCGCCTTCACCTGCGACGCCCCGACGACCGACCCGGAGTGGCTGCGCGCGGCGCTCGGCGGGTGAGTCGCGCGGCGTCAGGCCCGGTCACCGGGGTCGAGGCCGCCGGCCAAGTGGTGGAGACGCTGCCGGGTGCGGATGCGCGGTCCCAAGCCCGCCGAACGGGCGAAAAGTGTCGCACTCGTGCACGACACCCCCAGTCCGAAGCGGCACCACCGCTAGGGTTCCCGTGGTCCGAAGCATCGGCGCGATCCGTCTTGAACAGGGCTTTCGCGTGCCAGTTGCGCTGCTCCACGTCCGGCCTCCGCTGACGCGGACCCGGCGCCTCGCCTCATCACACGGGCGCGCCCGTTCGCAGCGCATGGTCTGAGGCGCGGTCCGACGTGCGTCGCCCGACGAGGTGCCGCCGAACGAGGCCGTGGCACGAGGGAAAGGAGTCTCATGATCGGCAACGCACTGGACCGGGGGCGACCTGCGGGACCGCTCTTCGAGTGGGGGATCAGCAGGCTGTTGATGCTGATGCTGGTCTTCGGCCTGGTCCCCCTGCCGATCGTGGACGGGAACGACGACGAAGTCTCCATTTACCAGCACTGGCTGTCGAGCTTTCAGTTCGGGAGTTTTCCCGTTGGTGACGACACCTGGCAGTACCCCCCAGGCATGTCTTTGGCGGTTGTCGCACCCGTGCTGTTGTTCGTGCTCACCTACAAGATGGCTTTCTTCGTGGCCGCCTTCCTGGTCGACGCCGCCGTGTTCGCCGGGCTGGTGCGCACCGGTCGCCGGCCGGAGCGCAGCATGGTGGGCGCCTGGGTCTGGACGCTCGGCGTCCCGCTGCTCGGGTCGATGCCCTACGCGCGTCTGGACATGATGGTCACGGGTGTCTGCGTGGCAGCTCTCCTCTGGTTGCCGTCCCGCGCCGGAACCGGGAGTGCCCTGGTCGGTGTCGGGGCAACCATGAAGCTCTGGCCTGTGCTGGTACTGCTGGGCATCGGGTCGAAAGAGGCCGCGCGCTCGGCCTGGAAGCGTGCCCTGGCAGTCGCGGCCGGTATCTGCCTGACGCTCGGAGCCGTCATGCCCGGGGTGTGGTCCTTCGCCATCGGGCAGCGCAATCGCGGCCTTCAGATCGAGTCGTTCGGGGCGCTGCCCTTCCACGTGGCCCGCCACTTCGGCTGGCCCGGACAGGTACAGCTGGCCTATGGCGCGATGCAGTTCACAGGGCCGTACGTGGAATCCGTGGCACGCGCACTCCTGATCCTCAACGTCCTGGCACTGGCCTGGCTGCTGTGGTTGAGGCTGCGGCTTCCGGCGAGCTTCTTCACGGACGCCGCTCCCTCGTTCCTGGGACTCACCGCAGTCCTGCTCTGCATCTTCACCAGCCGGGTGTTCAGTCCTCAGTTCATGCTCTGGACGGTCGGGCTCGTCGCCGTCGGCACCAGCTGGCGCACCTCCGCGATGCGGGCCCCGGCCCGCCTGATCCTCGCAGCGTGTGGCTTCACCCTGGTCATCTATCCGTTCACCTACTGGAACCTCATCAACGGCACCTGGTCCGCCGTCGCCACCCTGGCAGTACGTGACGGGCTACTGCTGGCCGCCGCGGTGCTCCTCCTGCGCCGGCTCCACTCCGCGACCACCGCGGCCAGGACCCGGCCGGTTCGGACAGGGGCCTTGGTGCCACGGCCACACACCGCCGATGAGGTCGCGCCCACGGGCTGAACAAAACCCCTAGGATCGGCTCGTGAACTCGGCCAGCGCCCGCTGCACGATCGCCTCCAGCTGGTCGTGGTGGGCGCCCTTCCAGTAGGCGCGGCCGCAGTCGCCGCAGCGGGCGAAGACGTCGTACGTGCGGTGCGTGCCGTGCTCGAGCTGGTCGGCCACCTCGTCCTTCGTGGCGTCCCGCAGCAGGCCGTTGCAGGCGGTGCAGCGGGTCCAGGGGCGCAGCTCGGGGCGGAAGCGGTCGAGGACGTCGTGGAGTTGGTCATCGGGGCGGGTGCTGTAGACGTAGGCGCCCGCCCACAGTTCACGACGGCGCAGCAGGCCGCGGTCGCGGCTGAGCATGACCCGCTTCTCGGCGGCCGAGCGGGCGGCGAGTGCCGGGTCGCCGATGTCGGTGGACTCGTAGGCCGTGTCGACGCCCAGCAGGCGCAGTCGGCGGGCGAGGGTGCCCAGGTGCACGTCGAGGAGGAAGCGCAGGGGAGCGCCGGGGACGTGCTGGGGCCGGGCGACGGCGCGCACCTGGACCGTCTCGTCCTCCCGCGGCACGTGCGACACCGGCACCTCACGGCCGTCCACCACCAGCGCGCCGACCTCGGTGAGTGGCACGCCCAGGGACTCCACGACGTGGCCGAGCGTCGAGACGCCGTCCGTGACGACCGCGGTGGCGCCGCGGCGCCGGGCGTGCGGGACGAACAGGTGCAGGCCGGGGGCGAACCCGACGTGGATCTCGGGACCGTTCACCCGGTCAGGATGGCACGGACGCGGGGTCGCGGGCTCACGGATTTTTGGTGGGGAGGCCGTGTTCCAGGACGTCCATGGCCTGGTCCATGAGGTCGCTCAGCTCACCCTTGCATCCGTTCTCGGCCCAGTACAGGGAGACCTCCATCAGGCCGCCCATGAGGGACATGGCGAAGACCCGCACCTCCAGGCTGTCCTGGTCCAGGCCGGTGCGGGCCGCGATGGCCTGGCGGATGAGCAGGCCGGCTTCCGACATGCTCTCCATCATCCGGGCGCGGACCGCGGGAACCTCGACGCCCAGCCGGGCGCGCAGCCGGGACACCTCGGGCTCGTCGGTCATTCCCAGCGCAAGGGCCTTGTGCATCACATGCCGGAGGGAGTCCATCCACGGCTCGTCAACGGGCCGGGCCCGCAGCTCCTCCAGCATGATCTCGTCGTACTCGTCCGTGAGGACGATGTCCTCCTTGGTCGGGAAGTATCGGAAGACGGTCGACGGCGACACCTCGGCGCGGTCGGCGATCTGCTCGATCGTCGTGGCGTCGTACCCCTGCTCCTCGATCAGCGCGTACGTCGCCGTACGGATCGCCTGCCGGGTCTTGAGCTTCTTGCGTTCCCTCAGCCCCATCGGGGGGCGGTCGGCTGGGGTCGTGGTACGTGCGGCCGTCATGAAGGTCATTGTCCGGCATCGGGTCAGGGTCGGGCCATGGCCGGGTGCTCCTCCGGATCGGCCCGTACGGCGCCCTGGGCGGTGCCCGGCAGGAACGCGGCCGCCAGCAGCGCCGCCACCACCGAGGCGATCCCGCCCACCAGCAGCACCAGGCCCATGCCGTGCACGTACGCCGCGTTCGCGGAGGCCGCCAGGTGCGCCGAGCCCGTCCTCCCGGCGACCAGGTGGGCCGCGACCACGGACTGCCCGGCGGTGTGCGCTGTCTCGGCGGGCAGCCCGGTGACGTCGAGCCGGTGCCGGAAGGCGCTCGCCAGGAGGCTGCCGAGCAGGGCGATGCCGACCGCGCCGCCGACCTGGCGCAGCGTCATCAGCAGACCGGATCCGCTGCCCGCCCGGTCGGCGGGCAGGGCGGCCAGTGCTCCGTCCATGGCCGGGACGACGGAGAAACCGAAGCCGACACCGGCGATCGACAGCCACAGGGCGGTGAAGCCGTAGCCGGACTCCACGGTCGTACGGCTGCCCAGCAGCGCGGCGAAGGCGAGCACCACCAGTCCCGCGGCGACCACGGCCCGCGGTCCGAACCGGGCGACGACCGGCTGCGCGCCCTTCGCGGCGACCAGCAGCCCGCCCATCATGGGCAGCAGCCGCACACCGGTGCCGAGCGCGTCGTGGCCGAGCACGGCCTGGAGGTAGGGCGGCAGCACGAACATCAGGCCACTGAGCACGAACATCACCAGGGTCGCGGCGATCACGTTGAACAGGAAGCCGCGTCGGGCGAGCAGCGTCATGTCGAGCATGGGGCGGGCCTCGCGGCGCTCGCGCAGCACGAGCCCGGCCAGGAGGACGGCGGCCGCCGTGAACGCGGCGAGCACCAGCGGGTCGCCCCAGCCGCGGTCGGGCGCCTCGATGATCGCGTAGACGAGCGCGCCGAGACCGGTCGCGGTGAACGCCGTGGACAGCGCGCCGACCTTCGGGGAGGCCGGATCGCGGGTCTCGGGGAGCAGCAGGAGGCAGGCCGCGACGCCGAGGCCGGCCATGGGCACGTTGATGAGGAAGACCGAGCCCCACCAGAAGTGGTTCAGCAGCCAGCCGCCGATGATCGGGCCGAGCGGCAGGCCGAGCGCCGAGGCGGCCGAGATGACGCCGACGGCCTTGGCGCGCTCCTCGGGCCCGAACATCGAGGGCAGCACGGACAGCGCCAGCGGCATGACGAGTGCCGAGCCGACGCCCATGACCGCACGGGCGGCGATCACCCCGCCGACGTCGCCGGTCAGGGCGCCCACCACGGAACCGGCGAGGAAGACCGCGAGCCCGGCGATCAGCATCAGCCGCCGTCCGAACCGGTCGCCGAGGAGTCCGGCGGGGAGCATCAGCGCGGCGAAGACGACGACGTACGCGTCCGCCATCCACTGCTGCTGCCCGGTCGAGGCGCCGAGTTCCCTCGCCATGGTCGGCAGGGCGACGTTGAGGATCGTCATGTCGAAGCCGAGCACCAGCATGCTCGCGACCAGGGCCGCGAGGGCCCACCAGCGGCGGGGATCGCGCCGTACGTCTTCGGCGTGGGTGAGAGTAGCCATGAAATGAGAGTAGCTCTCAAAATCAATGCTCTGTCAATCGGTATCGACTGTCGAATACGTTCCGGGCCTCCTTCCGGCGGTGTCCGGGCTCCTCCGGGGTTTTCGGGCACACGGAAACGGCCACGGCTCGTGTGAGTCGTGGCCGGGTGGGGGAGGGGTGTGAGGCGTTACGCGTGCTGGTAGGCCACCAGCGAGATGCCCACGTAGTGCACCACGAAGGCGGCCAGCGTGAAGCTGTGGAAGACCTCGTGGAAGCCGAACCAGCGCGGTGACGGGTTCGGCCGCTTGATGCCGTAGACGACGCCGCCCGCGCTGTAGAGGAGCCCGCCGACGACGACCAGGACCAGGACGGCGATGCCACCGGTGCGCAGGAAGTCCGGCAGGAAGAAGACGGCCGCCCAGCCCATCGCGATGTAGCAGGGGGTGTAGAGCCAGCGCGGGGCGCCGACCCAGAAGACGCGGAAGGCGATGCCGGCGGCAGCCGCGCCCCATATGCCCCACAGCAGCCACTGCCCCTTGGTGCTGGGCAGGAGCAGCAGGGTGAGCGGTGTGTACGTGCCCGCGATGATCAGGAAGATGTTCGCGTGGTCGAGCCTGCGCAGCACGCCGCCCATGCGCGGCCCCCAGTTGCCCCGGTGGTACAGCGCGCTCACGCCGAAGAGCAGGCAGGCGGTGAGGACGTAGATCCCGCAGGCGATGCGTCCGCGGGTGGAGCCGGCCAGCGCGGTGAGTGCGAGCCCTGCGACGAGTACGGCCGGGAACATGCCGAGATGCAGCCAGCCGCGCAGCTTCGGCTTGACCTGGTGCGGCAGGGAGGGCGCGACGGGACCGCGGCCGGCGACCGGCGTGTCCAGGGGCGCGTCGGAGGCGGACGCAGTCATGCGCGCATCGTACCTACGACACCGTAAGTCGTGAATCAGCGCCGGACCGTGAGCACCGGCGAACGGGCCGAACGCAAAAAGACCTTCAGTCGAATCCAACGTGGACGCAAAGAATCGCGGGCATCGTGGCATTACTCACGTCGCTCACCTGTGACGCCCCCTGGACAGATGGGCACTCTCGTCGGATGATCAAATGAGTGCGGTCGGCACCGGATGAGCGGCTACGAAGCATCCGGGTCGCAGCCCCCACGGGGCGACAAGACAAAAACCCCTCATTTAGGAGCGATCGTGGCGCGCGACATCGCGGCTCCCCCCGTCATCCCCACCCACCACAAGGAACTGATCTCGTGGGTCAATGAGATCGCCGAACTGACGCAGCCGGACAGCGTGGTCTGGTGTGACGGATCCGAGGCCGAGTACGAGCGACTGTGCGAGGAGCTCGTCCAGAAGGGCACCTTCCGGAAACTCGACCCGATCAAGCGCCCCAACTCCTACTACGCGGCGTCGGACCCGTCCGACGTGGCCCGCGTGGAGGACCGGACGTTCATCTGTTCCGAGAAGGACGAGGACGCAGGTCCGACCAACCACTGGAAGGCGCCCGCCGAGATGCGGGAGATCTTCCAGGGGGCGGACGGCAAGGGAGGGATCTTCCGCGGCTCGATGAAGGGCCGGACGATGTACGTCGTCCCGTTCTGCATGGGCCCGCTGGGCTCGCCGCTGTCCGCGGTCGGCGTCGAGATCACCGACTCCGCCTATGTCGCGGTGTCCATGCGCACCATGACCCGCATGGGACAGCCGGTGCTGGACGAGCTCGGCGACGACGGCTTCTTCGTCAAGGCCGTCCACACCCTGGGCGCCCCGCTGGAGCCGGGCCAGGAGGACGTCCCGTGGCCGTGCAACTCCACCAAGTACATCTCGCACTTCCCCGAGACCCGCGAGATCTGGTCCTACGGCTCGGGCTACGGCGGCAACGCGCTGCTCGGCAAGAAGTGCTACGCCCTGCGCATCGCCTCCGTCATGGCGCGCGACGAGGGCTGGCTGGCCGAGCACATGCTGATCCTCAAGCTCACCCCGCCCACCGGTGAGGCCAAGTACGTCGCCGCCGCCTTCCCGAGCGCCTGCGGCAAGACCAACCTCGCCATGCTGGAGCCGACGATCTCCGGCTGGACCGTCGAGACCATCGGTGACGACATCGCGTGGATGCGGTTCGGCGAGGACGGCCGGCTGTACGCGATCAACCCCGAGGCCGGCTTCTTCGGCGTCGCGCCCGGCACGGGTGAGCACACCAACGCCAACGCCATGAAGACGCTGTGGGGCAACTCGGTCTTCACCAACGTCGCCCTCACCGACGACGGCGACGTGTGGTGGGAGGGCATGACGGAGGAGACCCCGGCGCACCTCACCGACTGGAAGGGCAACTCCTGGACCCCCGCGTCCGAGGCGCCCGCCGCCCACCCCAACGCCCGCTTCACCACGCCCGCCGCGCAGTGCCCGATCATCGCGCCGGAGTGGGAGGACCCCAAGGGTGTGCCGATCTCGGCGATCCTCTTCGGCGGCCGCCGCGCCTCCGCGGTGCCGCTGGTGACGGAGTCCTTCGACTGGAACCACGGCGTCTTCCTCGGCGCCAACGTCGCCTCCGAGAAGACGGCCGCCGCCGAGGGCAAGGTCGGCGAGCTGCGCCGCGACCCGTTCGCCATGCTGCCGTTCTGCGGCTACAACATGGGCGACTACATGGGCCACTGGATAGAGGTCGGCAAGGCCGCCGAGCAGCGTGACGGCGACCAGTCCAAGCTGCCGAAGATCTACTACGTCAACTGGTTCCGCAAGAACGACGAGGGCAAGTTCGTCTGGCCCGGCTTCGGCGAGAACAGCCGCGTCCTGAAGTGGATCGTGGAGCGCCTGGACGGCACGGCCGAGGGCGTCGAGACCCCGATCGGCGTCCTGCCGACCAAGGGGGGCCTGGACACCGACGGCCTGGACCTGTCGGACTCCGACCTGGACTTCCTGCTCACCGTCGACAAGGACGTGTGGCGCGAGGAGGCCGCTCTGGTCCCCGAACACCTGAACACCTTCGGTGACCACACGCCCAAGGAGCTGTGGGACCAGTACCGCGCGCTCGTCGAGCGCCTGGGCTGACAGGGGCCCCCAACCCCCCCCCCCCCCAACCCCGGGGCCGCGGGTCCGTCTGGCCCTCACCGGCGACGCCCCCCGCCCGGGGGGGGGGGCCCCCCCGGGGGGGGGGGGCCCCCCCGGGGGGGCCCCCCCGGCCTCTCCGGCGTGTGGGGCCGTGAACGCCTCCAGATGTGCCTGTTGTTCGGGCGACAAATCATGTGAAGCCGTGTGCAAAAGCCGCATTCGGGCGCAACTCCCCTATGGTGAGGCCATGCGTGGAATCCTGTTGGCCGGGGGCACCGGCTCGCGACTGTGGCCATTGACCCGATCGGTCTCGAAACAATTGCTTCCCGTATTCGACAAGCCGATGGTCTACTACCCGCTTTCCACACTCGTGATGGCCGGAATCCGGGAGATTCTGATCATCACTACCCCCGAAGACCAGCACCAGTTCCGTCGGTTGCTCGGGGACGGCGGAAAACTCGGCCTTCGGCTGGAGTACGTGGCACAGGAGCGCCCAGAGGGCATTGCCCAGGCCTTTCTGCTGGGCGCCGACTTCATCGGGGACGGCCCGGTCGCCCTCATTCTGGGCGACAACATCTTCCATGGCACCGGACTCGGCACACAGCTGGCAGGCCACGAGGGGCTGACGGGCGGCAAGGTGTTCGCCTACCAGGTGGCCAACCCCTCGGCGTACGGTGTGGTGGAGTTCGACGAGCGGGGCCGCGCTCTGTCCATCGAGGAGAAACCGACCCGGCCCAAGTCCCGGTACGCGGTGCCCGGACTCTACTTCTACGACAGTCACGTTGTGGAACTCGCCCGCGGTCTACGGCCCAGCGCCAGGGGCGAGTTGGAGATCACCGACCTCAACCGCGGCTATCTGGAAGCCGGCGCCCTGCACGTCACACGGCTCGACCGGGGCACGGCGTGGCTCGACACCGGCACCTTCACCTCCATGGTCCAGGCCGCGGAGTTCGTCCGGGTCATCGAGGACCGGCAGGGGCTCAAGGTCGGCTGCCTCGAGGAGGCGGTCTGGCGGGCCGGCCTGATCGACGACGACGGGCTCCGCGAGCTGGCCCGGCCGCTGCTCAAGAGCGGATACGGCCACTACCTGCTGGGGCTGCTGGACGACTTGCGGCCCGTCCTTGCGCCTCCGAGGGGCGACGGATCGCGTCCTGTGCGGCAAAAGGAGGCAATCAAGTGAAACCGCTGGGCATCGAAGGCGCCTGGGTGCACACGCCCACGGTGTTAACGGACAACCGGGGCCGATTCCACGAGTGGTTCAGAAGTGACAGGTTCCATGATGCCGTCGGGCAAGGCCTCCGGCTCGCACAGGCCAACTGCTCCCGTTCGGTGCGCGGCACGCTCCGCGGAATCCACTACGCGTCGGTCCCGCCGGGCCAGGCCAAGTATGTGACCTGTGTCAGTGGTGCTGTCCTGGACGTCGTGGTCGACATCCGCACCGGATCCCCGACATTCGGGAAATGGGAGGCGATTCGGCTCGACGACGTGACGCACAACTGCGTCTACCTCTCGGAAGGGCTGGGCCACGCCTTCATGGCGCTGGACGACAACTCCACCGTCGTCTATCTGTGTTCTCAGGAATATGCACCTCAGCGCGAGTACGGAATCCATCCCCTCGACCCTTCTCTGGACATCGACTGGCCCGAGGATGTCGAGGTGCGGCTTTCCGGCAAGGATGCCGCGGCGCCCACCCTGGACGAAGCGGAGCGGCAGGGTCTGCTGCCTTCCTTCGAGGCCTGCGCGGAATTGAGGCCGCACGGGTGATCCTCAGCATGTCACGGAATCAAGTCGTAATAATCCGGTCGCAACGAGTCAACACTTGTTCTGTCCGTGGCCAAGTGCGACGTGACGGGCATGGAGAAAGCACCTCCGCGCGTGCGTATGCCCTTGGGTCCTTTCAAGTTCTGGGGAAGCTCTCTTGAACCGAAGAACAATTCGACGTTCGCGTCTGAAGCGTGCCGCGCTGGTGTCGACGGGGGCGCTCGCTGTTGCGCTCAACGTTGTTCCGAACACGACGGCCATCGCCGACGCGATCCAGAGGTCCAACGCCAACAGGGTCACCGCGCGACTCGAACCGAGTGACGCTGTGAGCGAAGATGGCGGGCGCGGCCATGACCGAGGTCATGACCATGGTAAGCGCGGCCATCAGGGCAAGCGTGGCCCTCAGGGTCCGCAGGGCCCACAGGGCAAGCAGGGCCCGCAGGGCAAGCAAGGCCCACAGGGCAAGCAGGGCCCACAGGGCAAGCAGGGTCCGCAGGGCCCACAGGGTAAGCAGGGCGCGCAGGGTAACCAGGGCCCACAGGGTAGGCAAGGCCCACAGGGTCCGCAGGGTCGTCAGGGTGCGCAGGGCAACCAGGGTCCGCAGGGTCGTCAGGGTGCGCAGGGCAACCAGGGTCCGCAGGGTCGTCAGGGTGCGCAGGGCAACCAGGGTCCGCAGGGTCGTCAGGGTGCGCAGGGCAACCAGGGTCCGCAGGGTCGTCAGGGTGCGCAGGGCAACCAGGGTCCGCAGGGTCGTCAGGGCGCGCAGGGCTTCCAGGGCAACCAGGGAGCTCAGGGCGCACAGGGTACGGTCGGCACCACCTACGTCGTGAGTGAAACGGGTACGCGTTCGGTGACCGCGTCCTGCCACACCGGTGACTTCGCCACCGGCGGCGGTGCCCTGGCCGAGAACGGCGACCTCATCGAGACCTTCCCATTGGGCACCAACCCGCCCACCGGCTGGCAGGCCACCACCACCGCGAACAACACGGGCGACATCGTCGCGTACGTGGTCTGCGTCCACCCGACGTAACCCCCGGGCGATCGCCGGTGCCGTAGCGGCCGCCGGCTTCACCCGCGAATGAGTGACAGTGCCCCGGGGCCTCGGCTCCGGGGCGCCGTCCGCGTTGTGCCCGCGCACGCGACTCCGGAACCGGCAGGAGACCCCGGTGCCGAAGTCGCGGGCAGCAAGAAAATCGGAGAATGATGCGCATCCTCGTAACCGGCGGTGCCGGATTCATCGGTTCGGAGTACGTCCGGCGGCGGCTGGACCCGGATCCGACGGCGCGGATCACCGTCCTCGACAAACTCACCTACTCCGGCGTCGAGGCGAACCTGGCACCGGTGGCGGAACACCCGGGCTACGCCTTCGTTCGGGGCGACATCTGCGATCCGGACGTGGTCGACCAGGTGATGGCGGGCCACGACGCGGTGGTGCACTTCGCTGCCGAGTCGCACGTGGACCGGTCGATCGACGGGGCCGGTCCGTTCGTCCGCACCAATGTGATGGGCACCCAAGTGCTCCTCGACGCGGCCCACCGGCACGGCGTCGGCCGATTCGTCCATGTGTCCACCGACGAGGTGTACGGCTCGGTCAGCGAAGGCTCGTGGACCGAGGGGTGGCCACTGGCACCGAACTCCCCTTACTCCGCCTCGAAGGCTGGCTCCGACCTGCTGGCTCTCGCCTACCACCGCACCCACGGTCTGGACGTGGTCGTCACCCGGTGCACGAACAACTACGGGCCCCGCCAGTTCCCCGAGAAGGTCATCCCGCTCTTCATCACCAACCTGCTTGACGGGAAAACGGTCCCCCTGTACGGCGACGGCAGCAACGTCCGCGACTGGCTGCACGTCTCCGACCACTGCCGGGGCATCGACCTGGTCCTGCGCGGCGGCCGGGCCGGAGAGGTCTACAACATTGGCGGCGGAACCGAGTTGACCAACCACAAGCTCACCGGGCTGCTGCTGGACGCGGTCGGCGCGGGCTGGGACCGGGTCGAGTACGTGGCCGACCGCAAGGGCCATGACCTGCGCTACTCGCTGGACGACGGCAAGATCCGCGAGCAACTGGGCTACACCCCGCAGGTGTCCTTCACGGACGGCCTGGCCGCCACGGTCGACTGGTACCGCACGCATCGCTCCTGGTGGGAGCCGCTGAAGGAGAGGGCCGCGCTGCGATGAGCACGACCTGGCTGGTGACCGGTGCACACGGGCTCCTCGGCCAGGACGTGCTGGCCGAACTCGCCGCCGATCCGGACACCGTGGTGACGGGACTGAGGCGGGAGCAGCTCGACATCACCGACCCGACCGCCGTACGCGCAGCCGTCACAGGTCACCGAGTCGTCGTCAACTGCGCTGCCTGGACGGACGTCGACGGCGCCGAGCGGTCCGAGACCGCGGCAACAGCCGTGAACGGCACGGGCGTCCGCCACCTCGCACACGCCTGCGCGGACAGCGGCGCAATCCTGCTGCACATCTCCACGGATTACGTGTTTCCGGGCGACGCCCGTCGGCCGTACCCCGAAGAGGCGCCGACGGGGCCGGTGAACGCGTACGGGCGAAGCAAACTGGCGGGGGAACGGGCAGTCGTCGAACTCCTCCCGCACACCGGCTACATCGTGCGCACCGCCTGGCTCTACGGCGCGCATGGCCCGAACTTCGTGGCCACCATGCTCGAACTCGCCGCCCGGCGCGAGACGCTGGACGTGGTGGCCGACCAGCACGGCCAGCCGACCTGGTCCCGGGCGCTCGCCCGGCAGCTGGCCGCCCTCGGCCGCGCCGCATTGACCGGACGGGCACCGGCCGGCATCTATCACGGCACGGCGGCCGGCCGCACCACGTGGTGCGGCCTGGCGCGGGAGATCTTCCGGCTCGGCGGGCTCGACCCCGAGCGGATCCGCCCGGTCGGCTCGGACAAGTTCCCACGGCCGGCCGCCCGCCCGGCTTTCGGTGTCCTCGGTCACGGCAACTGGCTGCGGGCCGGCCTCGTCCCCCTCGCTCCGTGGGACGACCAGTTGTCGGCGGCGCTGAAGGAGCCCGAGTTCGCCGCCCGGGCCGCGGCGGCGCGTACGAGCACCCGACGCACGTAGCAGGCGCCCGGCGGAACCTCAGGGTCCGCCGGGCGCCTGCGGAGTCGCCGGGCAATCATCGGCTCGCGGCGTCCCGCAACTCTTCCGGCACTTGGGAGAGGAGCTTGTGATCGACCGCGACCGCACGACGGAACGCGTCCCCGGCCTCGCCCTTGCGGCCCTTCGCCGCCAGGAGCTGACCCAGTTGCAGATGGACCGCGGCTGCCTTCGGATCGACGGCAGCGGCACGCCCGAGCAGCTCAATGGCCCGGTCGGGGTCACTCGA
This sequence comes from Streptomyces sp. NPDC093064, assembly GCF_044754605.1. NCBI lineage: Bacteria > Bacillati > Actinomycetota > Actinomycetes > Kitasatosporales > Streptomycetaceae > Streptomyces > Streptomyces sp. NPDC093064. The sequence continues at coordinate 286,276 of NZ_JBIVPK010000001.1, forward strand.
TCTCAGCATGTACGCCTCGCTGTAGAGAGCGGACATGAAGTGCGGATCGATTTCGAGAGCCTTCTCGAAGTTTGTGCGGGCATCCGCCATCCTGCCGTACTGCTGATCGATGACCCCGAGGCCGTACCAGGCGTTCTTGTTCCTGGGGTCCATTTCCAGGACGCGCCGGTAGTCCTGGGCAGCCCCAAGGGGATCCCGGCTGACCTGGCGCTGAAGGGCGGACCGCAGAAGCGAGTCTGCCGACTTGGCGTTCCCGGCCACTGAACCGGCCCTGGATTCCGACGGCCCTGCCGACGGGGAGTGAATCGCCCAGACGGCCACCCCGGTGGCAACCGTCGTGGCCGCGGCGAGTCCTGCCCACAATCTCGTACGTTTCACTGTGTCACTTTTCGTGGAGGGTGGCGGACGGATGGAGTTGGCCTGTCATAGGTGGTCGGCACCGACGTTACGAGGCCGTCCCGATCGTGGAGCGATTCGGCAGGCGCCCGGGCCGTTCAGACCACTCGGATGCACGAGCCGTGAGAATGGTTTCGGCCCAGCCTCTTTGCGTGGCTTTCAGCGGCTGGATTGGATGGGACCCGTGAAGTCAACGGTCTGTTTGAACATGATCGTCAAGGACGAAGCTGCGGTGATCCGGCGTTGTCTCGAATCCGTACGGCCCTTGATCGACACTTGGGTCATCGTGGACACCGGCTCCACCGACGGCACGCAGGACATCATCCGCGACGCCTACAGCGACCTGCCCGGCGAACTGCATGAACGGCCCTGGAAGGGGTTCGACGGCAGCCGTACCGAGGCGATCGAACTCGCCCGCGCCGCTGCGGACTACCTGCTCTTCATGGACGCCGACGACGTGATGGACGTGGCGCCCGGCCCTCGAATGCCGGAGCTGACGCGCGACGCCTACTGGGTCGGCGTCAGCAGCGGGCGCATCAGATACCGGCGCCGCGCCCTGGTCTCGACCAAGTTGCCGTGGCGCTACGTCGGCGTCCTGCACGAGTACCTCGACTGCGGTTCGCAGTACACCCAGGGGAATCTGGAAGGCGCCACCATCGTCATCGTGGGCGGAGGGGGACGCAGCAGGGGTAAAAGCCCGCGGGAGAAGTACCTGGGAGACGCAGAGATCCTCCAGCAGGGCCTGATCAAGGAGCCTGACAACGAGCGTTATGTGTTCTACCTGGCCCAGACCTGGCGCAGCGCCGGTGAGCTCGAGAAGGCGATCGAAGCCTATGACCGCCGGGCGGGCATGGGCGGCTGGGACGAGGAGGTCTTCTGCTCCCGTCTGTACGCGGCGTTGTTCGCCGAAGAGCTGGGGCGGCCGCCGGCCGAGGTGATGGACCGCTACCTCGGTGCGCACGAGAGCCGCCCCAAACGCGCCGAAGCGCTCGGCGAACTCGCGCGCTGGTGCCGCCTCAACGGGCAGCGCTGGCCACTCGCCCACCTGTTCGCGCGAGAGGCGGCACGCCTCCCGTATCCGAGCGACGACCACCTGTTCGTCGCGTCCGACTGGTACGAGTGGCGCGCACTCGACGAACTCGCGGTGTCCGCCTACTGGGTCGGGGAGTACCAGGAAGCGGAGGAATGCTGTGAACGCCTGCTGGCAGGCGGCAAGCTGCCCCCCGAGCACCGCGAGCGTGTGATCGAGAATCTCGACTTCGCACGACGCCACCTGCGCTCAAGGGAATTCGTCGGGGTCTGAGGCGGCAGGAGTCGGGCCCCAGGATGTCAGAGGCGCCCGGTGGAACCTCATGGTCCACCGGGCGCCTGTTGTTCCGCGGGTCCTAGACCAGCAGCAGTCCGCCGCACCGGGCGGCGCCTTCCTTCATCGCGATCAGGTTGGCGACCACGTAGGAGATGTTGTTCTTCGAGTGCCACTCGGTCGGGAAGTAGGTGACCAGGCGGGAGGACTGGAACCGGGCCTCGAGTTCGGGCACCATCGAGCGGTACTGGTCGTCGGTGTAGTACCAGAAGGAGTTCTCGTTGTAGTGGGCGACGTGCGACGGGTCCTGGTACGCGCCGCGGCCGTCGGAGCTGGGCGTCAGGCTGAGGAGCATGCCGCCGGGTGCCAGCACCCGGTACAGCTCGTTGATCAACGGCACCTTCGAGGGCACGTGCGGGAGGAAGTCGACCGCCCGCACCAGGCCGACGGAGCCGTCGGCCAGGTCCAGCTTCCCCGGCAGGGACGCGACGATGTCCACGTTCTTCCCCGGGGCCGGGCCCACGCCCATATAGCCGGGCGGCCTGCGGCCGCCCGTTTGGAAGTCCAGCGCCAGCAGCCCGCGCCGCTGGGTCCATGCGAGGGCGTTGGCCTCGATGTACTTGTCGTACAAGTTGACCGTCTCACTCTGGATGTGTGCGTTGATCTCCGGATCGCGCTGGGTGTTCGCCGGGTGCACCCGCTGGAGGTACAGGCAGCGCTTGATGTGGTGGAAGTCGCCGACGTGGAACAACCGGCACATCAGGTCCTGGTCGTCCAGGACCGCTCGGGCGGCGTCGTACCCGCCGGCCTTCTCGTAGCTCTTCCTGCGGAACGCCCGCACGTGGTTGGGCGCGTACCAGATGTAGGCGATGTTGTGCGGCGTCGGCGCCAGGGAAATGGCCTGCAAGTACTTGCGGCCGTCGACCTTCACCTCCTGGTACTCCCAGCCGAACCTCGCGTCGAAGCGATCGTCGTCCCGCTTGCCGTTCTCGGTGATCTGCGCGGTGTCGCTGTAGACGAAGACGGCCTCGGGGTGGGCGTCGAACGCCTTGCCGAGCTCGGCCAGACACGCCTTCGCCAGCAGGTCGTCGTGGTCGAGTTCCACGAGGATCTCGCCCCGCGCCAGTTCACAGGCCCGGCGCTTCGTCGCTCCGACCCCCTGGACGTCGTCCGCGATCTCCACGCGGACCCGGTCGTCGGGGCGCTCGGGTCGCCACCGGGCACCGTTGTTGAGCAGGACGATCCACTCCCAGTCCGGACAGGTCTGCGCCTGCAGCGACGCGAGACACTCATCGAGGAAACGGGGCCGGTGGCTGGGGGTGAAGACGGAGAACCTGGGTGTCGCGGTCGACGTCATCTGGTCTTCCCTGCGTGGCTCGATGTCGGTGCGGGGCGTACGGAGTTGCGGAGGCGTTCCGGTGCCTGGGGAGGCAGCGTGGGATCGGCTGCGACGGCACGGCCGAATTGCATTCCGGCCTCGCCGTCGCAGCCCTTGGAAACCGCTGCCGTACCGGCGGGCGCTGCCCACAATCGCCTGCGTTTCACGTTGTCACATCTCGTGGAATGGAAAGGACGGACGGATGTGGTTGATCTCAACCGGCCGTATTTCCCCCGACGTTACGAGGCCGTATTGACAACGTCGCCATTTGGCAGGCATGTGGGGCGTGCAGACCACTCGAATGTACGCAAGAAGGACGGCGGGACGCGAGCTTTCTCAGGGTGTGGCTCTTCGAGACGTCTTCGCGCAGGGTCATGTCGCGTAGGCGGTGCAAGGGCTTCCACGCCCCAGTGCTCGCGAGTGCGTTCATCGAGTTGGGCCACTGACTTGACGTACTGTCAGGTCACTCGGAGCGTAGACCCGTTCGACGGTGAACGTTCGAACCCTGGCCTGGATGGCACTTGCGCCGATGTGGGTAATTATGCGGTGAAATCCAGCATTTGCGAGGAACTGCCCCGTAATCTTCGAGCGTCAGTCAGGGTGCGGCGAAGAAGGTGTGACCATGCCATTCAATCCGGGGGAGCAGGTCAACTTCGGCGGTGAGGTCGCCGTCGTGCTGGAGGACCACGGTGACGGTGGCTACCTGATCTCCAGTGGCGCGGCGCAGCTACCGATCGTGGTTCCCGCCGACACCCTTGAGGGCGCGCAGCGCAAGCCCGCCGCCAAGCGGCTGTTCACCCCCACCCCACCGCACCTGCTCTCCGTGGACGACTTCCTCGACGACCCGGACGAGGTGCGCAAGATCGCGCTCAGCGCCGGATACCACGCCGAACCGCACTACTACAAAGGTCTGCGCAGCGACCACCGGTTCCTCTGGCCCGGCCTGCGCGAGGAGTTCTCGCGGCTGCTCGGCACTCCGGTCACCGAATGGCTCAGCCACAACGCCAATGGCGTCTTCCAGCAGACCGCGCACGACGACCCGCTGGTCTGGCACCACGACGCGCAAAGCTACGCCGCCGCGATCTACCTCAACCCGAACCCGCCTGCCGGTGCCGGCACCAGTTTCTGGCGCGACAAGACCCACGGCTGCCGGCGTGCGCCCACCCACCCGATGGAAGCGGCGCGCCTCGGCAGCCCCGAGGCCGTCGAGGCCGCACGCTCGGTCGTCTACGACCCGTACAACCTCGAGCACGAGGACAACTGGGAGCTGGTCGAGTCGATCTCCGGCCAGTACAACCGGCTGGTGATCTGGGACGCGAAACTCATGCACTCAGCCACGTCGTACGAGCACTTCGCCGGGGAGCACGGCACCCACCGCCTGGTGCAGCTCTTCTTCTTCGACATCAACATCTGAGCTTGACGTCTGACCGCAATCTGGGCTCGGGCGTTGCCGGATGGCGAGGCGTCACGTTACTGACTTTGGAAGCGTGATGTCGTTGGGGGCTGTCGGGGTGTGACCGTCGCGGTATGCCGTTTGTATGAGGTATCCGCAGGGTGGTGGGCTGACGCCTGAACGACAGACGTTTCGTGAGCGGATCCGGATGGAGGCTGCCGAACGGTTCGGCGCCGGTGCCTCCAACGCGGAGGTCGCCAAGGACTTACGGGTGAGCGTGCGTTCGGTTCAGCGGTGGCGCCGGGCCTGGCAGGACGTCGGCACGGACGGTCTTCGGTCGGTGGGGCCGGTGTCGCTGCCCAGGCTGAGCGAGAAGCTTTTTGCGGTACTGGAGCAGGAGTTGGCCAAGGGCCCGGTCGCGCACGGCTGGCCGGACCAGACCTGGACACTGGCCCGGATCAAGACCTTGATCGGGCGGCGGTTCCACAAGTCGTTCACGCTCTCGGGTATCTCCCAGATGCTGGGTCGTCACGGCTGGAGTCACCAGGTCCCGGCCCGGCGAGCAGTCGAGCGGGATGACGTGGCCGTGGCCGGGTGGGTGAAGGAGACCTTCCCGCACGTGGAAGCAGCGCGGCGGCGCACGATGCCTACCTCGTCTTCGAGGACGAGGCCGGCTTTTCGATGACGCCGCCGACCGCCCGCACCTGGTCCCGTCGTGGCGACACCCCGGTCATCACGGTGAGGGGACGTTCCCAGCGCCGGATCTCGATCGCGGCCCTGGCCTGCTACAAACCCGGCGCGCGCTCGCGGCTCATCTACCGGCCCATGGTCCACCCGGACCACAAGGCGGGCGGGCGACGCAGCTTCGCGTGGACGGACTACCGCAACCTGCTCATCAGGGCCCACCAGCAGCTCGGCAAGCCGATCGTCCTGGTCTGGGACATTCTCAATGTCCACCGCGACCGTCGCTTACGCGCGTTCATCGACGCCCAGGACTGGGTCACTGTCTACTACCTGCCTCCGTACGCGCTGCAGCTCAACCCGGTCGAGGGCATCTGGTCCCTGCTCCGCAGGCGCTGCCAGGCCGACACCGCCTTCACCGGCCCCGCCCACCTGATGCGCGCCCTCCGGCGGGGACTGCGCCAGGTCCAGTACCAGCCCGACCTCATCGACGGATGCCTTACCGGCACCGGACTCACCCTGACGCCACCACACCCACAACGTCAGTAATGCCGACCCCGGCCCATACCTTGCGGCTGGTGTCCGAGATGGGAGAACCGGGCCGGGGGAGAGTGGCCGGGGTGCGCGGCTTACGTGGCGGGCGCGCTGCCGACTGTGGCGGGCGCCGTACTCCCGCCGTCGCGGCCGCGAGCGCGCGAGGGGACCGCACCGCCGGCCGTGGCCGAGGGCGAGCAACTGCTTCGAAGACGAGTGGGACGCCATCCTTGCGGCCGCCCTTCCGGCGACCGCCAAGACACCCTTTGGCGAGCGGCCCCCGGCGCTCAGCGACGGCGCGCGACCACGAGGTACTGGTAGGCGCTGAGGCGACGGTGTGTCTCAACCCGCTCCGCCCCGAGACCGACGGCGACGTCCACCAGTGGCTCAAGGCTGGCGGGCAGCGGCACCTCGTGGCACGCCACGCTCACTGGCTCGAAGCCGGTGGCGGTCAGCATCTGGTCGAACTCGTGCCGCGTGAAGAAGTGAATGTGGGTGCGATCGAGCAGCCCCTGATCCTCGTAGTGCCAGCGGTCCTGGACCAGTAGCGGCGCAAGCACCGTCCAGTGCTTGACGTTGGGGATTGAGCAGATGATCACGCCCTGGGGGGCGAGGTGGCGGCGAACGACTGACAGCAGTCGGGCCGGATCACGCAGATGCTCGAGCACATCGCCGAAGAGGGCGGCATCGAGATTGTCAGGTAGGTCCGAGACGGTATCGAGATCGGCGACGATCAGCTCGTCGAGACGCCCCGCCGCGATCTCAGCCGCCTGCGGGAAGAGCTCAACCCCGGCGACCCACGCCCCCAACTCCGTCTTAAGCGCGGCGCCGAGGGAACCAGTTCCGCAGCCGACATCGAGAATTCGACGCGCTGTCTGGGGCACGAGCGCTCGGAGGTCTGGCCGGTCCCCCTCGTAGTACACGCCCAACTCCTCGACGCGATGGGCCCGTGTGCCCGCGGCCTGCTCTGCCCCCGCGATCCACTTCGCGCGAAACGCGCGGTCAGCAGCCAAGAATGCGGCCGGATCTCCGTAGCCGCCCTTGGTGTGGTGAATCACCTCGAGATCGTCGACAACGACGCGCATCCCAGCACGGCGCGCCTGGAAACAGATGTCAGCGTCGTAGCCGTGAAACCCGGTAAACGCCTGTTCGTCAAAGCGTAGCTGCTGCACGGCGCGCGGCGAGAGCACCATGATCAAGCCATCGACCATGTCGACATCGCAGCCGCCATCCTGGAAGTCGATCAGGCCCCTCGTCTCGACCACATGCCCCGCGGGGTGATAGTCCCACCACGACAGGCTCCTCACCCCTCGCCCCCCGACCACCCCGATCACGCCGACATCAGGCTCGTCGAGCCGCGCTCGGATCTTCTTGACGAAACCGTCATCCACGATCTCGGTGTCCTCATGCAGCAGCACGAGTGCTTCCAGGTCCTTCCGGCCCCGCGCTTCGTCGAGCACCTTGTTGTACGCCTCGAAGATCGATGTCTCCGAGGAGCACTCGATCATGACGCTATCCGGTTCGCAGATGCGCTGCAGTCCGGGCAATGCGAATCGCTGAAACTTCTCGGCCGAGCCGACGCACGCGCCAAAACAGATCATGTATTAGGTGATCGTCCTGGAGCCGTCACGCTTGAGCCTGGATCTGCCATTTGAGGGACTCATTAACGAATGTGTCGTCATGCCACATTCGTTAATGACGTTGTAGGTGTGGTGTCGGCAGGGTGAGTCCGGTGCCGGTAAGGCATCCGTCGATGAGGTCGGGCTGGTGCTGGACCTGGCGCAGTCCCTGCCGGAGGGCGCAGTTCCTGCTCCAGTACCGCAAACAGCTTCTCGCTCAGCCTGGGCAGGGACACCGGCCCCACCGACCGAAGACCGTCCGTGCTGACGTCCTGCCGCGACGATCACACCCCGTCAGCTCCCAACGACTTCACGCTTCCAAAGTCAGTAGTGGCGGAGTAGGTGTGGTGTCGGCTTGACGGCGTTGGTGAAACGAGACGCGGCCTCGGATGATCAAGGCGTTTGAAGGCCGTTGATCACAACCGAAGCCGCGTCCGTGTGCCATCCTCCTTGATCTCCGCCGCCCCTCGTCGCCACGACCGCCACGCGCCATGGCCGGCCTGTACAACAAGGCCCTCGCCGAACTCGCCGGCTGGCGCAACCACGCCGCTGCAGTCGATCACTACCGGTCACATCCCGACCACGCACTCGACCTGATCAAGCTCACACCGTGAGAAAGGTCGGGCCCTGGGGGAGACGGTGTTCACCGTGACTGGTGCCGTGGACCCCCTGCCGCAGCCTGTCGGTTCGCCGCGGCTGTGCTGTTACCCCGCGGCGGAGAAGGCCGGCTCCGGTGTCATGGCGCCCGGTCTGCGTGTCGCTGCGGGTGCACGCGGACCGGGGCCGATCAGGAAGCCCTCGGTGGAGGGCTAATGGGCCGCGCCGCTGAACTTCTGCGGTTCACTCTGCGCGGCAGCGGCATGGGCGTCCATCCGCTCGGCCGCCAGGATCGCCGCCACGGTGTCCGCCCGGGAGGCGGCGACGACGAGCGCGCGGCCGGCGAGCGCGTGCGCCCGCTGGTGCAGCGCCGACGGCTCGCGGACGGCGGCCACCGACGCGCGGGCCGGAGCATGGCCTCCCCCCAGCCGGGCCACCTGCTCGGCGAGCCGCTCGGCCGCGGTGTCCAGATCCGTGGAGGGGGTCAGTGTGCGCAGCTCGTCCGTGACGGCGAGCAGCGCCGCCAGATGGCCCGCGAGCTGGATGTCCAGCTCCTCCTCGCGGGAGCGGTGGGGGAAGTCCGAGGTGGTGCCGGCCATCGGGCCGTGGACGGACCTGCCGGGGGGCCCGGTGCGGATCGGTTCGTACATGGGATGGCCTCCTGTGCTCTGACAGAAGACATCCTAGCTTAGAACGCGTCTAAAGTTGAGGCCGTTCGCGGAACCGGTCCGTAGGGGTACCGAACGTGAGCGTCAGGATTGGCTGTAGCCGTCCAGGAAGGTGCCGATCCGGCCCACCGCGTCCCGCAGGTCGCCGACCGAGGGCAGCGTGACGACCCGGAAGTGATCCGGCTCGGGCCAGTTGAAGCCCGTGCCCTGGACGACCATGATCTTCTCGCGGCGCAGCAGGTCCAGGACCATCCGCCGGTCGTCCTTGATCTTGAAGACCGCGGGGTCCAGGCGTGGGAAGAGGTACAGCGCGCCCTTCGGGCGTACGCATGTCACGCCCGGGATCTGCGTGAGCAGCTCGTAGGCGACGTCCATCTGCTCCTTCAGCCGCCCACCCGGCAGGACCAGCTCGTTGATGCTCTGCCGCCCGCTGAGCGCGGCCACCACGCCGTGCTGGCCCGGCATGTTCGCGCACAGGCGCATGTTCGCCAGGATCGTCAGGCCCTCGAGGTAGGACTCGGCGTGCGCGCGGGGGCCGGAGACGGACATCCAGCCCACCCGGTAGCCGGCCACCCGGTACGCCTTGGACATGCCGTTGAACGTCAGGGTCAGCAGGTCCGGCGCGACCGACGCGGTCGGGGTGTGCGTGGCGCCGTCGTAGAGGATCTTGTCGTAGATCTCGTCGGAGCAGACCAGCAGGTTGTGCCGGCGGGCGATGTCGGTCAGCCCCTTGAGCACGGCCGGGTCGTAGACCGCGCCGGTGGGGTTGTTGGGGTTGATGATGACGATCGCTTTGGTGCGGTCGGTGACCTTGCGCTCCACGTCGGCGAGGTCGGGCATCCAGTCGGACTGCTCGTCGCAGCGGTAGTGGACGGCGGTGCCGCCGGACAGGGAGACCGCGGCCGTCCACAGGGGGTAGTCCGGCGCCGGCACGAGGACCTCGTCGCCGTCGTCCAGCAGTCCCTGCATGGCCATCACGATCAGCTCGGAGACGCCGTTGCCGATGAAGACGTGCTCGACGTCCGTCTCGATCCCGAGGGTCTGGTTGTGCATGACGACCGCGCGCCGGGCGGCCAGCAGCCCCTTGGCGTCGCCGTAGCCGTGGGCCGTCGAGACGTTGCGGAGGATGTCCTCCAGGATCTCCGGCGGGCACTCGAAGCCGAACGCCGCCGGGTTGCCCGTGTTCAGCTTCAGGATGCGGTGACCGGCCGCCTCCAGCCGCATCGCCTCCTCGAGTACGGGGCCCCGGATCTCGTAGCAGACGTTGGCGAGCTTCGTGGACTGGATCACCTGCATGTCCGCGAGCTTACGGCCACGTGGCACCGATTGTGGGGAGTTTTCCATCACGTGAGACGGAGGATTTGATCACTTTTGGCATTACTGGCGCTGCTCGTCGGATCTCGTTGCGTTTCGGCCGGTATGCGGGCGTGGTCGTCTCAGTCGCGGTGGTGCAGCAGTGCGAAGCCGTCCTGCAGTTCCACCAGCTCGTATCCTCTCTGGCGGTCGGCCGTCAGGTGCTGCTGTTCGGCTTCGGCGCTCAGCGGGGCGCCCAGCCACCCTCGTGCCTCGGCCGGAGCCCAGGTGTCCACCATGATCCACTGAGGGTTGGGGCGGTTGCCTTCGGCGCCGTAGATGCTGACGCTCGTGCGGTTGGTCAGCTGGGGCACCAGATGGTCGGACGCCTGGACCGTGGCGCCGTCGGGGATGAAGTTCATCAGACGACGGGCGACGGCGACACGGGGATCGGTCCGCCAGGTGTCCGGCTGGAACAGCTGGAACAACGCGAAGCTCGGAAGGATCGCGAGGGTGATCGCGGCGGAGCCGGCGAGGTAACGCCGCAGACTGGGCCCGCTCGTCCCGCGCCGCACCAGGGCGTCGATGAACGCCGCGAACACGATCGGCATCAGGATGAGCGAGTAGTGGAAGCCGGTCCCCCAGTGCAGGCCGTTGTTGGACGCGAAGCGCCACACCAGGGTCGGCACGGCGACCCACAGCAGGGGGGACCGCAGCGCCAGGAACAGGGTGGGAGCCAGCACCAGGAGGAGGGTCGTCACCTTGGTCAGCGGGGTGACGAGACCGATCGTGCCCCGGTGGAGGAGGTCCAGCAGACCGCCCGCACCGCTTCCGGCCGTGGCGTCGGAGGAGCCCTGCAACAGGGACCAGTAGGCGAAGGCCCCGTTCGGGCTGAACGCCGGCAGAATCACGAAGAGCGCGAGTGCCGCCCCGGCGAGACCGATCGCGGCCGCGAACAGTCCGAGCCTGCGGTTGCCGCGCCGGGCGATGACGAGACCGATGGCGAGAACCGTGAGCCCGAGGTCTTCCTTCACGAGCAGGAGGGGCAGGGCCCAGCACCCCGCGGCGACGAGCCGGTCGTTGCCCAGGGCGGTGAGCGAGAGGGTCAGGAGCGGTACGGCGAAGGCGACTTCGTGGAAGTCGTAGCCGACCGCGCTGGCGATTCCCCAGGACAGTCCGTAGCAGGCGCCGATCACGGCGGCGGCCGGAATGCCAAGGGTTCGACGTACCCAGAGGGCCAGCGGGACCACGCTCACGGCGATCAGAGCGGCCTGCACGACGAGAAGCGTTTCCGCTCCCTGCCACACCCAGTACAAAGGCGCCATCAGCGCAAGGATGGGAGAGAAGTGATCCCCCAGGACGGGAAAGCCCTGGCCCTTCACTTCGGAGACCGGCAAGTGCCCTTCCGCGTAGGAGCGGACGACCTGATCAAAGATTCCCAGGTCATAGCTGCTGGTGATCATCCGATGGTGGAGGTGCAGCGACAGCGTCGCGTACATCACGAAAAGCGTTCCCGCCATGGCCCAGATCCACCAGATGCCGGCGAAGCGGCCTGAGTACGGTGATTCGGCCGCCTCCCATTTCTTGGACGACGACTGTGTGGGGACCGCTGCGCTTTTGGTGGACTGTGCTTGCATTGAGAGCCCTTCGGGGAACCGGAATTGGCAGCCATCAAGATGCCAGCCGTATGCGGTATTCGACTGTGACGCGGCGTCAATCAAACTCCCGTGTGGTCAGAATCCGCCGAATGGCCGCACGAGAGGGCGGTGCGGTGCCCTCGCCGGCCCCGCCGACGCTCAGCGCGCTCCATCTTCCGCCGACCGCCCCCGACTTCTTGTGGCCGACCCCTCGTGCCATCACAATGCACATGACAAGACAGCGGGACCGGAAGATCTCCGGTCCCTCACGTCTGAAGAGGGGACCCCCACAGATGAACAAGCCTCTCCTTGCCGCGCTCGCGACCCTGGTGATCACCGGGGCGGGCATGGCACCCGCGGCCGCCGCCACCCCGACCAGCGGCGCGGCGTCCGCCCCTGCGAAGGGGACGGCCGACGCGAGTCCCGCGCTGGCGGCCGTCGACTTCGCCGGCACCGTCGCGCTGAGCAACTGCTCCGGTTCGGTCGTCCGTCTCCCCGGCTCCGCGGACGGCGACCCGGCGCTCGTGCTCAGCAACGGCCACTGCCTGGAGACCGGCTTCCCGTCGCCCGGCCAGGTCATCGTGGGCCAGACATCCAGCCGCACCTTCGGCCTGCTCAACTCGGCCGGCACCCAGGTCGGGACGCTCCGGGCGAACAAGGTCGTCTACTCGACCATGACCGACACGGACGTCACGATCTACCAGCTCACCAGCACCTACGCGCAGATCAAGAGCTCCTACGGCATCAACGCGCTGCCCCTGAGCGACACCCACCCCGTCGCCGGCACCGCCATCAAGGTGGTCTCCGGCTACTGGAAGCGGATCTACAGCTGCAACATCGACGGCTTCGTCTACCGCCTGAAGGAGGGGAACTGGACCTGGAAGGACTCCGTCCGCTACACCTCCGCCTGCGACACGATCGGCGGCACGTCCGGCTCGCCCGTCATCGACACCGCCACCGGCAAGGTCGTCGCCGTCAACAACACCGGCAACGAGAGCGGCGGCCGCTGCACCGTGAACAACCCGTGCGAGGTCGACGCGAGCGGCACCATCACCGTCCGGCAGGGCATCAACTACGCCGAGCAGACCTACCAGATCCCCGCCTGCTTCGGCGCCGGCAACAAGCTCGACCTGACCAGGAGCGGCTGCACCCTGCCCAAGCCCTGACCGGCAAACCACAGGGCGGGGCGGGCGGGAATTTGACGACAGGGCCTAGGTCCGGCGGACCGCCCGCCCCGCCAGTACGTCGGTGCGCCGTCCGTCCTCGATCACGAACCGGCCGTCGATCAGGACGTAGGGGATCCCCGTCGGCAGCGCGCGCGGCCGCTCGAAGGTCGAGCCCGGCGCGACCGTGGCCGGGTCGAACAGGACCAGGTCGGCCCGGTACCCCTCGCGGACCACACCCCGGTCCGGCAGCCGCAGCCGGGCCGCCGGGCGCCCGGTGAGGTGCGCGACGCACTCCTCCAGCGACAGCACGCCCAACTCCCGTACGTACCGGCCGAGGTACCGCGGGAAGGTGCCGTAGGCCCGCGGATGCGGCTTGGTGCCCCGCAGGATGCCGTCGGATCCGCCCGTGTGGGCGCGGTGGCGCATGATCGCCCGGACGTTCTCCTCGTGGCCGACGTGCTGGAGGACCGTCGTGCCCAGCCGGTCCTCCACCAGCAGCCGCCGGGCGGTGGTCCAGGGCTCCTCGCCGCGCAGGGCCGCCGCCTCCCGGACCGTCAGGCCGACGTACTGCGCGAGCGCGGGGACGGTGACCCCGGAGATCTCGATCGTCTCCCACTCCACCGGGACCCCGTGGCAGCCGTCCGAGCCGGTCACCTCCAGGTGGTGGCGGATCCGCTCCGCGGTGTCCTCGTCGGCCAGCCGCCCGAGGACCGCCTCCGGGCCGCCCTCGCCCGCCCAGCTCGGCAGCAGGGCCACCAGGGTGGTGCAGCCGGGGGTGTAGGGGTAGGTGTCCAGGGTGATGTCGGCGCCGGCGGCGAGTGCCTCGTCGAGGAGGGCCAGCAGTTCGCCGGCGCGGCCCTTGTTCGGGCCGAAGTTCATGGTGGCGTGCGCCAGATGCAGCGGGCAGCCCGCCTCGCGCGCGAGCCGCACCGTCTCCGCGTACGCCTCGAGCGCTCCGGCGCCGTAACTGCGGTGGTGCGGACAGTAGTAGCCGCCGTGCGCCGCCACCACCCGGCACAGCTCCGTCAGTTCGGCGTCCCCCGCGTACATCCCGGGGGTGTAGGTGAGCCCGGCGGACATGCCGACCGCGCCCTGTTCCATGCCCTCGGCGACCAACCGCCGCATCCGGTCCAGCTCTTCGGGCGTGGCCGCGCGGTCCTCCCAGCCGACGGCGAGCGCGCGGACCGTGCCTTGCGGGACCAGATAGGCGGCGTTGACGGCGATGCCCTCGCCGTCGAAGCCGTGGTCGAGACGGTCCAGGTACTCGCCCACCGAACGCCAGGTGAAGTCGATGTCGTCGCCGTCGCCGTTCCAGCCGCTGATCGCCCGGCGCACCTCGGCGAGGGTGCGGTCGTCGACCGGCGCGTACGACAGCCCGTCCTGTCCGACGACCTCCAGCGTGACGCCCTGCGCCGCCTTCGCGCTGTGGTCGGGGTCGCGCAGCAGGGCGAGGTCGCTGTGGGCGTGCATGTCGATGAAGCCCGGGGCCAGCACCAGGCCCTCCGCGTCCAGCTCCCGCCGTGCCCGCGGGCGCTGGCAGCCGGCCGCCGCGGCCTCCTTGACGACGGAGACGATCCTGCCGTCCTTGACGGCCACGTCGGCGCGGTAGGAGGAGGCGCCGGTGCCGTCGGCCACGTCCGCGTCCCGGATGACGAGACCGGCGTAGTCGGCGAGCTCCACGGGGTCCATGGCGGCGCCTCCCGAAGCCCCTAGAAGAACGTACGGACGTATGCGACGACGGTACCGTCCGCCTCGGCCACCGGAATGAGCGGCCACTTGTCGAAGGACGTGCACGGGTGGGAGAGCCCCAGGCCGACCCAGTCGCCGACCTCCAGTTCCGCCCCGGAGGCGGTGCTCAGCCAGGCGTGCTGGTCGGACAGGCCGGTGACCTCGATCCCCGTCGCCGGGCGTTCGGCGCCGTCCCGGCGCACCACCTGGGCGAAGGGCAGGTCGAGGTCGTAGGCCGCGTCCCGCTTGCCCGCGTTGGCGAAGGCCTGTTCGGGGCTGGGGCGGGAGACCACCTGCGCCCAGAGGCGGAAGGCGGGCTCCAGGGCGCCCTCCTCGGGGACGCGGTTGAAGGGCGTGATCTTGCGGTAGTGCCCGTCGTCGTGCGAGACGTACGCGCCCGAACGCAGCAACTTCAGTACAGGCAGGGAGAGTTCGGGGATGTCGGCGAACATCTCGGCCACCGTGTCGAACCAGGCGCTGCCGCCCGCGCTCACCACGATCTCCTCTGCCCGTGCGAACTTCCCGGCCTTGTCGAGGTCCACGGCCAGGCCGACGAGCCGGATCAGCCACGCCCGCACCCGCTCGGGGTCGGCCTGCGGCACCTCGGCCTCGTAACCGGCGACCCCGACGAGACGCAGGGTGTCCGTGGCCGCCACCGCGTCGGCGACCGCCGCGCACTCGGCCTCCGTGCGCACACCGGTGCGCGCGCCCTCCCCGGCTCCCAGCTCGACGACCACGTCCACCGGGCGGGCGGCACCCTCCAGCGCCGCGTCCATCAGCTCCACCCCGTGCACGGAGTCGACGTAGCAGATGAAGCGGAAGGAGGGGTCGGCGGCCAGTTCCGCGGCGATCCAGCGCAGGGCCGCCGGGTCCACCAGCTCGTTGGCCAGGAAGACCCGGCTGATGCCGAACGCCCGGGCCACGCGCACCTGGTGCGGCACCGCGAGCGTGATGCCCCAGGCGCCGTGCTCCAGCTGGCGGTGGAAGAGCTGCGGGGCCATGGAGGTCTTGCCGTGCGGGGCGAAGGCGAGGCCGTGGCGGGCCGCGTAGGTCTCCATCAGCTTCAGGTTGTGCTCCAGGCGCTCGGCGGAGAGGGCGAGCACGGGCGTCGTGAAGCCGTCGGTGAAGAGGTTGCGGCGCTGGGCGGTCAGCTCGCCGACGGTCAGGCCGTCCGCGTCCGGCGGGAGGCCCTTGAAACGGTGGTCGACGCGTTCCTCGGCCAGCCGGGCGAGCGCTTCCGTGCTCATCGAGCCCCCTTCAGAATCGTTGCAATATGTGCAACGGTCATTGCGTGCAGTGCTTATCGGTGTCTAGCATCTCGCCGAAGTCGGGTCAATGTCCGCGGTCCGCCGGGTCTATGCCGGCGCCACGGAACCCGAAGGGAGTCACCATCGTCAACGCCGCCCACGGAACGCCCGGCGCACCCGCCGTCGTGGACGCTGTCACGCCCGGCGAGTCGATGGTCACGTTCCCGCCCTCCCGTCCGGGCCGCCCGGCCGACATGCCCTTCTTCGAGCGGGCCGCCGGCGGCGCCGAGTCCGATGTGGCCTGCGCCCTCGCCGGGCACCCTGACGCCGCGCTCACCGTCCCCGGCGACCTCGCCACGCCTCCCGCCCGGCGCCACGCCGACCGGCCGGCCGCCCTGGGTGAGGCTGCGTGGGCAAGACTGCGACTCGCCCCCGGCCGGACGGGCACCGCGCAAGGTGCCGAGGAGGCCGAGCAGGAGGTCCGTACGCCATGAGCCAGACCGTCGACCGGGCGCTGAGCATCCTGCCGCTGCTCGCCGAGGGCCCCGCCGACCTCGGGCGGGTCGCCGACCGCCTCGGCGTCCACAAGTCCACCGCGATGCGGCTGCTGCGCACCCTCCACCAGCACGGGCTCGTCCACCGCCAGTCCGACCAGCGCTACCGGCTCGGCGCCCGGCTCTTCGCCCTCGCCCAGGAGGCGATGGAGAGCCTCGACGTGCGCGAGATCGCCCATCCCCACCTGCTGAGCCTCGGCGAGCAGTGCGGGCACACCGTGCACCTGGCCGTCCACGAGGACGACGAGGTGCTCTACATCGACAAGGTGGACAGCCGCTACCCGGTGCGCATGTACTCCCGGATCGGCAAGCCCGTCGCCATCACCGTCGCGGCCGTGGCCAAGCTGCTGCTCGCCGACCTGACCGAGGCCGAGCGGCGCGCGATCGCCCAGAGGCTCGACTACCCCATGTACACGGCCCGTTCGACACCGAACGCCGCCGCTTTCCTGAAGGAGCTGGCGACGGTGCGCGAACAGGGCTGGGCCGCCGACCTCGGCGGTCACGAGGAGTCCATCAACTGCGTCGCCGCGCCCATCCGCGGCGCGGACGGCCGAGTGGTCGCCGCGATGTCGGTCTCCGCGCCGAACGTCGTCGTCACCGCCGACGATCTCCTCGCCCTGCTCCCGCTGGTGCGCCGTACCGCGGACGCCATCAGCGACGAGTTCTCCGGCAGAAACCCAGTGAAGGACCCCGTATGAGCGACACGACGGCCAAGATCGCCCTCACCCCCGCGACCCACACCACCCCGCCCGCGAAGTTCTCCCACGGGGTGCGGAAGGGCAACATCCTCCAGGTCGCCGGCCAGGTCGGCTTCCTGCCCGCCGAGGAGGGCGTGCCCCCCACGCCGGCCGGCCCGACCCTGCGCGAGCAGACCCTCCAGACCCTCGCCAACGTCAAGGCGATCCTGGAGGAGGGCGGCGCGACCTGGGACGACGTGATGATGATTCGCGTCTACCTCACGGACGTGGCCCACTTCGCGGAGATGAACGACCTCTACAACACGTACTTCGAGGAGCAGGGCCTCACCCAGCCGCCCGCCGCCCGCACCACCGTCTACGTCGGCCTGCCCGCGGGCCTGCTGATCGAGATCGACGCGCTCGCCGTGCTCGACTGACGCGTCTTGGCCATCTTCGTATAACGAAGTCGGGGCTGGCTGTGTCCGGCACAGGTTCGTCGACCATACTGCCCGCTGTGGAGCAGCGCATAGGTTCGAGCAGCCAGCCCCTGAAGGCCGAGCCCGTGAAGGGTGCCGGGTTCGACCCGGCCTACATCCCCGGGCTCACCGCACCCGCGACGGCGGAACCGGAGGACGCCCGGCCGCGGCAGGCCGAGCAGCCGCCGGCATCCGAGCCGTCGGCCGTGGAGGCGGTCGCGGACGATGCCGGACCCGCCGGGAAGGCGGAGCGGCAGGAGGCGGAGCGGCAGGAGGAGGAGCGGCCGGAGGAGGAGCGGCCGGAGGAACGACAGGAAGAGGCCGTCGACGGTCCCGTCTTCGAGGCCGCCGACCGCCGGGCCCGCATCGTCGCCGACCACAAGGGCGTACGCCTCTGCCTGGACGACCAGGAGTGCGAGTTCCGCTGGGACGAGATCGGCGCCGTCGAGACGGAGACCCCCCGTTTCGGCAAGCGGTTCACCATCACCGTCCACACCCCGGACCGGCGCTGGTACCCCATCGAGATCGAGGCCCCTGCCAGGGCACGCTTCGATGAATGGGAGACGCGACTGGACGCTGTCCTGGACGCGTACTTCGAGGACGGCACCGCCGATAAGGACGGCACCGCAGACAAGGACGCGGCGGCCGAGCCGCCCACCGACGACGCCTGACCCCGACGACTCCTGTCCGGACCGAGCGGCTGCCGCCGCGCCCACTCGGAGGGCGCCGCGGCAGCCGCGAAGGGTTTCCGGGGCGTTACGGCAGTGCGTGCACGTGCGGGCCCACCGTGTTCGACCAGGCGTTGCCCGCCGTCGCGTCCCAGTTGGTGGACCAGGTCATGGCGCCGCGCAGGGCCGGGTAGGTCTTCGAGGGCTTGAAGGAGCCGCAGTTGGTGCCCTTGGCCAGGCAGTCCAGGGCGTTGTTCACCACCGACGGCGAGACATAGCCGCTGCCTGCGCCCCTCGTGGAGGCGGGGACGCCCAGGCCGACCTGGGACGGGGCGAGGCCGCTCTCCAACTGGATGCAGGCGAGGGCGGTGAGGAAGTCGACCGAGCCCTGGCTGTAGACCTTGCCGTCGCAGCCCAGCATGGAACCGCTGTTGTAGTACTGGGTGTTGACGACCGTGAGGATGTCCTTGACGTTCAGCGCGGTCTGGAAGTAGCCGGCCGACGTGGACTGCATGTCGATGGTCTGCGGGGCCATCGTGAGGATCAGCGACGGGCCCGCCTTGCCGGACAGGGAGCGCAGGGCCTGGGTCATGTAGGTGGCGTTCAGGCCGTTCTCCAGGTCGATGTCGACGCCGTCGAAGCCGTACGTCTGCATCAGCGAGTAGACGGAGTTGGCGAAGTTGGTCGCGGAGGTCGAGTCGCTCACCGAGACGGTGCCCGTCTCACCGCCGACCGAGATGACGACCTTCTTGCCGGCGGCCTGCTTGGCCTTGATGTCCGACTTGAACTGGTCGACCGTGTAGCCGTTCAGGCCGGCCGAGTCGAGAGTGAAGTTCACCGCGCCCCGGGTGGCCGTCGCGTCGGCGAAGGCGACGGCGATGATGTCGTACTGCGACGGCACGTCCGAGATCCTCTGGACCGTGGCGCCGTTGTTGAAGTTCTGCCAGTAGCCGGTCACCGCGTGCTTCGGGAGGCCGGTGCCGCCCCCGCCCCCGCCGGAGGACGCCGTCGTACCCGTCACGGTCGCCGACCTCGCCGACTCGCCCGCCGCGTTCGTCGCCGTGACCTGGAAGGAGTACGAGGTGGCGGCCGCGAGGCCGGTCACCGTCGCCGTCGTGCCGCTCACCGCGGTCACCTTCGAGCCGTCGCGGTAGACGTTGTAGCCGGTGGCGCCCGAGACCGTGTTCCAGGACAGCGACACCGACGAGGACGTCGTGCCCGTCACTCCCAGGCCGCCCGGCGCGGACGGCACCGTCGGGGCCGGGTCACCGCCGCCGCCCCCGTCGGGGCCGAAGACGGAGACGTCGTCGGCGTAGTACGCCGCCTGCCCGTACCAGCCGTGCAGGTACACCGTCACCGAGGTCGTCGAGGAGCCGGTGGTGAAGGTGGTCGAGAGCTGCTTCCAGCTCGCCGAGTCCGGCGTCCAGGTGGAGACGTCCGTGGTGCCCGTGCCGGTCGCGCCCAGGTAGGTGTACCCGCCTTGCACCCATGCGCTCAGCGTGTACGTCGAGTTGGGCTTGACCGCGACCGTCTGGGTGCACTGGGCGTTGTCCAGCCCGGCCGGTGTGGCCTTCAGCGCGGCGGAGCCGCCGTGCACGGGGGAGGAGACGGTCGTACCGCTGCCGGCCGAGCAGGACCAGTTGTTCAGGCCCGACTCGAAGCCGGCGTTCTTGGCGTTGTTGACGTCAGCCGCCGACGCCTGGCCGGCCCCGGCGAAGGAGAGGGCGAGGGCGGCGGTGACGGCTCCCGACCACAGGCGCAGCCGTCGTGCTCTGGGTCTGGGCATGCCTGGTACGCGGTCCACTGGGGCCTCCGGTGGGGGAGAGGGG
Organism: Streptomyces sp. NPDC093064; assembly: GCF_044754605.1. Classification (NCBI taxonomy): domain Bacteria; kingdom Bacillati; phylum Actinomycetota; class Actinomycetes; order Kitasatosporales; family Streptomycetaceae; genus Streptomyces; species Streptomyces sp. NPDC093064. The sequence goes on from NZ_JBIVPK010000001.1 coordinate 306,120, forward strand.
GGTGAAGGGGAGGGCAGGACAAACGGTGGCCATCGCTTGGTCGTACAAGTTGGTCCAGACCATTTGGCTTGTCAAGAGGTCCAGACCAAAGTCGCTTCCGGTTCAACAGCTTTGTCCGGCACTCCCGTTACGACTGCGCCTCCTCCTGCCACCGCTCCAGCAGCAGGCCCAGCGAGCACCCCGCCAGCAGCACCCCGGTCGACATCCACATCGCCGGGGACGACAGTCCCGCTCGCTCCCAGTGCAGCGACACCGTCAGCAGTTGCGCCGCCGCCGGCACCGCGCACGCCGCCACCGCGTGCCGCGCGGGGATCTCCCGCCACGGCGCCGGATGCACCCGCGCCGCGGTCCAGGTCGCCAGCACGACGCACACCAGGTTCGGCAGGTGGACCAGTGCCAGCGCGGCGCCGAACGAGCCCACGCCCCGCGGGCTGACCAGATTCCCGTACAGCAACGTCATCTGCACGTACTCGGTGACGACGAGCACCACCACGCCCACCGCCCAGGCCCGGACCAGCGGCATCACCGGAGCCGTGCCTCCGTCCCCACCACTAGTGCACCCGCACCGAGTCGACGATCCCGCGCAGGTCCGCGGAGGACAGCGCGCCCCGCGCCGCGTCGATCCGGATCGCGAAGGTCCGGTCGGTGGAGTCCAGGCCCGTCAGGATCACGCCCCGGATCGGCGTGCCCTTGGGCGGGTCGCCGTCCTCGCCGGTCGAGTCGAAGGTGAAGTCGATCCGCTTGGCCCGGTCCGTGCCGGTCAGCTTCACGTCCTTCTCGCCCTCCACCTTCGCTCCCATCCGGATCCCGGCCTCGGCGGCGATGGCGGCCTGCTCGGCGGAGTCGGCCCGGGTGAAGTCCAGTTGCACGGTGATGATCGAGACCGTCCGCCCCGACTCCTCGCGTACGGCCGCCGCCGCGTTGTACTTGCTGCGCTCGGCCGCGCTCTGCTCGACGTAGCCCCCGGAGCCCGCGGGATACGACACGGAGACGCCCTTCGTGCTCAGCGTGCCCCAGCCGTTCGGCACGGAGGCGGAGCCCGCGTCGCCCTTGCCGCAGCCCGTGAGGGCGGCCGCGGCAGCGATCAGGCCCGCGATCAGCAGTCGTGTCCTCATCGGCGTACCAGCCCTCCTGTCGGCGAGATCACGGGAAACGTCCGAGGACGCCTTCGGCTTCAGCCGGGGGACGAATTGGACTCCTGCGGAGCGGGGCAGGGAAGGGGGTTTCGTCCAAAAGGTGAAAGACCGCCCAGATGGTCGGGTAGGCTGAGCGCCGTGCGCTGCGAGAGCCAAGCACGCACAACTCCTTTGTCTTGAATGGGCAACCGGGCAGGTTCCGTCCCGGCTGGTGCTGAGAGCGTCAGACTCGTTCGCTCGCTGAGCGAATGAGCTGCTTGAGCCAGGAATCCCCCTGCTTCAGCTGAGGGAGGGTTCAATTGGCACAGTAGCTGTAGGGGACGTAGGACCGGCGGTCTCCGTTCGGAGCGCCGAGGAACCGGGCGTCCGTGAGGGTCTCCGCCTTCTGCTCGGTGCTGACCGACAGGCCGAGGCTGAGCCCGAGGTTCAATTCGAAGCCGTACTCGGCGGCGTTCACCTGGCCCGTGTACGTCATCCTGCTGGACGTGCCCCTGTCGAAGACCAGTTGGCCGAAGGGGTCGTCGGCGCCCGGCCGCCGGGTCGGCGCGTGGTCGTCGAACATGTACTGGAAGGGCGTCACCAGTTGCTCGTTGGTGCTGCTCAGCCACTGCTCGGCGACGGCTCTCTCCTGGTCTCCGGCGGGACCGGGGTCGAAGCTCAGGGAGGTGGTGACGACCTCGATGCCGGTGGAGCTGTCGGTGCCCTTCCCGCTCACCCCGCCGCTGCGCTCGTCCTTGCCCGACTTGCCGTTGCCCCCGCCGATTCTGGCGCTGTCCTTCTGGCCGCCCTGCTCGACGGTCCGGGTCATGTTGACGCCGACCAGCTTGCCGGTGGACTTGTCGTAGGTGACGGTGATGGTTCCGGTCTGGGTGGTGGAGGCCGAGGCGTCGCCCTTGATCGGGCCCGCCTCGTAACTCGCCTTGGTGCCGTACTCGATCGACGAGGAGTACGTGTACGACTTGGTGTTCTTGTAGGCGTTGTCGGTCCAGGTGATCTCGGGGGAGTACTTGAAGTTGCCGCCGAGCGCGGCGCTGAGCTTCTTGTCGTCGCCCGCCGAGATCTTCAGGCCGGCCGCCGCGGAGGCCTCCAGGCCCACCTTGCCGTAGGTGATCTTCCGGTTGTCGCCCAGCGCCTTCTTCACCCGGTTCTCCGTGTCCTCCTCGTCCTTGAGGGGACCGGTGCCGAAGAGGTAGAGGATGCTGTCGCCGAGGCTCGCGTCCGCACCGCCCGGCGACTGGCGCCGCATCTGGTACATCTGGAGCTTCTCGACGTCGTCGCGGAACCGGCGCGCCTCCTCGGGGCTCTCGAACACCCAGGTGTCGCCGTTGGTCACCTTGACCCCGGCGCCCAGCTCCACCTTGTCGGTGCCGACCTTCCCCATCTTCAGCCCGGGCTTGAAGTCCTTCTTGGCGCCGACGGACGCCGCGTCCGTGAAGGTGAGGTAGACCAGCTCGTCCTGGTCGTCGACCTTGCCGTCGTGGTTGACGTCCGTGTGTGCCCTGACGTGCTGCTCCTGGAAGCCGTACTCCTTGCCGATCTCCCAGAACAGGATCTTCGCCTTGGAGCCCGCCTTGTCGCTGACCGTCGAGACCTGGCACAGCGCCGGCTCGAAGTCGGCGTCGGTCAGGGCCCGGTCGTCCCCCTGCGAGCTTCCGCCGCCGCAGTCCGAGCCGCCGGTGACCTTGCAGATCTCGGCGGCGATCCCGTTGTACACGGCCTGGCCGATGCTGGTGGCGCCGATGCCGAGCACGACGGCGACGACGACCACGACCATGCCGAGGTACTCGGTGGCGGTCGCGCCCGAGTCGTCGTACCCGTACGTTCTCCGGCATGTCCGTCTGCCGCCCCCGCGAGCCATGCGGCACCCCTCCTCGCACACTGGCAAGCGCCATTCCGGTCGGCGAGCGTAGGTGCGGGCGGCTTCGGGCGGCGTGGGCCCGCGGGCCCAAACCCGGGCCCACAGTCAACGAGTTGCGGCCGGTCCATGCATGTGGGTCGGGTCGGGATGCTCAGCCTGCCCCGGTTTGAAATGACTTGTTCGAGGAGAGTTGCCGGCCAGGTACAGAATCGCTGTTCTCCGGTCACAGGGGCGTGGATACAGTGCTGAGGTAGTCACGCAGTGAAGTCAACTCGGTGTGCCGGACGACCGCCGGCGGGCCGACAGGCGTCTAACGGGGAGCTGCGCGTGTCCACTGCCATTGCTGTGACGAGTGCCGACATGGCGCTGCCCGCGCAGGACGAACGGACCGTGCCCGCCGTCGTCCTGAAGGACCTGGACCAGCAGCCGCTGGAGCAGACGCTTGACGCCATGAGGGCCCTGATCGACCACCACGGCCACGTCGTCGTGGTGTGCTCGGACGCCGTCCCCGGCGGTGTGGAACGGCGGCTGCACACCGTCCGCTCGCTGCTGGAGAGCGACCGCATCGCCCTGTTCCGGCCCGATCTGCCGCCGCTCGGACTCGCCGTCCTCGCCCGCCAGTTGCGCCAGCTTGCCTCCTGCGACCTCAGCCCCGGCGTGCTCGCCTCGGCCGGCCGGCTGCTCACCCACTACATCCACGCCGGCGCCGTCCTGGGCTCGGTCGCCCGCCTCGACCGCGTTCCCGTCGGTCTGAAGGCGCACGCCAAGTCCTGGGTTCCGGGCAGCCAGTTCGGCGTGATCGCCCACCCGGAACCGCAGCTCGTCCGGATCGGTCCCGAAGCGACCCTGACCGGGCCGGACTTCGGCAGCTGGATGCTGCTCGCCAAGGGCCAGCTCCAATCCGACTGGGTCGGCTCCACCCTCGCCCCCGCCTGGAACGCGCTGGGGCTGCGGGAGGCCGACCTGCCGACCGAGTCCGCCACCTGGTGGGGCACCGGCAAGCTGATCGAGTTCTGCACCTACCTGCCCGACCTTTCGGTGCTCTACCAACTGGTCACCTCGGTACGCCAGGGTGTGTGCCACTGGTGCGGCATCGACGTCATCGGAGACCGCTGCGTCTTCTGCTCGGCCACCCCACCCGTCCCCGAGAGCCGGACACCCACCGGATGAGTCCCTGAACCACCGGCACCACCGTCATTCGATTCCGCTCGACTTCGCCGACCGATATCCCAATGAGGTTGCACGGTTCATGAACTCCCGTCAGCGCCGCGGCGTGATACTCCTGATCCTGTCCGTCATCTGCGCCCTCGCCGCGTTCGCGGGCGTGCTCTCCGTCATCAGCGACGTCAAGTCCAAGGTCGGCCCCGAGGTCGCCGCCTACCAGATGCGCACCGACGTGGCGCCGTACACGACGTTGAGCACGGGCCAGTTCGAGAAGGTCAAGATGCCCAAGCGGTGGCTGTCGCCGAACGCCGTCACCGACCTCGGGCAGATCCAGGGCAAGATCGCGGTCACCACACTGCGCAAGGGCTCCCTGCTCCAGAGCGACATGATCGTGAACCAGCCCGCCCTGCAACCCGGGCAGCAGGAGGTCGCCATCATGATCGACGCGGCGACCGGCGTGGCCGGCAAGATCACACCGGGCTCCACGGTCAACGTCTACGCCACCTTCGGCGGACAGCGCCAGGGCGACCCCGCCCAGTCCAAGATCATCGTGACCAACGCCAAGGTCCTCGACGTCGGCAGGATCACCGCGCTCCAGCCGAACGCCGACAACCGGGCCCAGCAGCCCACCGACGCCGTCCCCATCACCTTCGCGCTGTCCACCATCGACGCCCAGCGCATCACCTACGCCGAGTCGTTCGCCCAGCGGGTCCGGCTCGCGCTGGTCGCTCCCGGCAGCGACACCAGCGTCCCGGCCAAGGACCGGACCTACGAACTCGCGAACGACAAGTGAGAGGCCGGCAGGCATGACCACCAGGATCCTCCCGGCCGTCGGCGACGCCGACGCGGCCCGGTCCATCACCACCCTGCTCAGCCAGCTCCCCGACGCCGAGCCGGTGGCCCCGGTCGCCGACTCCACCCAGCTCATCGACACCCTGGCGCGCCTGGCCGCCGAGTCCGTCGACGAACTGCCCGAGATCGTGGTGGTGCACGAGCGGATCGGCCCGGTCCCGGCCCTGGAACTGATCCGCGAAGTGGCCCTGCGCTTCCCGGCGGTCGGCGTCATCCTCATCACCTCCGACGCGAGCCCCGGCCTGTTCTCGGCCGCGATGGACTCGGGCGCCCGGGGACTGGTGGCCCTTCCCCTGAGCTACGAGGAACTGGTCAGCCGCGTACAGGCGGTTGCCCAGTGGTCGGTGGGCGTACGGCGTCATCTGGGCCACGGCGGGGACGTGTTCACCGGGGCCGGCGGCCGGGTGGTGACGGTCAGCGGGGCCAAGGGCGGGGTGGGCGCCACCCTCACGGCGATACAGCTCGCCCTCGCCGCCCAGGCCTCCGGTCGCGGCACGGCCCTGGTCGACATGGACCTCCAGTCCGGTGACGTCGCCTCCTTCCTGGACGTCCAGTTCCGCCGCTCGGTCGTCGACCTCGCCTCCATCACCGACATGTCCCCGCGCGTCCTGGCCGACGCCGTCTTCCGCCACGACAGCGGTCTTGCGCTGCTGCTCGCCCCCGGCGAGGGCGAGCGTGGCGAGGAGGTCACCGACCGGGCCGCCCGTCAGATCGTCAGCGCGCTGCGGTCCCGCTACGAGATCGTCGTCCTGGACTGCGGCGCCCAGATGAGCGGGGCGAGCGCGGCGGCCGTCGAGATGGCCGACACCGCGCTGCTCCTGACCACTCCGGACGTGGTCGCGGTGCGCGCGGCCAAGCGGACCGTACGGATGTGGGACCGGTTGCAGATCCGCAAGGCCGAGGAGACGACCGTCGTCGTCAACCGCCACACCCGGGGGACCGAGATCCAGCCGCCGCTCATCCAGAAGATCACCGGCACACCGGTGGCGGGCACGGCGATCCCCGCGGGCTTCAAGGAGCTCCAGGGCGCGGTGGACGCCGGCCGCATCCACGAACTGGAGAGCAAGAGCACGGTCAAACAGGCGCTGTGGGGGCTCGCCGGCGAACTGGGCCTCGTCAAGGCACCCGAGGGCGACCGCAAGGGCGGGCGGCTGCGGGGCGACCGGGGGTCGGTGAGTTTCCGGCGCCGCAGGGAGGCAGGGGGATGATCGTGCGGGCAGGCACAGGGAAGAGGCCGTCGGCCGGGCGGCTGCGCTCGGACAGCGGGCAGGTCGCCGTCGAGCTGCTCGGCATGACGCCCACGATCCTCATCACGCTGGTGCTGCTGTGGCAGTGCGTGCTGCTGGGGTACACGTACACGCTTGCGGGGAATGCTGCGGACGAGGCGGTACGGGCGGGGACGGCGGCCGATCGCGGCGCCAGGGACGCCGCCTGCCGACAGGCCGGCCTCGACAAGCTGTCGGCCGCGTGGCGAAGGGGGGCTGAGGTGGGCTGTGAGACGAGCAACGGCTACGTACGGGCGCACGTCGGCCTCAAGGTGCCCGTGCTCTTCCCCGGCACGATCGACTTCCCGTTCACGGTCACGGGGCACGCCGGCGCCGTCGAGGAGGTGACGAACTGACATGCCGTACGAGGGCGTACGCCGCGACCGCCGCCACGACCGTGGCCAAGTCGCCATCGAGTACCTGGGGTTCATCCCGATCCTGATGCTGCTCGCCATGGCCGTCATCCAGATCGGCCTGATCGCCTACACGGCCCAGCAGGCCGGCACGGCCGCCCGAGCGGGGGCGCGCGCGGCCTCGCTCCGGCAGGGAGCCGAGCAGGCCTGCGCGAACGCGGTCAGCGGCTGGCTGGCGGACGGCACCAGTTGCCCGGCCTCGTACGGCGGCAAGGAGGTCACCGTCACCGCAGGCGTCGACATCCCCTCGATCGTCCCCGGCTGGAACTTCGGCCGGGCCCACAAGACCGCCACCATGCCGCTCGACCACTGAGACCGCTGGACGACTGAGACCAAATGGACCAGTGAGACCGCTCGACCACTGAGACCGCTGGACCACCGACCAGGACCGGCCCGACAGCACCGACCAGGATTCGACTCGACCACCGACCAGGAGCGAGGAGCACCGGACCCATGAGCCTCCGCGCACGCATCAACTCCCCGGAGGAGAAAGGCAGCCGGGGCGAGGACGGCCACCTCGTCGCCTCCTACCGGGCCAAGCTCCTGGAGGAGATCGACCTCGCGGAGATGAGCTCGCTGGCCGCCGCCGAGCGCCGGGCGCGGCTGGAGCGGGTGCTCGGGCACATCATCAGCCGGGAGGGCCCGGTCCTGTCGACCGTGGAGCGCTCTCAGCTGATCCGCCGGGTCGTCGACGAGGCCCTGGGCCTGGGCATCCTCGAACCCCTCCTCGAGGACGCCTCCATCACCGAGATCATGGTGAACGGACCCGACGCGATCTTCGTCGAGCGCGGCGGACGGGTCGAACAGCTGCCCATCCGCTTCGCCTCCGACGACCAGCTGATGCAGACCATCGAGCGGATCGTCTCCACGGTCAACCGCCGCGTGGACGAGTCGAACCCGATGGTCGACGCCCGCCTGCCCTCCGGTGAGCGCGTCAACGTCATCATCCCGCCGCTCTCGCTCACCGGCCCCACGCTGACCATCCGCCGCTTCCCGCGCTCCTTCACCCTCCAGGAGCTGATCGGCTTCGGCTCGCTCGACGAGCACATGCTGTACCTGCTGGCCGGCCTGGTGCAGGCGAAGTTCAACGTCATCGTCTCCGGAGCCACCGGCACCGGGAAGACGACCCTCCTCAACGCCCTGTCCGGGCTGATCCCCGACGGCGAGCGCATCATCACCATCGAGGACTCCGCCGAACTCCAGCTCCAGCAGACGCACGTGATCCGGCTGGAGTCCCGGCCGCCGAACGTGGAGGGCCGCGGCCAGGTCACCATCCGCGACCTGGTGCGCAACTCGCTGCGCATGCGCCCCGACCGCATCGTCGTCGGTGAGGTCCGCGGCGGCGAGTCGCTCGACATGCTCCAGGCGATGTCGACCGGCCACGACGGCTCGCTCGCCACCGTGCACGCCAACAGCGCCGAGGACGCGCTGATGCGCCTGCAGACCCTCGCCTCCATGTCCGACGTGGAGATCCCCTTCGTCGCCCTGCACGACCAGATCAACAGCGCCGTCGACGTGATCGTCCAGCTCACCCGCTTCGCCGACGGGGCCCGCCGCGTGACCGAGATCGCCCTGCTCGACAGCCACGGCAGCGAGCCGTACCGGCTGGCCACCGTGGCCCGTTTCGCCGCGCAGCCGATGGCGGCCGACGGCCGGATCTACGGCGCCTTCGAGTACCACCCGCTGCCACGCCGCACCGCCGACCGCCTCTACATGGCGAGCCAGCCCATCCCCCAGGCCTTCGGCGTCGCCCAGTCCGCTGACCAGCTGGCCACCCGAGAAGCCAGGTAGGAACCGTCCCCATGGATCTGAGCACCCTCGTCACCTTCACCACCGGCGTCACCCTGCTGACCTGCGTCCTGGCCGTCGCCGGCCTGCACGCCTACACCTCCGGCAAGGCCCAGCGTGCGGCCCTCGTCGACCGGCTCTCCCAGACCGGTCAGATCCCGGTCGGCCGCCGGCGCCGCTTCCCCAACCTCGACCGCCGACTGCGCCGTACGAAACTCGGCCGCAGGCTGGAGCTGAGGCTCGCCGCGACCGGCCTGGACGTCACCCCGGGCGAGTTCTTCGTCTACATGCTCGCCACCGTGGCCGCCCTCTGGCTGATCGGCCAGGCCTCCCTGGCCCCCTTCTTCGGCCCGTTGGCCGGGCTGCTCGGCATCTGGGCGGCGGTGCAGTTCCTCAACTGGCAGCGTCAGAAGCGCATCGAGAAGTTCATCAACCAACTCCCCGAACTGGCCCGCATCCTGGCCAACGCCACGCAGGCGGGCCTGGCCCTGCGTACCGCGATCGGCATGGCGGCGGAGGAGCTGGAGGCCCCGGCGGGCGAGGAACTGGCCAAGGTGGCCCATCAGTTGGCCCTCGGCGCGTCGATGGACGACGCACTGGCGGAGCTCACGGACCGCCTGCCCTCACGGGAGCTGGTCGTCCTCGTCACCACCCTGGTCCTGTCCAACCGGGCCGGCGGCCAGGTGGTGAGCGCCCTGCGCAACCTCACCGAGACCCTGGAGGAGCGCAAGGAGACCCGCCGAGAGGTCCGCACCCAGCTCTCCCAGGTCAACATGACCTCCTACGCGGTCCCGGTGCTGGGCGTCGGCGCGCTGTTCCTCATGAACGGCGTCAAGGCCGGCGCCCTCGACCGCATGACCGCCTCCCCGATCGGCCAGGGCGCGGTGATCATCGCCTTCGCGCTCTACGCCGTCGGCTTCGTCCTCATCCGCCGCATGTCCCGCATCGACGTCTAGCCGGGTTCCCGGAAGGAGGGAAGAGGGATGGCACTGCTGCTCGCACTCGTGATGGGCCTCGGCGTCTGGGGCGTCTTCGCCGGCATCCGCATGTACCGCGCCGACGCCCGGCTGCCCGACGACCTGGCGCTGGCCCTGGAGGTGGGCTCCACCCGCACCGGCGCGGTGGACTCCCTCGTCGACCGCCTCGGCATGCGCTACGCCCCCGCCGTGCTGCGCCTGATGGGCCCCAAGAGGGTGGCCAGGTACCGCCGCAAGATCGACCTGGCGGGCAACCCCGGCGGCCTCACGATCGACCGCTACGCGGCCCGGCGCGCGGTCTACGGCTTCCTGGGGGGCCTCGGCGGACTGGTGTTCCTCATGCGCGGCCAGCTCTTCATGGCCCTGCTCCTGCTCGCCTTCGGCGCCTTCTGGACCGAGGTCGGCATCTGGTCGGCCATCCGCATCCGCAAGGACGTGATCGAGCGGACGCTGCCGGACTTCCTCGACGTGCTCGCGGTCGTGGTGAGCGCGGGCCTCGGCTTCCGCCAGGCCCTGGACCGCGTCGCCGACAAGTACGAGGGCCCCTGGGCGGACGAACTGCGCATCACCCTGCGCCAGATGGACCTCGGCATGAGCCGCCGTCAGGCCTTCGCGGAGCTGCGGCGCAGGAACGACTCCGAACAGGTCGCCATGTTCGTGACGGCGTTGCAGCAGGGCGAGGAACTGGGCGCCCCGATCGTCGACACCCTCGTCTCCCTGGCCAAGGACATGCGCCGCACCGACGCGCAGAACGCCCGCCGCAAGGCCGCCCGCGCGGTCCCCAAGGCCACCATGATGATCACCACGTTCATGGTCCCGGCCACGATGATCCTCCTCGGCGCGGGCCTGATCCTCGGCTCGGGCGTGGACTTCGGCTCCCTCACGGGTACGGGCGAGTAGGGGGGCGACGAGGACATGGCGACGACGGAGGAACGCACCGGGCTGCTGCGCCGCCGCCCGAGGATCCCCGAGATCACCACCCCTCCGGCGGGCACGGTCCTCCCGGCCCACGTCCGCACGGGCGCGCCGGACATCCCGGTGACGTCGGTGACGCCGGCGTTGCCGCCGGGGTGGGAGCCGGCGAAGCCGCCGGGTGGACGGATTGCACCCGACGGCGCAGGCCGCCCATCGGGGCCGCCTGCACCCGGCGGCGATGCCCGCACGAGTGGTGCAGGCGGGAACCACATACCGGTCGAAGGCGAAGCCGAGGCCGAAGTCCCCGCGCAGCTCCCGCAGGGATCCGCCCCGGAGCCGGAAAGACTGCAGATCAGCGCGCTGCAAGCGATGTGCCGCTATGTCTTCGCCTTCCGCCTCGCGATGATCGCCCTCTCCGCCCCGGTCGCCCTTCTCAACGCCGCCCCCGGCCTGGCCACCCGCCTGGTCAGCGCCGCGGTCGTCGTCACCTTCATGGGCTCGTACGTCCTGTTCCGGGACTGGGAACGCTTCGGCCCCCTGCTCCTGCGGCATCCCACTCTCCTCGCCCTGGACACCCTCTTCGGCGCCCTCCTCCTGATCGCGGCGGGCCCGGACAGCACGCTGGCCTACGTCAGCGTCTGCACCCCCCTGCTCGCCGGTCTCGTCTACGGCTGGCGCGGCGCTGGTCTGTTCGCCTCGCTCCAGTCGCTGATCCTGCTCGTCGTCTCCACCAGCTCCAAGGAACTGTCCCCGGACCTGGCCCAGGCCACCCTCCTCCCCGGCCTGTGCGTCATCGCGGGGGCCGCCGGAGTCACCCTGCGCAACCTGCTCCTCCGCTTCGGCGAGGCCACCCAGGCCCTGACCACGGTCCAGGCCCGCCTCGCGGTCACGGAGGCGGTCGGTGCCGAACGGGCCCGCCTGGCCCGTGAGATGCACGACTCGGTGGCGAAGACCCTGCACGGCGTGGCCATGGCCGCCGACGGCCTGGCAGGCTCGACGGGCGCCGACCGCATGGACCCGGCTCTGGTGAAGCAGCAGGCGGAACTGGTGGCCCGCTCGGCCCGCCGGGCGGCCGCCGAGGCCCGCGAACTGCTGACCGACCTGCGCCGCGAGAACGACCCGGACCACGGCACCGACGTACTCGTAGAACTCGCCGCCCGAACCCGGGACTTCGCGTCCCGGACCGGTCTGTCCGCCGCCTACCGCCCGATCGGCGAGCCCGGCGTGCCGCCGGTGCCGCCGGCCGTGGCCCGCCAGCTCCTGACCATCGCCTCGGAGGCGATGGAGAACGCCCACCGCCACGCGGAGCCCACCCACGTCGAGGTGCGCGCGGGCGTCCACGGCGACCTGCTGCGCATCAGCGTGTACGACGACGGCCGCGGACTGCCGCCCGGCACCAGCCTCGAACAACTGCGCCGCGCCGGCCACTTCGGCCTGGTCGGCATGGTCGAGCGGGCGGCCTCGGTCGGCGCCCGCATCCGTATCGGCCGCGGCGCCCACCCCAAGGGAACGGAGGTCCGCCTCGAACTGCCCCTGGGAGCCCTGACGACACCGACCGTATGACCGTCCGACCATCCATCCCTGCTCCACGAACCAGAGAGGAGGCCGCCGCCGTGCCGGACCAGACGACTCCCAACCCCTTCGAGGGTTTCCCACAGCCCGCACCTGCCGTGCCCCTGCGCGTCGTCGTGGCCGACGACAACCCCGTGGTCCGCGCCGGCCTGACGGCCCTGCTCTCCGGCCGCGCGGACATCACGGTGGTGGCCGAGGCCGCCGACGGCCGCGCCGCCTGGGAGGCCGCCCAGCAGCACCGTCCCGACGTCGTCCTGCTCGACGTCCGCATGCCCGGCGTGGACGGCCTCTCCGCGCTGCCGTACCTGGTCCGGATCGCCCCGGTCATGATGCTGACCTACAGCAGCGAGTCGGAGATCGTCCAGGAGGCCCTGCGCCGGGGTGCGGGCGGCTACCTGGTCCACGGCGAGTTCACGGCCGACCAACTCGTCACCGCCGTACGTGACATCAAGGAGGGCAGGCCCCACTTCACTCCTACGGCGGCGGGCGCCCTGGTGGCCCGACTGCGCCGGGACCAGCCGGTGGAGGGTGCGATTGCACACGATCACACCTTCCCAGCGTCCCATGAATCAGCCACTTCCACCCAGCATCTTTCGCAGTTGCAACCGGATGTGGGACAGTCTTCGTCTGGGTGGACAGGTGGCCGTCCGGCCGCCGTCGACAGGTCGAGGTTCCAACTCAGCGCGAGGGAGGCGGAGATCATGGACCTCATCGCGTCCGGCATGACCAACCAGCAGATCGCCGCCACCTGCTTCATCAGCGAGAAGACCGTCAAGAACCACATCAACCGCATCTTCGCCAAGCTGCACAGCACCAGCCGCTCCGAGGCCGCCGCCAAGTGGCTGGGGACGGCCCCGGGTTCGTCGCGAGGGCTGGGGTGAAGCGTGATGACGACGGTACGGGGGAAGCGGGGCTGGGTCTCTCTTTGGGCCCGGGATTGGGCCCGGGGACCCTCTGGCGGACGGGGTGTTCCGGCATACGTTTCCGGTGTCGCAAGCGGCACCGAGACCGAACCCGGAGGGGAACACCATGAGCGACCTGATGCTGAAGACCGCGGTCCGCGTGAACGGCTGGAAGAACACCACGGTCGAGGCGATGCAGCGCCGCGCCGGCGACAGGGGGCAGACCGCGGTCGAGTACCTGGGCATCATCGCGGTGGTGGTGGCGATCGTGCTGGCGATCACGGGGACCAGCATCGGCTCGACGATCCTCGAGAAGATCACCGGGCTGATCGACAAGGTCGGCAATTGACGCGACCTCGTCCGTACGGCGACGCAGGGCAGGCCTTCCCCATCTACATCACGGTGGTGGGGGGCCTGCTCTTTCTTGCTCTCGCTTATTTCGCGGTCGGTCAGGCAACGGTGAACCGGAGCGGTGCACAGACGGCGGCCGACGCGGCGGCACTCGCGGCGGCCCAGGACACCCGGGACCAACTCGCGGGCGAGTGGGCGAAGGATGTCCTCGACCCGGACAAGTGGCAGAACATTTTCGACGGCTACGGTCAGGGGCTCCAGCCGTCGTGTTGGCGGGCCTATCAACTGGCCCAGCAGAACCACGCCCATGTGCTGGACTGCGGGACGAGCAGTCTGCTGGCTTACACGGTCAGAGTCGAGACCAACAAGCCCATGGGGAAATCGGTCGTTCCCATCACCGCGAGCAAACACTCGAAGGCACGTGCCAGGGCTGTGATTGAGCCGCTCTGTACCTTCAAACCCTTGGCGGCAGACGCCGGGACCGATGTTTTGCCACGCCTCACCTGCAAGAACAACAGGTACTGGGATCTGGACCCGAAGCACCTCACCGACCTCCCGGAGCCCCGAGACCTTTTCAACGTCCATCTGGCCGACTGAAAAGCGAATGACGAGAGAAGAAGGAAGCAGAGCGATGAGCACTCGGTTCACTGCGAAGGCCCGCAGGGGGATGGTCGCGTTGGCTGTGGCGGCGGGGTTGGCCATCGGTGCGGCCGGTTGCGGCGGTGGTGACGACAAGAAGCCGGATGCGTCGGCGTCCGCATCCAAGGGCGGCGGATCCAAACCGAGTGCTCAGGAGGGGCAGTCAGAGACTCCCTTGGCGGAACTGAAGGGGCCGGACGGACTGCTCCTCCAGGTGGTTTCCGCGAACCGTGACTCCGGCGGTTTCGTCACCGTAAACGGAAACCTGAAGAACGACAGCGGCAAGACCGTTGTGGTTCCGGTTTCTGTCAGGGGGGACGAGACAGAGATCCTCAAGCACGGAACCTCGCTCGGTGGCGCCACACTGGTGGACTCCCAGGGCAGGAAGCGCTACTACGTGTTGCGTGATACCGACGGGCGGCCTCTCACCACGACTGACCTCACCACTGTGAAGTCGGGCCAAACCATCCCCGTCTTCATGCAGTTCCCGTCCCCACCGTCGAACACCGCCGAAGTCACGCTGCAACTGCCCACCTTCTCCAGCGGCACTATCGAGATCTCTGGCTGAGGCGGCCCGACATGACCCACACCCGTCTCACCCTGACCCTCACAGCCGCCGGCGTCATGGTCGCCGCGAACCTCTACGGTGCCGTGGCGGCTCGCGCGGACAGTGGCCCCAGTGTGCCCCCGGGCACCGAGCCCTCCGCCTCCGCCCCCGTGAAGGTCGACCCGAGCGACCCCGACCTCAAACTGCCCGAGGGGGCCACCCTCGCGGCACCCAAGGTGCTGGACATCAAGTCGGTGGTCGAGGAGCAGGGCGGTGAGGAACGCCGTGAGGACACCAACACGGACGTGACGTTCGCCCTCCAGGCCGAGGTGCTCTTCGCCAAGGACAGCGCGAAGCTGAGCGACCAGGCGAAGGCCCGGATCGACACGATCGCGCAAGAGATCAAGAAGCAGAAGGCGAGCCAGGTCCGCGTCTTCGGCTTCACGGACAACCTCGGCACCCACGCGCACGGCGTGGTCCTGTCCAAGCAGCGCGCCAACGCCGTCCAGGACGTCCTCTCCCAGGAGCTGAACGACCCGAACATCACCTTCGACGTACGCGGTTACGCCGAGCAGTACCCCATCGCGGACAACTCCACGGAGGACGGCCGCAAGAAGAACCGCCGAGTGGAGGTCACGTTCCCCCGCAACCAGAACTGACGGCGTGCGCCGCCAGTCGCAGGTGCCGAGCGAACTCGCCGCCTGTGACTGCGGTTTAACCCGTGCGTACCCGGCGTGAGCGGGCCGCGCTGCCCAAGCGCTGATTGGGTGTCCGTTTGGGTCTCCGGGCCCATGCTGGGCGGGTGGTCGTTCCCTAACCTCGGGCGGAGTTGTGCGCCAACCGGGGGGAGGGCACATGCCACGGTCGCTGTCGGCGGCGTTGGTGCTCGTGCACGCACTGTTCGTTGCCACCGTGCTCGGCGGGATCGGTCTGCTGCTGACGGCCGGGTCGTACGGCGCCCTCGACGGCGGTGTCATCGCCCTCGTCGCGTACGCCGCCGCGCCCGGGGTGCTCGGCTGGTGGCTCGCCCGGCGAAGCTGGGAGGGCGGGGGCCGGATCCGGTGGGCGCTGATCGGCGTACAGGTGTGGCTGATCCTCGGGGGGCTCGCCAACCTCACCGGAGGTTCGGCCCGCGGCGGCATCCAGCTCTTCCTGCCCATCCTCATCCTCTACTTCCTGCTTCAGTCCGAGACCCGGCAGTGGTACGAACTCCCGGTACCGGCGCGGGCCGAGCGCCGTCCCTTCTCGTTCGCCCGGATGATCCGGTGGCGGCGGGGGGACGAAGGGCAGACCGCGGTCGAGTACGTGGGCCTGGTCGCGATCGTGGCCGCCATCGTGCTGGCACTGGTGTTCAGCGGTCTCGGCACGCAGATTTTCGTGAGCATCGAGGCCCAGGTCTGCAAGGTCGTCGGGACGGGCTGCGCGGCCCCGGCGGGCAACGGCACCGACACCCACGCCTCCGGCGACACCAGCGGCGGCACGACCGGTGGCGGTGCCGGCACCAGTGGCGACACCAGCGGCGGCGGTACGACCGGTGGTGGTACCGCGACCGGTGGCGACACCAGCGGTGGCAACACGACCGATGGCGGCACCACCACTGACGACGGCGACCAGACCACCGGCGGCGACCAAACCACCGAAGACACCCCGCCCACCGAAGACACCCCGCCCACCGAAGACACCCGCACCACCGAATCCGACAAGACCGACAACACCAGCAGCCCCGACGAGAAGAAGGACGACGGCTGTTTCTCCGGTTTCGGTGCCTTCTTCGGGTGTGCCGGGGATCAGCTCAAGCAGCTCGGTGAGGGGATCTTCGTCGACGGTGTCTGGGGGGACGTCACCGGGATCTGGGACATGGTCACGAACCCGAAGGACACCCTCAGCGGGATCGCCGACTACGGCAAGCAGCTCGGGCAGGACTGGCTGGAGGACTCCAAGGAAGCCGGGAAGAAGTGGTCGGACGGCGACTACTTCGGGGCCATCTGGGACTGGGGCGGGGCCTCGCTGAACACCGGCGGGACGGTTCTGTGGGACGTGTTCATCGGCGACGACGTGGCCGAGGACTGGAACAACGGCGAGAAGACCCGCGCCGTCTCCCACGTCGTCTGGAACATCGGCTCCCTCTTCATCCCCGGCTACGACATCGGCAAGGTCGTCGAGAAGGTGGGCGACCTCGGCAAACTCGGGAAGCTCGGCAAGCTGGGCAAGTTCGCGGAGCAGGCCGGCGAGGCGGCGGAGGACGCCAAGAAGGCGGCAAAGGCGGGTGACGTCGAGGGCGCCGAGCGGGCCGCGAAGAAGGCGGACGAGGCGGCCGACGAGGCCGAGCGGAAGGCACGCGAGTCCGGCTGCACGATCGCCGCACCCGACCGCCGGATCCCCTACGAGGGCGGCGGCGGCCTCGGCGGAGGCGCCGGCACCACCGTCCTCGCCGCGGGCGGTCCCCGTTACGTGATCCTCGCCGAGGGCCACTGCGACGAGGAGGCGAAGAAGGAGGCCGCCGAGGCCCGCAAGCAGGCGGACGAGGCGGACGAGGCCGCCGAGGACGCGCGGCGCGAGAGCGGCAGGCCGGCCAACGAGTGGCAGGCGGGGGACGACGTTCCCGGCCCGGCGCGCGGGAAGACGCTCAAGTTCCCCAACAAGCGTCACACGATCAGCGGAGCGTCGGGCGGTCAGGTCAAGGAGCGCAACACGGTGATCCTCAGGGGCAACGAGGACCTCGTACGCTCGGACATCGAGGGCATCGCCAAGGGCCGGGCGAACCTGTCGCCGGACGGGAACACCTACGAGATCAACGGCCGCAAGTACGAGGTGGAGGCCAACGGGACGGTCTTCCCCAAGTCCGGTCCGGGACTGGTCGAGCTGGACCGCATCGAGTACGCCGCCCTGAAGGAGATCGCGCGGAACAAGGGCGACCTGAGCAAGTCGCAGCAATTGCAGCGCGACCCCAAGTTCGTCAACAATCCCGCGAAGGTGCAGAAGGCCAAGGAGATCTACGACGGGACGTACCAGTGATCGCGAACCTCTTCACCGTCGCGGCGCCGGCGCCGGCCCGTCTTCGAGGGGCCCTGGCCGACCTGCTGGCGGTCCCGGAGGACGCGGTGGACGTGGCCGACGCGGACGGCGACCAGGAAGGGCGGCACTGGGAGGCTCCCGTGCTGTGCACCTACCGCCGGCTGCCGCCGGGTGACCTCGCCCTCGAACTGGACCTCACGGTGGAGGACGGCACCGCCGGACGCCTCACGGAGGGAGGGCTCGCGCAGGGCCTCGCGGCGAGGGCGGGTACTTCCGTGCTCCACCCTGCGGAGGTCGAACTGCCGAGTGCCTACTGGGTGGCGACGCCTGACGGTCGTTCGGTCAGGTGCCGCCTGGACGCGCTGGACGCCGAGGACGACACGGCGTACCGCGTCGAGGCGGTGGAGGAGCCGGTGGCGGATCTGCCGGACGCGGTGGTCGAGACGCTCCCGGAGATCCTGGACCGGGAGCCCGTCGACACGCCCCTGTCCGACGCCGTCCTCGCCGGGCGGCCCACGGGCCCGGTGGCGAGCGTCGAGGGACACCTGCACTACGGACTGCGGGTGTGGGAGAGGCTGTGCCGCAGACTGGAATCCGGGTGGCGGCCTTCGGGCCGCTACCGGGAGGACCTGTTCCGGCGTGACCTGGAGGCCCGGGACGACCTCGCGGACGTCGTCGGACATGTCGACGAGCCCGGCGCCGACGCGCTGCGGTCCGCCGTGGCCCGGCTCGACCTGATCTTCCGTGAGCACACCGAGGAAACACAGGAAACACAGGTCGCTCACCGCGCGGCGGACGACACGGCGGATGGGAAGGCGGACCGCTGGTGGTGGCACCGCCGTCCCCGGAACGTTCCGTGGTGACGCCCCCGCCGGGCCTCGGCCCCCTACTCGGTCTCCTCCACCGTCACCAGCACCCCCGCCCGCAGCCCCCACCCCGCCATCGCCCCGGCCTCCGCCTCCAGTACGTGGCGCGAGCGTGGGCGGGGCAGGCCCAGGCGGTTCGGCCTCATGGTGACGACGGTGAGGACGCGCAGGTCGCGGTCGAGGTAGGCGACGTCGATCGGGATGCGCATGCGGAAGGTGTGCACGCTGTTGGCGGGGGAGAGCAGGATCGCGCCGTCGACCGTGTCACGGCCCAGCAGGCCTTTGGTGCGGGCCCGGTAGGAGGTCGCCAGCTCCAGCGGGACCGTCACCGGTGCCGAACCGTGCACGATCAGCCTGCCCCGCCCGTCACGCCGGCGTCGTCCCATGCCGAGCCGCCCTCCCACCGAATCCTGTGCCCTGCCGACCGACCGTATCGGCGGGACGGTGGGCCCCGCATGGGTCCACGGGCCCATGCCCCGCGCGCACGCCGCGGCTAGGGTCCCCGGCGTGCGCGTACTTGTGACCGTCGTGGCCGCGCTGTGGGGTGCGGGGGCCGGGCTGCTGCTGCCCCGGGCCGCCCACCGGTTCTCGGTCGGCGCCGGGGAGGCGTGGAGCGCCCTGTGCCCCGGCGGGCATCCGATCACCGGCGCGTTCGGGGGCTGGGTGGGCCGGGCCCGCTGCACGGGCGCGGTGGCCGGATGCGGACCGTACGGGCCGCGCGCCCGGGCCGTGGCCGTCGTGACCGCGCTCGTCTGCGCCGCGCTCGCCGCCGCCACCGGCCCCCGCCCCGAGCTGGCGGTCTGGCTGCTCGCCGCGCCGGTCGGCGTGCTGCTGGCGCTCGTCGACCACCGCGTGCACCGGCTCCCGGACGTGCTGACGCTGCCGCTGGCCGCCGCGACCGTCGCCCTGCTCGGTGCCGCTGCCGCGCTGCCCGGCGCCGCGGGCTCCTGGCCCACCGCCCTGCTCGGCGGACTCGCCCTCGGCGCCGCGTACTTCGTGCTGTTCCTCGTCAACCCGGCCGGCATGGGCTTCGGCGACGTCAAACTCGCCCTGGCGCTCGGCGCGGCCCTCGGCTGGTACGGCTGGCCGGTTCTCGTCGTCGGCGCCTTCGCCGGGCTGCTCTACGGCGCCGGCTACGGACTGGGTCTGGTGGTGCTGCGCCGGGCGGGCCGCAAGTCGGCCATCGCACTGGGGCCGTTCATGCTCGGCGGGGCCCTGACCGGGCTGCTGCTGGGGGCGTTCGCGGTGGCGTGAGGGGTGGGGCGGGCGGAGAGGACGTCCGAGGAGGTGCGCGCCCGTATATGGGAGGCGGCGGGGGGCCGGTTTCGGGGACGATCACCTGTATGGCAGACCGTCAGCACCGTCCCGCCCGCTCTTTCGAGGACCTCGTCGCGGAGGGGGCCGCCGTTCCCACCGAGGGCTGGGACTTCTCGTGGTTCGCGGGCCGGGCCACCGAAGAGCGGCCCTCCTGGGGGTACGCCGTCTCGATGGCCGCCCGGCTGGCCCGGGCCCGCGCCGTGCTCGACGTGCAGACCGGCGGCGGGGAGGTCCTCGACTTCGCGCTCGGCCGGGCCGGGGCCGCGCCCGCGCTGCTCGCCGCCACCGAGGGCTGGCCGCCGAACGTGGCCGGGGCCACCGCACTGCTCCGCCCGCGTGGCGTCGTGGTCGTCGATTCCCCGGAGGACGCGCCGCTGCCGTTCGCCGACGGCGCTTTCGACCTCGTCGTCAGCCGGCACCCCGTACGCCCGCACTGGGCGGAGATCGCCCGCGTCCTGGAACCCGGCGGGACGTACTTCGCGCAGCACGTCGGGCCCGGCAGCGTCTTCGAACTCGTCGAGTACTTCCTCGGGCCCCAGCCGGAGGAGTCGCGCGCCGCCCGCCACCCCGACCGCGAGAGCGCGGACGCGCGGGCGGCCGGTCTGGAGGTCGTCGACCTGCGCGCGGAACGCCTGCGCATGGAGTTCCACGACATCGCCGCCGTCGTGCACTTCCTGCGCAAGGTGGTCTGGATGGTCCCCGGGTTCACCGTCGAGGCGTACGAGCCCCGGCTGCGGGCGCTGCACGAACGGATCGAGGCGCGGGGTCCGTTCGTGGCGTACAGCACCCGCCACCTCTTCGAGGCCCGCAGACCGAGGTGAAACACCCACAATGGGGCGCCTGTTCCCACATCGTTACCGCCCGCCCCTCGCGTCACCCATTTCGCCGCACGTAAAGTTCAGACCAAGGGAATTCGCGTGAGCAAAGCCACGCGGTCGGCGCCGCGTGGTGGAGGGGGCTGCGCGGTGCCGCAGTCCCTGATGGCGGTATCCGCCCGGCCCGGAGGCCGGTGCGGGGCGGGTGCCGTCGGCGTCAAGCGGGCGTTCGCGGCCGGGTCGCCCAGGGGAGGGATCCGGGGGCAACACGCCGTGCGACCCCAAAGGGCCGAGCCTCTTCGGTTCTCGTCGGATCCCGTCCGTTTCGCCGCTGATTCCGTCGTGATTCGGCCATGATCAAGCGCGGAATGACGGATTCCGGCGCTCCGGTGCGATCCCCATGCGTCGCCGCACGACTTCGGAGAGTAATTTTGTCGCGTCTGAGCACACACCAGCCCTTACGAAGGGTTATGGTGGAAACCCCCCCTCGGGCCGGTCCGTCTCCCCCCCCACGGACCGGCCCGTTTTCTTTGGGAGTCGCGAGGTCCGCGTCTGATACACCAGGGCGCGCACAGTGCCCTGTTGAGGGACGCTGGAAACGCCGGGGGTAGGCTTCGCCCCCGGGGACCGCCATACGGACCAGGCCGCCGCACGGACAGGGAACGCCCCCGGCCGCGCCTGTCCGATCCATACGGAGGGGCTGACGAACACGTGAACCTGCGCGACAAGCTGCGCGGCCTGCTGGTCAGGCTGTACGCACGCCGGGTGGAGGGCCACCTGGACCCCGCTCAGGTGCCCAAGCACATCGGCGTCATCATGGACGGCAACCGGCGCTGGGCGAAGGCCGCCGGTTCCACCACCGCTCAGGGCCACCGGGCCGGCGCGGACAAGATCGAGGAGTTCCTCGGCTGGTGCACCGAGGCGGACGTCGAGGTCGTCACGCTCTGGCTGCTCTCCACGGACAACTTCGACCGGCCCCAGGAAGAGCTCGTCCCGCTCCTCGGCATCATCGAGGACGTCGTGCGCACCCTGGCCGCCGACGGCCGCTGGCGCGTTCACCACGTCGGCACCATGGACCTGCTGCCGCCGGTCATGCAGGCCACCCTCAAGGAGGCCGAGGAGGCCACCGCCCACGTCGACGGAATAGTCGTCAACGTCGCCATCGGCTACGGCGGCCGGCAGGAGATCGCCGACGCCGTGCGCTCCATGCTCCTCGACGCCCACGACCGGGGCACCTCCATGGAGGACCTCGCCGAGTCCGTCGACGTCGAGATGATCGGCCGCCACCTGTACACCAAGGCCCAGCCCGACCCGGACCTGGTCATCCGTACCAGCGGGGAGCAGCGGCTGTCCGGATTCATGCTCTGGCAGACGGCGCACTCCGAGTACTACTTCTGCGAGGTCTTCTGGCCGGCCTTCCGCAAGGTCGACTTCCTGCGCGCGCTGCGCGACTACGCGGCCCGCCACCGCCGCTACGGCGGCTGAGCACATACCCCTTCCGCCACCCGGGTGCCACCTCTTCACGAGGGGTTCATTCGTGCGTCGTTCTACGTATTTGCATGGCGGCGCATCTTCGAGGGCATAAGGCAAACAGGTCGACACCCGAACCACGGGCGTCGGATCTCAGCGGACGGCTCGGGGCCGTCCGCCCGGGAGGCCCTTTGTACGAGCCCGACCGTGCGGTCACGGCATGGACGAAGACGTGGAGGGCCGGTTTTCGGCCCGCCGTGCGCGGGGGCCGTCGACCGGTCGGCTTCCTCCCGCCCGCCCAGCCCGGCCTCCATCTCGTCGCTCCCCGACCTCATCCGAGGGGGTACGTCCTTCCGTGGTGACCAGCACAAAGCGCCACAAGCCAGACCGGCGCACCTACGTTCTCGACACCAGCGTCCTGCTGGCGGACCCGAAAGCCCTGACCCGCTTCGACGAGCACGAGGTCGTGCTCCCGATCGTCGTGGTCACGGAACTGGAGGCCAAGCGGCACCATCCCGAACTCGGCTACTTCGCCCGGCAGGCCCTGCGTCTGCTGGACGACTACCGGGTCCGGCACGGTCGCCTCGACGCCCCCATCCCGATCGGGGACCTCGGCGGAACGGTCCGGGTCGAGCTCAACCACTCGGACCCCAGCGTGCTGCCCACCGGCTACCGCCTGGGGGACAACGACTCCCGCATCCTCGCGGTCGCCCGCAACCTGCAGGCGGAAGGGTACGACGTCACCGTCGTCTCGAAGGACCTGCCGCTGCGCATCAAGGCGTCCTCCGTCGGCCTGCTGGCCGAGGAGTACCGCGCGGAACTCGCCATCACCGACTCCTCCGGCTGGACCGGGATGTCCGAACTCACCCTGCCGGGTGAACAGGTGGACATCCTCTTCGAGGAGGGGCACCTCCACGTCCCGGAGGCGGCCGACCTGCCCGTGCACACCGGTCTGACGATCCAGTCCGAGCGGGGCAAGGCACTGGGCCGCGTCACACCCGAGGGCGGCGTCCGCCTGGTGCGCGGCGACCGGGAGGCGTTCGGCATCAAGGGGCGCAGCGCGGAGCAGCGGATCGCGCTGGATCTGCTGCTCGATCCGGACGTCGGGATCGTGTCGATGGGCGGCCGGGCCGGCACCGGCAAGTCGGCGCTGGCCCTGTGCGCGGGCCTGGAGGCGGTCATGGAGCGCCGTCAGCACCAGAAGGTGATGGTCTTCCGTCCGCTGTACGCCGTCGGCGGCCAGGAGCTCGGCTATCTGCCGGGCACCGAGGCGGAGAAGATGAACCCGTGGGCGCAGGCGGTCTTCGACACGCTGTCGGCGGTCACGTCCCGGGAGGTCATCGAGGAGGTCACCGCGCGCGGGATGCTGGAGGTCCTGCCGCTCACTCACATCCGCGGCCGGTCGCTGCACGACGCGTTCGTGATCGTGGACGAGGCCCAGTCGCTGGAGCGGAACGTCCTGCTGACCGTTCTGTCCCGGATCGGGGCCAATTCGCGGGTGGTTCTGACCCATGACGTGGCACAGCGGGACAATCTGCGGGTCGGTCGCTACGACGGTGTCGTCGCCGTCGTGGAGAAGCTGAAGGGTCACCCGCTCTTCGCGCACGTGACACTGACCCGGTCCGAGAGGTCCCAGATCGCGGCCCTTGTGACCGAAATGCTGGAGGACGGGCACATCTGATCGAATTCACGCACCTGGATGTGGTGGTGCGGGAGTTGGCGCCGTCCGGCAAAGGCCTGAGCCTAGCCGGGCGGCGTCCGCATGTGCGGGCATTTGGAGAAATCCCTTGGGCCGAATGGTGTGTGAGCTTTCACACGCAACTCGGAATTGCCTTGCGGCGCCGGATTACGGCAGAGTCTCACTCCTGTCAGGCCCCGCATACGACACAGCTGTACCCCCTGGGGGGCACCTCCCAGGCGTTAAGCCCTTGGGCAGGTACAGCAACACCTGAGCAGCACGCTTCAACTCCATAGCGTCGTCGTATGCCGCCCGAGCACCACGCGGCGCTCCCCTCGAGGGAGTTGCCCACCGGGCCCGCGCCTCCCGTGACCCCGCAGTTGGGAGGCCAGTGCCAGGGGCACGATTGCGTCCGCCAGGGTCACCGAAGCGGGCGATGCTGGAAGGAAACCGTGTGAGCCGGATCTCGGTCCGGGGATTCGCAGTGGCCTCCGCCACCGCGGTCACCGCTGTCGGAAGCGTCGTCGGCGTTGCCTCGGGCAGCACCGCGCAGAACAACGACGCCGAGGCGATGGCAGCCGACGCGACGCTTCTCGCAGACATCCCCATGGGTCAGCAGGCCCAGGTGCAGACCGCCTCCCTGGCACAGCAGGCCGACGCACAGGCCATCGCCGCGGACGCGAGCGCCAAGAAGGAGGCCGAGCAGGCCGCCCGCAAGGCCGCCGCCCAGACGGCGATCGCCAAGAAGGCGGAGGCCGAGACCAAGAAGGCGGAGGCCGAGAAGGCCGCCAAGGAAGCCAAGGAGCGTGCCGCGCTCCAGGCGGCGGCCAGCCGTTCCGCGAGCCGCGACGCCTCCAGCTTCCCGGTGCAGAGCTCGTACAGCATCTCGCAGATCCAGGCGATGGCGCGCTCGATGGTGCCCGCGGGCCAGTTCCAGTGCTTCAGCAACATCGTGGACCACGAGTCCAGCTGGAACTACCGGGCGGTCAACCCCTCCTCCGGCGCGTACGGCCTGTTCCAGGCGCTGCCCGGCTCCAAGATGTCCTCCGTGGGCGCCGACTGGCAGACCAACCCGGCCACCCAGATCAAGTGGGGCCTGAACTACATGGACAGCCGCTACGGCAGCCCCTGCGACGCGTGGAACTTCTGGCAGGCCAACCACTGGTACTGAGCCGGACCACCGCCGAACTCAACCTCCGCACAGCCCCTCCCCGTCTTAGGGGGAGGGGCTGTTGCCCTGTACGGTCGGACCGGACGACTCCAGGGGGGAGTGGTGGGGAGAGACGGGGGAAGAGGACGGATCATGTCGCGAGTGCCAGGGTGGCTCGGCCGGCTCGGCGCCGGACTCACCGAAATGGGTGAGCGGTTGGACGAGCGCCGCGCCGAAGTGGAGAAGGACCACACCGACCCCGCCGGGCCGGAGCCGGACGTGGATCCCCAGCCCCTGCCGGACCCGATCGCCAACCACGCCCGGTCCGATCCCGCCCAGGCCGTGCCGTGGGGCGTACGGGTGGCGGCGGAGGCAGGCTGGCGAGTGCTGGTGCTCGCGGGCACGGTGTGGGTGCTGATGCGCGCCATCAGCGCCATCCAGCTGGTGGTGCTCGCGTTCGTCACCGCGCTGCTCATCACGGCGCTGCTCCAGCCGACGGTGGCGTGGCTGAGGCGGTACGGGCTGCCGCGCGGGCCGGCCACCGCGCTCACCGCGATCCTCGGCTTCGTCATCATGGGGCTGATCGGGTGGTTCGTGACCTGGCAGGTCATGGAGAACATCGACACGCTCTCCACCCAGATCCAGGACGGCATCGACCAGCTGCGCAAGTGGCTGCTGAACAGCCCCTTCCATGTGACCGACAAGCAGATCAACCAGATAGCGAAGAACCTGCGGGACGCGGTCGGCGCCAACACCGACCAGATCACCTCGGCCGGCCTTCAGGGCGTGACGGTGATCGTGGAGGCGCTGACCGGGATTCTGCTGACGGTCTTCTCCACGCTGTTCCTGCTCTACGACGGCCGGCGCATCTGGGAGTGGACGCTGAAGCTGGTGCCGGCGGCGGCGCGTCCGGGCGTGGCCGGTGCCGGTCCGCGGGCCTGGCGCACGCTGACCGCGTACGTGCGCGGCACGGTGATCGTGGCGCTGATCGACGCGATCTTCATCGGGCTGGGGATCTACTTCCTCAATGTGCCGATGGCGGTGCCGCTGGCCGTCTTCATCTTCCTGTTCGCCTTCATCCCGCTGGTGGGCGCGGTGGTGTCGGGCGCGCTGGCGGTGGTCGTGGCGCTGGTCACCCAGGGAGTCTTCACCGCGGTGATGGTGCTGGTGGTGGTGCTGGCGGTGCAGCAGCTCGAGGGGCACGTGCTGCAACCGTTCATCCTCGGCCGGGCGGTGCGGGTGCACCCGCTGGCTGTGGTCCTGTCGGTCGCCGCGGGCGGGCTGATCGCGGGGATCGGCGGCGCGGTGGTGGCGGTGCCGCTGGTGGCGGTGACGAACTCGGCGGTGGGATATCTGCGGGCCTATGCGCGCGAGCAGGAGCGGCGTCAGGCACGGATGCACGAGCCGGCTCCGGCGGAGCCGGCCACCGTGCCGTCCGGCTCGGGGAGTTCCGAACCGAGTTGAAACCAACGAACCCCGTCCACCCTCGAGGGTGGACGGGGTTCGGTCATGCGGTGCGCGTCACTCCGCGAGGGCCGCTTCCGCGTCGAGGGTCGTCGCGACGGCCTGGACCACCGCGGCGATCTTGAAGGCCTCCTGGACGACCTCGCGCTCCACGCCGGCCTTGCGCAGGACCTGCTCGTGGGAGTCGAGGCACATGCCGCAGCCGTTGATGGCGGAGACGGCGAAGGACCACAGCTCGAAGTCGACCTTGTCGACACCGGGGTTGCCGATGACGTTCATCCGCAGGCCGGCCCGCAGGGTGCCGTACTCCTGGTCGGACAGGAGGTGGCGGGTGCGGTAGAAGACGTTGTTCATCGCCATGACGGCCGCCGCGGCCTTCGCCGCGGTGTACGCCTCCGGCGACAGGTTCGCCTTCGCCTCCGGCTCCAGCTCACGCAGGACGATCGGCGAGCGCGAGGCGATCGCCGTGGCCAGCACCGTGCCCCACAGCTGCTGCGCGGGCAGGTCGCTGTTGCCGATGACCGAGCCCAGGTTGAGCTTCAGGTCCTTGGCGTAGTCCGGGACGGCGGACTTCAGGGAGTCCAGGGACATGGGGTCACTCACCCGCCAGCAGGGCGACCGGGTCGAGGGTCTCGTCGCCCTTGGTCCAGTTGCAGGGGCACAGCTCGTCCGTCTGGAGGGCGTCCAGAACCCGCAGGACCTCCTTGGGGTTACGGCCGACCGAGCCCGCCGTCACCATGGAGAACTGGATCTCGTTGTTCTGGTCCACGATGAAGACCGCGCGCTTGGCGAAGCCGTCCTCGCCCTCGATGCCGAGGTCGCGCATCAGCTCGTGCTTGGAGTCCGCCATCATCGGGAACGGCAGGTCACGCAGGTCGTCGTGGTCCTTGCGCCAGGCGTGGTGGACGAACTCCGAGTCGCCGGAGAAGCCGAGGACCTGGGCGTCGCGGTCGGCGAACTCGTCGTTCAGCTTGCCGAAGGCGGCGATCTCGGTCGGGCACACGAAGGTGAAGTCCTTGGGCCAGGCGAAGACGACCTTCCACTTGCCCTCGTAGGTCTTGTGGTCGATCGTCTCGAACTCCTTGCCCTTCTCCAGCGAGACGCAGGCGGTCAGTTCGAACGCGGGGAACTTGTCACCGACAGTGAGCACGTGCTCTCCTTGCAGCGAGGAAACACCGGTCGTACTGGTGATTCCCATGGGTTGGACGATGCTGATGTTGGCACACGGTGCATTGATTACAGAAATAGCTACACTCGGTCGGGTTGATCGGAGGTGGTTATCAGTGACCGTCGGTAATCCCGGAAAGCGCAGGCAGCCTAGCCTGTCCCAGTTGCGCGCCTTCGCCGCCGTCGCGGAGCACCTGCACTTCCGGGACGCCGCCGCGGCGATCGGCGTGAGCCAGCCGGCCCTCTCCGGAGCCGTCTCCTCGCTGGAGGAGACACTCGGTGTCACGCTGCTGGAGCGTACGACGCGCAAGGTGCTGCTCTCGCCCGCCGGTGAGCGGCTCGCCGTCCGGGCCAAGGCCGTGCTCGGGGAGGTCGGCGCCCTGCTGGAGGAGGCCGAGGCCGTCCGGGCGCCCTTCACCGGCGTACTGCGGCTCGGCGTCATCCCCACCGTCGCGCCCTATCTGCTGCCCACCGTGCTGCGGCTCGTCCACGATCGCTACCCCGACCTCGACCTCCAGGTCCACGAGGAGCAGACCGCCAACCTGCTGGACGGGCTCGCCGGCGGGCGGCTCGACCTGCTGCTCCTCGCCGTCCCCCTCGGCGTGCCCGGCATCGTCGAACTCCACCTGTTCGACGAGGACTTCGTCCTGGTGACCCCGCTCGACCACCGGCTCGGCGGCCGGGAGGGCATCCCGCGCGAGGCCCTGAAGGAGCTCAATCTGCTGCTGCTCGACGAGGGGCACTGCCTGCGCGACCAGGCGCTCGACATCTGCCGCGAGGCCGGGCGCGAGAACGCCCCGGTGACGACGACCGCCGCGGGGCTGTCCACCCTCGTCCAGCTCGTCGCCGGCGGCCTCGGCTGCACCCTGCTGCCCCGTACCGCCCTCAGGGTCGAGACCTCCCGCAACAGCCAGCTCCTCACCGGCTACTTCGCCGACCCCGCACCCTCCCGCCGTATCGCCCTGGCCATGCGCACCGGCGCGGCCCGCGCCGCCGAGTACCGGGAACTGGCCGCCGCCCTGCGCGCGGACCTGCGGCCCCTGCCGGTGCGGGTGCTGGACGGCGGCCGGGACTGAGCCCCCGGGTGCGGGGTCCCAGTCCCGGGTGATCAGTCCCGGATGATCACTCCGTGCGCAGGCCTTCGGGGCGCATCAGGCGCAGCAGCGGCGGAAGGCTGAGCAGGGTGACCGCGAGGACGACTCCCGCGCCCATGCCGGTCATCGCCAGCACGCTCGGCCAGTGCACGCCCACCGTCGTGCCCGTCATCTTCAGCAGCACCGCTCCCAGCGTCACCCCCACCGCCGCGGCCAGCAGCAGGCCGAGCATGATCGGGATCGCCGTCTGCCACAGCACCGACAGGCTCAGCGTGCGCCGCCGGGTACCGAAGGCGACCAGCGCCGACAGCAGCTTCTTCCGCTCCCGCAACTGCTCCAGCTGCGACACCAGCAGGCTCGCCCCGATCAGCAGCAGCACACAGGTCGCGCCGACGAACAGGCCGGTGCGGATGGAAGCGAACTTCTTCGACTCCTCGGTGGCGACCCACACGTGCGCGCCCGTCATCGGGTCGATCGCCGCCGCCGTGTTGCGCACGTGCTCGTGCACGCTCGGGACCGACTGGTCGATCGACAGGTAGATCTGTCCCCAGACCGTCGTGGCCGTCCCCGGGGGCGCGGCAGCCGGTGTCACCAGCAGGCCGCTGCGCTTTTCTCCCATGGGGTCCTCGACCGAGCGGGCGGGCTTCAAGGTGGCCGGGACGGTCCACGGAACATCGTCCTGCTCCACGCCCGAGGACATGTCGAAGTACAGCTCGCGGCCGGGCTTGGCCAGCTTCACGGTGTCGGCATCGAACTGGCTGCCGCTGAGGGCGAAGACGTCCCCGTCGCGGCAGGAGGACATGCGTGCCACTTCGCGCAGGGAGGCGCAGTCGCCGATCGTCACCGTGGCCGAGACACGAGATTCCTCCTCGCTCTTCCAGGACTTGTCACCGACCGATGCCTGGGACAGCACCGTGGCCTTCCGCACGCCCTTCGTGGCCGAGAACTTCTCGGCGGCCCCGGTGAGCGAGATGCCCCGCGGCGCGCTCACCTCCATCTGGGCCCGGTGGAGGTTCTTTCCGGAGTCCTTGGTGTAGTTGCCCTGGACCCCGGCGAAGAGCATCTGGAGCGCGATCGCCCCGGCCACCGCGACCGCGATGCCGCTGACCAGCCGTGCCGCCGTACCGCTGCTCAACTGGAGCCGCCGTACCGCCAGTTGCCAGGCCACTGAGCCGCCGCCGAGCCGGGCGACGACCGTCTCCACGGTCCACGGCAGCAGCGCGGTCACCCCGATCAGCAGCAGGGTCACGCCGCCGATCACCAGGTACTGGTTGAAGTCCCCGTTGCCGCGGCCCTGGCCGAACATCGGGTAGAGCATCCCCAGCCCCACGACGGGAAGCAGCAGCCGCCACCACAGCCGGCGCCGCGCGGGCTTCGCCGTGCGCACCACGCCCAGCGGCTCGATGACCACTCCGCGCAGCGCCAGCAGGGTGACCAGCACCGCCGCGGCCGGCACCGCGACCGCGACCAGCGCGGCCAGCCAGGGGGAGGGGTTGAGGTAGCTGGGGAAGACGCTGATGCCGACGACCTCGACGGACCCGGCGGCCTGACGGCCGATCAGGAAGAAGACCGTGCCGAAGACCAGCCCGAGCAACGCGCCCGCCATCGCCTCGCCGGCCGCGATGCGACGGGTCATCCGGCCGTCGGAGCCGACCAGCCGGAGTGCGGCGAGCCTGCGGTCGCGCTGCTCGCCGCCGAACCGCACCGCCGCGGCGATGAACACGGCCACCGGCATCAGCAGCGCCACGAAGACGACCATCACGAGCAGCAGCAGCACCGGGTCCGAGCGCTCCGTCCGATGCGGACTGCCGTACTCGGTGATCCGGGCCACCTGCCAGCCGTTGATGCGCGGCGCCAGGTTCTCCACGCCCGCGTAGTAGGCCATTTCTCGGGAGCCGATGAGTCCGCTCTCGGCGATCGTGCCCACCACGCGGTACGGCAGCCGCTCCCGCAGCAGCCTCCCGGAGCCGGAGTCGAGCAGTTCCCCGAGCGCGGGGGAGACCACCATCTCGCCCGGCTTCGGGTACGCGGCCACGCCCGGGGGAAGCGGCGCCCGCGGCCCCTCGGGCTCGACCAGTCGTCCGCGCACATCCTTGTCTCGGTACTTGGTGTCGACGTCCGCGATCACCAGGGTGTCGTCGGCCTTCGGCGGGGGGTTCTGGCTGTAGGTGTAGTCCTCGCGGGCCTCGCTCCGCTCGTGCCGTACCGACAGCGCGCTCGGTATCGCGGTCGTGAGCAGCAGCAGAGCCACGCCGAGCCCGACGCCGACCGCCGTGAGCACGACCCGGAGCCATCCCTCGCGTCCCCCCGTGAACGCGAACCTGGCCCCCATGCTCAGGTCGCGGGCCCACTGACGCGCACTCATGCGATCCGCTCCATGTCCCGGGACTTGCCGTCCCGTACGACGATCTCGCGGTCGGAGTACGCGGCGACCCGCGCCTCGTGGGTGACGAGGACGACCGCCGCGTTGGACGACCGGGCGGCCTCCGTGAGCAGTTCCATCACCCGCTCGCCGTTGAGCGAGTCCAGGGCGCCGGTCGGCTCGTCGGCGAACAGTACACGCGGGTCGGTGACCAGCGCCCGGGCGACCGCGACGCGCTGCCCCTGACCGCCGGAGACCTCGCCGGGGCGCTTCTTGCGCAGGTCGTCGACCTCCAGCCGGCGCATCCACTCCAGCGCCGCCCGCTCGGCCTCCTTGCGGGAGGTGCCGTTCAGCCGGAGCGGCAGGGCGACGTTCTCCACGCAGGTCAGCTCGGGCACCAGCTGGCCGAACTGGAAGACGAAGCCGAACTCCGAGCGCCTGAGCGCACTGCGCTGGGCGTCGGTCATGGTCGACAGCTCACGGCCGTCGTAGGTGATCGACCCCGAGTCGGGGGTGACGATTCCGGCGAGGCAGTGCAGCAGCGTGGACTTGCCGGAGCCGGAGGGGCCCATCACGGCGACGACCTCGCCGGCGTGGATGGAGAATCCGGCGCCGTCCAGGGCGGTGGTCGGGCCGTAGGCCTTGTGCAGGTTCTCGGCGGCCAGCAGGGAGCCGGGGGGAGGGGTCATCGGGCCACCGCCTCACGGAGCTTGTCGAGGCGGGCCGCGGTCAGCTCCAGCCAGCGCAGATCGGCCTCGAGGTGGAACAGGGCGTGGTCGCAGATGAGTTGGTCGGCGAGATCCCCCTTGCGCTTGCGTTCGGTCAGGATCCGCATGCTGCGCAGGTGCTCGGCGCGCTGGGTGTCGAGGACGTCGGCGGCGTCGCGGTGGGTGAGCAGCGCCAGGACGACCTTGGTGTAGAGCGTCGACTGAAGGTACAGTTCCGGCTTCTCCGGCGTGGCGAGCCACCGCTCCACGTCGGTGACGCCGGCCTCGGTGATCGCGTACCGCTTGCGCTCGGGGCCGTCACCCGCCTCGATTCCGTCGACCTCGACGAGCCCGTTCTTCAGCAGTCGGGACATCGTCGAGTAGACCTGGCCGTAGTGCAGCGGCCGGTCGTGACCGAACTTCTCGTCGAAGGCCCGCTTCAGGTCGTAACCGTGGCGCGGGCCGGACTCAAGGAGTCCCAGGAGGGTGTGACCGATGGACATGCCGACGACTCTACACAGTGTGTATACGCGGCATGTATACATCGAGTGTCCATGCGGCGGCGGAAGGGACGACCGCGCAGGTGGGAGGCGATTGTCACGGTTCTGCTACGGGGTCTGAGGTCCCTCGGGAGGTCGCGGGGTGCGCGGAGGGCGGCCCCGGCGCGGGAGGGGGCCCGCCTCGCCCGGCAGGCGGCCCGTCTCCGCGAGAGCGCGGCGCAGGAGGAACTCGATCTGCGCGTTGGCCGAGCGGAGCTCGTCCGAGGCCCAGCGGGCGAGCGCGTCGTACACCGACGGGTCCAGCCGCAGCAGCACCTGCTTGCGCTGCCGCGGCCGGCGACCGGGCGAGGACCCTTCCTCGGTGGCGGTCACTGGTAGAGCGTCCCGGTGTTCAGTACGGGCTGCGGTGCCCGGTCCCCGCACAGCACCACCATCAGGTTCGACACCATCGCCGCCTTCCGTTCCTCGTCCAGTTCCACGATCCCCTGCTCGGAGATCCGGGCGAGCGCCGCCTCGACCATGCCGACCGCGCCGTCCACGATCTCCCGGCGGGCCGCGACGACCGCACCGGCCTGCTGCCGCTGGAGCATCGCCGAGGCGATCTCGGGTGCGTAGGCCAGATGCGTGAAGCGGGACTCGACGATCTGCACCCCGGCCGCCTCCACGCGCGCGTGGAGTTCGGCGGCGAGCTTCTCGGTGATCTCCTCGGCGTTGCCGCGCAGGGACAGCCCGTCCTCGTCGTGGGCGTCGTAGGGGTACTCGATGGCGATGTGCCGTACGGCCGCCTCGGTCTGGGTGGAGACGAACTCCAGGAAGTCGTCCACCTCGAAGGTGGCCTGCGCGGTGTCCCGCACCTTCCACACCACGACCGCGGCGAGTTCGATGGGGTTGCCGTAGGCGTCGTTGACCTTGAGCACGGCGGTCTCGTGGTTGCGTACGCGGGTGGAGATCTTCGTCCGGGAGGTGAAGGGGTTCACCCAACGCAGCCCGTCCTCGCGGATCGTGCCCCGGTAGCGGCCGAAGAGCTGGACGACCCGGGCTTCGCCGGGCGCGACCGTGTTCAGCCCGCCCATCCCGAGCAGCGCGCCGATGCCGACCAGGAGGGCGACGACGATCAGCGCGGCCTTGGCGCCGGTGGCCGAGGCGTTCACCCCGCCCGCGAACAAGGCCGCCGCGACCAGCAGTCCGAGGAGGCCGAGGAGCAGGGCGATCCCGCCCCCGATGCTGTGCGCCGGGAACTCCCGCACGCGCGGCTCGGGCATTTCGGGCAGTTCGGCCGGGTCGGTGGCGGGTGCGGAGTCCTGCGCGAGGTCGCGCGTGGCGTCGCGCGGTGGCTGTGCGGGCATGGCGGGTCCCCCTGGTCGTCGTAGGCCCGCGGCGTCGCGGGCCATGGTTTCTGTCTATCTAAGTGATATCACTTTATCGCCTCACGGCAACCCTTGGTGCCCCTGGAACGTCGGTTCCACTGGGACAGGTGCTGATTGTCACGTCCGTAATGGGGCGGATCAGGGGGCCTTTGTCATAGACGGCGGTGTTAGCTTTCTGAGCTGACCCGGACCACGCACCTGAGTGACAGCCGAGACGGAAGCGGAGCGTACGGACCCATGGGACGAGCGGAAGACAGACGAGCGCGGCAGCGTGGTGGCCGCCGCGCGGCGCCCCAGGGGTCGTCCGGGATGCCGGCGGCCGGCATAGGACCCGCGGGCGGCGGCAGGGCCGCGGCCCGCCGGGCGGCGAGGCCGGCGGGGAAGAGCGGCATCGGCCGCCTGTTCACCTGGAAGAAGATCCTCGGCACCTTCCTCGGCCTCTGCCTGCTGGGCATGGGCACCTTCATCGTGCTGTACATGGTCGTGGACATACCCGAGGGCAACCCCGACGCGCAGCTCCAGAGCAACGTCTACAAGTACAGCGACGGCTCGATTCTGGCCCGTACCGGCGAGATCAACCGCGAGATGGTGGATCTGTCCAAGGTGCCCAAGGACGTCCAGCACGACTTCGTCGCCGCCGAGAACAAGACCTTCTACACCGACTCCGGCGTCGACCTGAAGGGCACCGCCCGCGGTCTGCTCAACACGCTGTCCGGCAAGGGCGCGCAGGGCGGCTCGACGATCACCCAGCAGTACGTCAAGAACTTCTACCTCAACCAGGACCAGACCATCACGCGCAAGCTGAAGGAACTGGTCATCTCGCTGAAGGTGGACCAGCGGATGTCGAAGGAGGACATCCTCGCCGGCTACATCAACACCAGCTACTACGGCCGGGGCGCCTACGGCATCCAGGCCGCCGCGCAGGCCTACTACCGCGTCGACGCCAAGGATCTCGACGTCCAACAGGGCGCGTACCTCGCCGCCCTGATGCAGGCCCCGAGCCAGTACGACTGGGCCGTCGCGAGCGACACCGGCAAGCGGCTCGCGCAGCAGCGCTGGAACTACGTGCTGGACAACATGGTCAAGCAGGGCTGGCTGGACGCCGGCAAGCGACAGACCATGAAGTTCCCCGTCCCCAAGGAGCCCCGGCCCGCTCCCGGGCGGGAGGGCCAGAAGGGCTACCTGATCGCGCTCGCCAACCAGCAGCTCGAACAGCAGCTGATGAAGGACCAGGGCCTGACCCAGGGCCAGGCGGAGCAGGCGGTCGAAGGTCAGGGCTGGAACATCACCTTGAACATCGACAAGAAGAAGCAGTCCGCGCTGGAGGAGGCGGTCAAGGCCCAGCTCACCAGCAAGCTGGACGCGAAGAAGCGGACGGTGGACGGGCATGTCCAGGCCGGTGCCGTCTCCGTCGACCCGGAGTCCGGGCACATCGTCGCCCTGTACGGCGGCGAGGACTACCTGAAGCACTACCTCAGCAACGCGACCCGGCGGGACTTCCAGCCGGCCTCCACCTTCAAGCCGGTGATCCTGGCCGCGGCGCTGGAGGGGGACTCCAGGACCCAGGACGGCCGGCCGATCGCGGCGAACACCGTCTACGACGGCACCAGCGGCCGTCAGGTCGTCGACCACGGCACCAAGGTCGGCTTCGGGCCGCCCAACGAGGACGACCAGAACTACGGCAACATCACCGTCCAGACGGCCATGAACAAGTCCGTCAACTCCGTCTTCGCGCAGATGGGCATCGACGTGGGCATGGACAGGGTGATGGAGGTCGCCGGCAAGCTCGGCATGAACACCAAGGGCATGCAGGCGGTACCGGCCCAGACGCTGGGCTCCATGGGCGCCAGCCCGCTGGAGATGGCCGGGATGTACGCCACCCTCGACAACCACGGCAAGCAGGTCACCCCGACCATCGTGAAGTCGGCCGAGCAGAAGAGCCGTTCGGTCAAGATGGCCGACCCGATCGGCGAGCAGGTCATCAGCCGCGAGGCCGCCGACACGGTCACCTCCGTGCTGACCGGCGTGGTCGACGACGGTACGGCCCAGGGGTCCGTGCGGAACAATCCCCTGCGCAACGGCCAGCAGGTGGCGGGCAAGACGGGTACGTCCGACGAGAACAAGTCCGCCTGGTTCACCGGCTACACGCCGGGCCTGGTCACCTCCGTCGGCCTGTTCGGCGAGAACCCGAAGACCCACGCGCACACCACGCTGAGCGGTGCCACCGGACTCATCCCGGGCAGCGGCCGTATCAACGGCGGTGGCTACCCCGCGCAGATCTGGGCCGACTACACCTTCAACGCGATGGGCGAGGTCAGCAAGTTCGACCTGGAAGCCAAGCAGGGTGCCGCCGTGGAGCCGTCCACGTCCCCGACGGTCACCGAGTCGCCGAGCGAGACTCCGTCCGAGACGCCCACCACCACCGCGCCGTCGGTGTCCGAGTCGCCCAGCGAGACGCCCAGCCAGACGCCGTCGCAGACACCGAGCCAGACACCGTCGCAGTCGCCGAGCGACACGCCGGCGAGCAGAGAGCCGACAGACGGACCCAGCGACAACCCGCTCCTGCCCAACGCCAACGGTCAGTAAGTTCGAGGTTTCCCGGCTCCCCTGGATCGAGTTGACGGTTGTCCTCGGTCCAGGGTGAGCCGGGTGGAACAGCGGCTTCGGCAACGAGGGCGCGGGCACGATCGACGCCTTTGACCCGAAGCGCCGAAGCGTGTCGCGCGCGTTTGAACGGCGCACTGCGTAAGCGCGGCGGGCCGGTACCGCGGGCTGGTGAGCCGGTTGCGGACCAACGGCCGCAGGACACGCTCACCGGCGGGGTGTGTCCGACCGTTCCGACCGTTCCGGCCTGGTCGGTGGCGAGCTTGCGCAGCCGCTGAGCCCCTCCCGCTCGGCCGCGTTCAGCCCGCCACCCACTGCCTTCCTCGGCTCACATGTCCCAGTCTCCAGGTGGCCAGGATCAACGGGAGGCTTCAGTCGAGGGATTGACCTCGAACCAGACCACCTTGCCCGTACTGAGCCGGGTCGCGCCCCAGCGTCTGGCCATCCGGTTGACCAGGTACAGCCCGCGTCCGCCCTCGTCCGTGGCGCGGGCCTGCCGCAGACGCGGCAACTGCGGGACGTCGTCACCGACCTCGCAGCGCAGCACATCCGTGCGCAGCAGGCGCAGGGTGACCGGGCGGGAGGCGTAGCGCACGGCGTTGGTGACGACCTCGCTGATCAGCAGCTCCACGGAGTCGGTGAGTTCCTCCAGGCCCCAGCGGGCCAGCGCCTGGCGGGCCAGGCGGCGGGCCTGTCCGGGGGCGGCGTTCTCCGGGTCCAGGGTCCAGTACTCCACGTCGTTCGGCGCGATGCCGTCGAAACGGGCGGCGAGGAGCGCGATGTCGTCGTCCCGGTCGCCCGGGCCGAGCATGTCGAGCACCTCGTCGCACAGCGCTTCCAGCGGCGGCGGATGGTCGGGGCCGGTGAGCTGCGCGGTCGCCGAGAGCTTCTCGCGCAGCTGCTCTATGCCCGTCCACACGTCCCGCAGCCGCGACTCGACCAGGCCGTCGGTGTAGAGCAGCAGGGTCGCTCCTGCCGGGGCTTCCAGCTCGACCGCCTCGAAGTCGACGCCGCCGACGCCGATCGGAGCGCCCGGCGGCACCCGCAGCACCTCCGAGCGGCCGCCCAGGTGCAGCAGGACCGGCGGCGGGTGGCCGGCGTTGGCGATGGTGATGCGGTGCGCGACCGGGTCGTAGACCGCGTACAGGCAGGTCGCCATGCGGTCGGAGCCCAGGCGCTGCGCCTGCTCGTCGAGGTGGTGCAGCACCTCCTGCGGCGGCAGGTCGAGCCCGGCCAGGGTCTGCGCGGTGGTGCGCAGCTGGCCCATGATCGCGGCCGAGGTCATGGAGTGGCCCATGACGTCGCCGACGACGAGGGCGACCCGGCTGCCGGGCAGCGGGATCGCGTCGTACCAGTCCCCGCCGACCCGCGCGGTCTCCGCGGCGGGCAGATAGCGGGAGGCCAGCCGTACGCCGGTGGGGCGGGGCAGCGTCTCCGGCAGCATGGTGCGCTGCAACTCGTCGGCGATGTACGCCTCACGGCCGTACAGCACCGCTTTGTCGATGCCGAGGGCGCTGTGCGTCGCGAGCTGTGCGGCGACGAGCAGGTCGTCGGGCTGGAACGCGTGGCGCTCCGGGCGGCGCAGGAACAGCGCGGCACCGATGACCCGGCGCCGGCCGCGCAGCGGGGCGAGAATGGTGCGCTGCCCGTCGGGCACGACCAACGCGGAGTCCTCGCCGAGAAGTTCCGTCAGGGCGGCGTGGGCGGACGCGGTGTCCGTGAACACCGGACGTACGCCGCGCAGCACCTCGCCCAGCGCGGAGCCGGGCCGTACCTCGCACAGCTCGTTGGTCACCGCCGACAGCTCGGCCGGCTGCTCCGGCACCGGCGCCGGCATGAACCCCAGCTCGGTGTCGCGCTCCGCCGGTATCCGGTCGGTGCGCCGCAGCCGCAGGACGAGCGGGCCGGCGGGCCGCTCGTCGCCCACCGGCAGCGGCTCGCGCAGATATACGAGGATGGCGTCGGAGAAGGTCGGCACGGTGGCCCGGCACAGCCCCAGGACGATCTCGTCGAGGTCCATGCCGCGGGCGATGCGCCGGGTGGCCGCCCCCACGAACCGCAGTCGGTCCCCGTCCCGGCGCATCGGCAGCGTCCGCCCGGGCGGCAGCCCCTGTCCGGTACGGCGCTCCCGGCCGTCGGGAAGCACACCGCGCCCGGCCCGCCGGTCCTGGCCGCCGGGCCCGCCCGCCGCGCGGGGTGCCTCGGGGTTCGCCTGCCCGGAGTCGGTGCCGTCGGGGGTTCCGTCCTCGCCGGTCCTGCCCCCGGGGACCCTGGCCGCCGCGTCCGGCTGGGCGGGGATGCCCTCCGGCGCGGGGCGCGGACGGTGTGCGTCGGGCTCGGCGGACGCCGGCTGGGAGTGCTCGGATCCGGCCGCGCCGACCGGACGCGGCGCGTCGTCGGCCGGGCCGGACTGAAGCGGTAACGCCGCGGCCCCCGGGGTGGTGGGGGTACGCAGAAGCGCCCCACGGGCGTCCGCGGGGTCGGCGCCCGGCTGGGGGCGTTCGAAGGAGGTCGGCTGCTCCGTCACGCGTGTCGAATCCATCCGTCCGGGGCTGCGCGCCGGGCGCGCAGTTCGTCCCGCCGTAGACCCGATACCCGGAATACATGCCCCAGGAACGGATTTCCGGCGTGGTCAGAGGCTGTTTCTGTGCCGCCGGCGAACCGACCGCGGTCCGCACGGGTGTTGCCCTCGTACCCCTCGCTCACGTCCTGCCGCCCCTCGGTGACGTTCGATCAGACCCGGTTTGTGCTCCGGGAGTTGGTACCGGACCTTCGCCTGTTGCGGAGGACGATCCTACGTTTCCCGCCCGGGGGCGCATCAAGGGTCTCATGAGGCCACGCGTGTGGGGGAGCGGTCCCAGTCGTCCGGCAGTGACGGTACCTCCCAGGCCGGGTCCGGGCGCCACTGCTGCCAGGACTCGCAGAACGGCGGCCGCCAGGCGCGGATCGTCTCCACCGCATCCCGGCCCGCGGCCCGGACCCGTTCGGCGAGTTCGGCGTCCACCAGTCCGTCCCGCTGCGCCTGCGCGAACTCGTCCTCGTCCCGCCAGTGCCAACTGCGGTCCGGGTGAACGGAGATGTCCAGAAAGTGATCCTCGGAGTCCACCCCGTCCGCCCAGCGGGCCAGTGGTTCCTCCAGGTTGACGTACCAGTTCTTGAACCGCCAGCCGGGCTCCCAGAACAGCCACACCGACCAGGGCTCGCCGGGCCGGGCCAGCTTCAGCACGCCCGTGCCGAACCAGCGGTCGCGCTGCACGGCGCGCGGCTTGGTGTAACGCGACGCGAGCGGTTCCAGGTGCACGGGTGTGCCGTCGGCGAGCACGGGTCTGACGCACTCGGTGCCGGGCGCCATCCACACGGCGAGCAGCCCCGGGTCGTCCTGTACGACGGTCACGGGCCGCACGATGTGGAAGCGCGCGCCGCCGTTCTCCCGGTACCGCCACAGGATCCGGCTGCCGGGGGTCCAGGGCGTCGCCGCACCGCCCGTCGTCGCGCGTGCGGTCGCTCCGTCGTGTGCCATGGGCAAATATTAGGTGCCCGGGGCATCCGCCGCCGTGCAGGACGTCAGGGTTCACGCCCCGGCAGCACCAGGTTACGGACGTGTCATCCGCAGGACGTCCAGCGCCCGGTCGAGTTGCTCCGTCGTGAGCAGGCCGCGCTCGACGTAGCCGCCTTCCACGACGACCTGACGGATCGTCTTCTGCTCGGCCAGCGCCCTCTTGGCGACCTTCGCCGCCTCCTCGTACCCCAGGTACTTGTTGAGTGGGGTGACCACGGACGGTGAGGACTCGGCGTACTCGCGGGCGCGTTCGCGGTGGGCGACGATCCCGTCCACGGTCCGGTCGGCGAGCAGCCGGGACACGTTGGCCAGCAGCCGGACCGACTCCAGCACGTTCTTGGCGATGACCGGGAGCATGACGTTGAGCTCGAAGTTGCCGGCGGCGCCGGCAGTGGCGACGGTGGCGTCGTTGCCGACGACCTGGGCGCAGACCATGAGCACGGCCTCGGGGATGACCGGGTTGACCTTGCCGGGCATGATCGAGGAACCGGGCTGGAGGTCGGGCAGGGAGATCTCGGCGAGCCCGGTCCTGGGCCCGGAGGCCATCCACCGCAGATCGTTGGCGATTTTCGTCAGCCCGACGGCGATGGTCCGCAGCTGGCCGCTGGTCTCGACGATGCCGTCCCTGGCCCCCTGCGCCTCGAAGTGGTCGCGGGCCTCGGTGAGCGGCAGCCCGGTGGCGCGGGCGACCTCCTCGATCACGGCGGCGGAGAAGCCGGGCGGGGTGTTGATGCCGGTGCCGACGGCGGTGCCGCCGAGGGGCAGCTCGGCCAGTCGGGGCAGGGAGGCGTTCAGGCGCTCGACGCCGTACCGCACCTGGGCCGCGTACCCGGCGAACTCCTGGCCGAGGGTCACGGGTGTGGCGTCCATCAGGTGCGTCCGTCCGGACTTCACCACGTCGGCGAACTCCTCGGCCTTGCGGGTGAGCGCGCTCGCGAGGTGGTCCAGGGCGGGCACCAGATCGCGGGTGACGGCGGCGGTGGCGGCGATGTGGATCGACGACGGGAAGACGTCGTTGGAGGACTGCGAGGCGTTGACGTGGTCGTTGGGGTGCACGTCCCGGCCCAGCCGTTCACCGGCGAGGGTGGCGATGACCTCGTTGGTGTTCATGTTGGACGAGGTCCCGGACCCGGTCTGGAACACGTCGACGGGGAAGTGCTCGTCCCATTTGCCCTCGGCGACCTCGGCCGCCGCGTCCTGGATCGCCCCGGCGACGTCCTCGTC
Source organism: Streptomyces sp. NPDC093064 (assembly GCF_044754605.1). Classification (NCBI taxonomy): domain Bacteria; kingdom Bacillati; phylum Actinomycetota; class Actinomycetes; order Kitasatosporales; family Streptomycetaceae; genus Streptomyces; species Streptomyces sp. NPDC093064. The sequence continues at coordinate 346,858 of NZ_JBIVPK010000001.1, forward strand.
CAGCACCCCCAGCCGTGCGTTCACCTTGGCCGCGGCGCCCTTGATCCGCGCCAGCGCCTCGATGTGCGCGCGTTCGAGCCGCTGCCCGGAGACGGGGAAGTTCTCCACCGCCCGCTGCGTCTGCGCACGCCACTTGGCGTGCACGGGGACCTGGACCTCGCCCATGGAGTCGTGCTCGATGCGGTATTCGCTCATACCGCGTACAGCGCGGGCGGCGGTGCGGATGTTCCGGCGGTGGTCCGGACGGGGCGGAGCCCCCGGCGGCTGCCGAGGGCTCCGGGAGGATTGTGGGGACCGGCTCAGGCCAGACCGGGGCCCCGGACCGGGATCGACGTGAAGGTCGGCTGGGGGGCCGGGTCCTGGAAGAAGTCGTTGCCCTTGTCGTCGACGACGATGAACGCCGGGAAGTCCTCGACCTCGATCTTCCAGACGGCCTCCATGCCGAGTTCCTCGTACTCCACGACCTCGACCTTCTTGATGCAGTCCTGGGCCAGGCGGGCCGCCGGGCCGCCGATCGAGCCGAGGTAGAAGCCGCCGTGGGTGCCGCACGCGTCCGTGACCTGCTTGCTGCGGTTGCCCTTGGCCAGCATCACCTTGGAGCCGCCCGCCGCCTGGAACTGCTCGACGTAGGAGTCCATGCGGCCGGCCGTGGTCGGGCCGAAGGAGCCGGACGCGTAGCCCTCGGGGGTCTTGGCCGGGCCCGCGTAGTACACCGGGTGGTCCTTGAGGTACTGCGGCATCTCCTCGCCCGCGTCGAGCCGCTCCTTGATCTTGGCGTGCGCGATGTCGCGGGCCACCACGAGCGGGCCGGTCAGCGACAGCCGGGTCTTGACCGGGTACTTGGTCAGCTCGGCCAGGATCGACTCCATCGGCTGGTTGAGGTCGATGCGGACCACGTCCGACGACTCGTCCAGGTGCTCGTCGGTGGTCTCCGGCAGGAACCGCGCCGGGTCCTTCTCCAGCTGCTCCAGGAAGACGCCCTCGGGGGTGATCTTCGCGAGCGCCTGGCGGTCGGCCGAGCAGGAGACGGCGATGGCCACCGGGCAGGACGCGCCGTGCCGCGGCAGCCGGACCACGCGCACGTCGTGGCAGAAGTACTTGCCGCCGAACTGCGCGCCGATCCCGATCTTCTGCGTCAGCTCGAAGACCTTCTTCTCCAGCTCCTCGTCCCGGAAGCCGTGCCCGAGCGGCGAGCCCTCGGTGGGCACGTTGTCCAGGTAGTGCGCGGAGGCGTACTTCGCCGTCTTCAGGGCGTACTCGGCGCTCGTGCCGCCGACCACGATCGCCAGGTGGTACGGCGGGCACGCGGCCGTGCCCAGCGAACGGATCTTCTCCTCCAGGAACTTCATCATGGAGGCCTCGTTCAGGACGGCCTTCGTCTCCTGGTACAGGAAGGACTTGTTGGCCGAGCCGCCGCCCTTGGCCATGAACAGGAACTTGTACGCGCCGCCGTCCGTCGCGTACAGCTCGATCTGCGCGGGCAGGTTGGAGCCGGTGTTCTTCTCCTCCCACATGGTGAGCGGAGCCATCTGCGAGTAGCGCAGGTTCAGCTTGGTGTAGGCGTCGTAGATGCCCCGGGAGAGGGCCTTCTCGTCCTCGCCCGCCGTCAGCACGTTCTGGCCGCGCTTGCCCATGACGATCGCCGTGCCCGTGTCCTGGCACATGGGCAGCACGCCGGCCGCGGCGATGTTCGCGTTCTTGAGCAGGTCCAGGGCGACGAACTTGTCGTTCGCCGAGGCCTCCGGGTCGTCGATGATGCGGCGCAGCTGGGCGAGGTGGTCCGGACGCAGGTAGTGCTGGATGTCGTGGACGGCCTCTTCGGCCAGCTTGCGCAGCGCCTCCGGCTCGACCTTGAGGAACGTACGCCCGTCGGGCCCCTCGACGGTGGATACGCCCTCGGACGTGACCAGTCGGTACGGGGTGGTGTCCTCACCCTGGGGGAGCAGATCGGTGTACGCGAACTCAGGCATCTGGCCCATTCCTCACTCGGCAGACGGCTGCCCGCCGACACCGGCGGGCGACCACCAGCGTAGAACCTGGCCCCGACAGCGAACCTGTGAGGTCCCGCTCAGTCCCGGTGGGGCGCGGTGCGCGGCACGCCCGTCGTCCACATCCCTAGTCGCGATCTATCGCGTTTCGGTACGCTGCTGCCGTGGACCTTCAGAAGCAGACCGAACCGCGTACGGCCGCCGCCCCTGTCGCCGAACTGCGCGCCTCGGACGCCGACCGTGACCGTATCGCCGACATCCTGCGCGAGGCCCTCGCCGAGGGCCGTCTGAACGCCGACGAGCACGCCGAGCGCGTCGAGGGGGTGCTGAACGCCAAGACGGTCGGCGAGCTGGAGGTCTTCATCCAGGACCTGCCCGCCGCACACCAGCGCCGCGCGGCCGCCGCGTACACCCCCGCGCCGAACCGGCCGGCGGCCGGCGAGATACCCCCCGTCGCCGACGAGAACGTGGTGGCGGTGTTCAGCCAGGCCACCCGCCGCGGCCGCTGGCGCCCCGGACGCCGGGTGCACGCGTACGCGATCTTCGGCAGCGTGGAGATCGACCTCAGCGAGGCGGTCTTCGAGTACCAGCAGGTCGTCATCAAGGCCGTCTCGGTCTTCGGCGACGTGCAGGTCCGCGTCCCGGAGAACGTGTCGCTGCGCGGCACCGGCGGCGGCGTCCTCGGCAACTTCGAGGTGGTCACGCTGGATTCGCCCGAGTCCGAGGCACCCGTCGTCTACGTCGACGGCTGGGCCGTGCTGGGCAATGTCGAGGCGCGGCCGAAGCGGGGCAAGCTCGTCGCAGACATTCTCGACCGCGTCCAGAGCAAGGTGGACAAGCATCTGCGCAAGCACATGTGACAAGGGCGGTCGTCCTCGGACGACGGCGGTCACCGGCCGGGCGGTTGGGAACTCAGTGCATAGGCACGCGCACAGCGGGTAGGCCTTGCTGCATCGTCTCTCGGACCCTCCAGCTCGCGAAGCCGTCGTCAGGAGAAGACCGTGCTGCAACCGCCGCATTCGTCGCTGCAGGTAGCTGCCGTTCCGGCCCGGCGGGCGCCGGCGCGAGACAGGGATCAGGACGCGCCCTGGCACACGGAGGCGGTGTGCCGGCGTGACGAGGCGGGCCTGTTCTTCGCACCCTCCAAGGAGCCCACCGCCGCGCGGCTGTCCCGCGAGGAGGCGGCCAAGCGGGTCTGCGCGCGCTGCCCTGTCATGGTCGAGTGCCGCGAGCACGCGCTGCTGCAACCCGAGCCGTACGGCGTCTGGGGCGGCCTCACCGCCGCCGAGCGCCGCGTCGTCCTGGCCCGGCGCCGCCGCCGCGACCTGGAGCTGAAGAAGGCGGCCCGCGCCACGGGACGCATAGCGGCGGCGGGGTAGGGCCCGCCCCGGGGGCGGCGGGGTGAGGCCCGCCCACCGGACCGGCTCCGCCCCGCCCCGGCCACCCTTTCGGACCGGGCAACCGGCCGCCGGACCGAACGCACGTACGCGTATGGGGCGCCCCCTCCGCACTGGGAGCGCCCCATCGCCGTAACCGATCCGCGGACCGGCTACTTCGCGCGGTCGAAGTCGATCGCGCTGTACGCCCGCAGCTTGCTCAGCCGGTGCTCGGAGTCGATCCGGCGGACTGTGCCGGACTTGGACCGCATCACGATCGAGTCGGTCGTCGCCGTCTCGGCGCGGTAGCGCACGCCGCGCATCAGCTCGCCGTCGGTGATGCCGGTGGCGACGAAGAAGACGTTCTCGCCGGAGACCAGATCGTCCGTGGTCAGCACGCGGTCCAGGTCGTGCCCGGCGTCGAGCGCCCGCTGCCGCTCCTCGTCGTCCTTCGGCCACAGCTTGCCCTGGATCGTGCCGCCCAGGCACTTCACGGCGCAGGCCGAGATGATGCCCTCGGGCGTGCCGCCGATGCCGAGCAGCAGGTCGATGCCGGTGCCGTCGCGCAGCGCCAGGATCGAGCCGGCCACGTCGCCGTCGGAGATCAGCTTGATGCGGGCGCCCGTCTCCCGGATCTCCCTGATCATGCTCTCGTGCCGCGGCCGGTCCAGGATGACGACCGTGACGTCCTCCGGCGTGGACCGCTTGGCCTTGGCCACGCGCTTGATGTTCACGGACACCGGAGCGTTGATGTCGACGAAGTCGGCCGCCTCCGGCCCGGTGACCAGCTTGTCCATGTAGAACACGGCGGATGGGTCGAACATCGCGCCGCGCTCGGCGGCGGCGAGGACCGCGATCGCGTTCGGCATGCCCTTGGCGGTCAGGGTGGTGCCGTCGATCGGGTCGACGGCGATGTCGACCTCAGGCCCGGTGCCATCGCCGACGTGCTCGCCGTTGAAGAGCATCGGGGCCTCGTCCTTTTCCCCCTCGCCGATGACGACGACGCCGTTCATCGACACGGTGGAGACGAGGGAGCGCATGGCGCGCACGGCGGCGCCGTCGGCGCCGTTCTTGTCACCGCGCCCGACCCAGCGGCCCGCGGCCATGGCCGCTGCCTCGGTCACCCGGACGAGTTCCAGGGCGATGTTGCGGTCGGGCGCCTCGGAGGGCACCTCGAGCTCGGAGGGAAGATGATGATGCTCGGTCATCGGAGCGCACCTTTCTGATACGACGACGGCCGGATGAGGGTGTTGGCCCCGACTCTATCTCTGGACGGGCAGAATGAGCAGGGGGCCCCACGGATGAGCGGGCCGGGCACCTGCGACGATAGGGGGCGTGGCAGGTTCGAACGGCAAGCAGAAGACGGTCCGGGACATGATTCTCTCCCTGGGCCTGATCGGGATCGCGGCGGCGGTCATCTACCTCTTCGTCCCGCACGACAGCAAGGCTCCCGACATCCAGCGGGTCGACTACAGCATCGAGTTGACCACCGCGCGCCGGGCGGCGTCGTACCCGGTGGCCGCGCCCGAGGGCCTGCCCGACACCTGGAAGGCCACGTCGGTCCGCTTCCGGGCCCATGAGAAGGACCACTGGCACCTGGGTTTCCAGGATCCCGACGGTCAGTACGTGGCGGTCGAGCAGTCCGCGCAGAAGCGCAAGGACTTCATCGACGCGGCCAGCCTGGGCGGGCGGGCCACGAAGGTCACCGAGGAGATCGACGGCCGCACGTGGACGCGCTACACCGGCGGCCGCTACGACGCGCTCGTGCTGGAGGACACCAAGGGGGCCACGACGGTGGTGGCGGGCACGGCGCCCTTCGACCAGCTGACGACGATGGCGCGAGCGCTGAAGACGCCCTGAAAGCCCGCCCACGGGCTGACAGCGACCCCGCCTTGACCGGCCGGGTCCCCTGACCCTGACCGTCGGCCCCGGCTGTGACGGCGGGCCCTGGCCCGGGTCGTCGGGGCTGCCCCCGACCGCAGGCCCCCGGCCTTCAGCGCGAGCCTCGGCCCTGACCGGCCGGATCTCCGTCCTGATCCGCGTGCCCTGGCCCTGACCGGCGGGCCCGCTCGACCGTGGTCCCCGCCCTACTCCGAGCTCTCCGACCCCTCTCGTTCCGCTTCCTCCGCGAGGGTCGCGTCCAGGCGGGCGCGGGCGCCCTCCAGCCAGCGGCGGCACACCTTGGCCAGTTCCTCGCCGCGTTCCCACAGCGCGAGGGACTCCTCCAGGCTCGTACCGCCCGCCTCCAGGCGCCGGACGACCTCGATCAGCTCGTCCCGTGCCTGCTCGTAGCCGAGTGCCTCATCCGCCTTGCTTGTCATCCGCCCACCCTATGTGTCGACACGAACCGTGAACTCGCCCTCGGCGACCCGGGCCCGCAGGGCCTCGTCCGCCGTCACTTCTCCCGGGTCGCGGACCACGTGCCCGTCCGCCTTCTGGAGCACGGCGTACCCGCGCCGGAGAGTCGCGGCAGGGGAGAGGGCCACCACACGCGCGTGCGTGTGCGTCAGCTCGGAGTCCGCGCGGTCCAGCAGGTGCCGCAGGGTGCGCCGGCTACGGTCGAGGACCGACGCGACCTGGTCCTCGCGCTCCTCGATCATGCGGTGCGGGTCCTCCATGCAGGGCCGGGCGAGCGCGTGGGCGAGCCCCCGCTCCTCTCGCTCGACGAGCGCCCGCACGCACCTGCGGGCGCGGTCCCGTAGCTGCCGTACCCGCTCGTACTCCTCGCCGACGTCCGGTACGACCCTCTTCGCGGCGTCGGTCGGCGTGGAGGCGCGCAGGTCGGCGACGTAGTCGAGCAGCGGGGTGTCCGGCTCGTGCCCGATCGCGGACACCACGGGCGTACGGCAGGAGGCGACCGCGCGCACCAGCTGCTCGTCCGAGAACGGCAGCAGGTCCTCCACGCTGCCGCCGCCGCGCGCCACGATGATCACGTCCACCTCGTCGGTCGCGTCCAGCTCCTTCACGGCCTGCACGACCTGTGGGACGGCGTGCACGCCCTGCACGGCGACGTTGCGCACCTCGAAGCGGACCGCGGGCCAGCGGTGCCGGGCGTTCTCCAGCACGTCCCGCTCCGCGGCCGATGCCCGGCCGCAGACCAGCCCGACGAGCTGGGGCAGGAAGGGCAGGGGCTTCTTCCGCTCGGCCGCGAACAGTCCCTCCGCCGCGAGGGTCTTCTTCAGCTGCTCCAGCCGGGCCAGCAGCTCACCGACGCCCACCGGCCTTATCTCGACGGCCCGCAGCGACAGCTGCCCGCGCGGCGCGTACCACTCCGGTTTGGCGTGCACCACGACCCGCGCGCCCTCGCCGACCACGTCAGCGATCGCGTCGAACACCTGGCGGTAACAGGTCACGCTGACGGAGATGTCGTACGACGGATCGCGCAGCGTCAGGAACACCACGCCCGCACCCGGGCGCCGCGACAACTGCGTGATCTGCCCCTCGACCCACACCGCGCCGAGCCGCTCGATCCACCCCCCGATCAGCCGCGACACCTCGCCGACGGGCAGGGGAGCTTCGGGAGACGTGGAGACAGCCATGCCCGCGAGAGTAGCCGCCCACACCGACAACCCCCACCCCCTCGCCCACCGGCCCGGGCCGCGCGTCCGTGGGGCGATCGTGGGGCGAACGCGGGGCGATCTTCGGGCCCCGGTGGCGGCCTTACGATGGGGGGCATGACCGCTTCGTCTGGCCGCCGTGTCCTGCTCGCCGCCCCCCGGGGCTACTGCGCGGGTGTGGACCGCGCCGTGATCGCCGTCGAGAAAGCCCTTGAGCAGTACGGGGCTCCGATCTATGTCCGGCACGAGATCGTCCACAACAAGTACGTCGTGCAGACCCTGGAGAAGAAGGGCGCCGTCTTCGTCGAGCGCACCGAGGAGGTGCCGCCGGGGAACATCGTGATGTTCTCGGCGCACGGCGTGGCCCCCACCGTCCACGAGGAGGCCGAGCGGGGCCACCTGGCCACCATCGACGCCACCTGCCCCCTGGTGACCAAGGTCCACAAGGAGGCCGTCCGGTTCGCGGGCGAGGACTACGACATCCTCCTGATCGGGCACGAGGGCCACGAGGAGGTCATCGGCACCACCGGCGAGGCCCCCGACCACATCCAGCTCGTCGACGGCCCCGAGGACGTCGCGAACGTCGAGGTCCGCGACCCCTCCCGGGTCGTGTGGCTGTCGCAGACCACGCTGTCGGTCGACGAGACCATGGAGACGGTCGACGCGCTCAAGGACAAGTTCCCGCAGCTGCTCTCCCCGCCCAGCGACGACATCTGCTACGCCACGCAGAACCGCCAGCTCGCCGTGAAGCAGATGGGCGCCGAAGCCGACCTGGTGATCGTCGTCGGCTCCCGCAACTCCTCGAACTCCAAGCGGCTGGTGGAGGTCGCCAAGCTCGCGGGCGCGGACCAGGCCTACCTCGTGGACTTCGCCGACGAGGTCGACGAGAGCTGGCTGGAGGGCGTCACCACGGTCGGCCTGACCTCGGGCGCCTCCGTGCCGGAGGTCCTGGTCGAGCAGGTGCTCGAATGGCTGTCGCAGCGCGGCTTCGAGGACGTGGAGATCGTCAAGGCGGCCGAGGAGTCCATCACCTTCTCCCTGCCCAAGGAGCTCCGCCGGGACCTGCGCGAGGAGGCGGCCGCGCTGGTCGCCGAGCGCGGAGGGTCCGGTACGACGCAGGGGTGACGGTCCGTCGTACGTCGTAACGTGGAGCCATGCAGATCTTCGGCGTGGACATCGGCGGGTCCGGCATCAAGGGCGCCCCTGTGGACCTGGACAGGGGAGACCTGACCCAGGAGCGGCACAAGGTGCTGACCCCCCAACCGGCGACCCCCGACACCGTCGCCGACGGGGTCAAAGAGGTGGTCGACCACTTCGGCTGGACCGGACCGGTCGGGCTGACGTTCCCGGGGGTCGTCACCGGCGGCGCCATGGTCCGTACGGCGGCCAACGTCGACAAGAGCTGGGTCGACACCGACGCGCGCGCGTTGTTCGGCGGCCGGCTGGGCGGTCTGCCGGTGACGGTGGTCAACGACGCGGACGCGGCGGGCGTCGCCGAGATGCACTTCGGCGCCGGGCGCGGCCGCAAGGGCACGGTGGTGCTGCTGACCTTCGGTACCGGCATCGGCAGCGCCGTCTTCGTCGACGGCGTCCTCGTCCCCAACACCGAACTCGGGCATCTGGAGCTGAACGGCCACGAGGCGGAGAAGCGGGCGTCCAGCAAGGCCAAGGACGACCACGAGCTCAGTTGGGAGCGCTGGGCGCGCCGGGTGGGGAAGTACCTCGCCCATGTCGAGATGCTCTTCAGCCCGGAGCTGTTCATCGTCGGCGGCGGCGTCAGCCGCAAGTCCGAGAAGTTCCTGCCCCTGATCGAGGACATCAAGGCGGAGATCGTTCCCGCCCAGTTGCAGAACAACGCGGGGATCGTCGGCGCGGCGATGCACGCGGCGGAGCACGGGTGAGGCGGTAGCCCTCGACGCGATGACGTGCTGACGCGGACGCGCTGACCGCGCAGACGGGTCCGGGCGGGCGCCGGCAGCCCTCCCGCCGGCGGCTCACCCCGGCGCGTCAGCCCGCCACGCGCTTGCGCACCGCCCGCCGTCGCGCTGCCAGCGCCACCCGCCGCACCAGCACCGTCACCACCGCGATCAGCGTCCCCGCGTACAGCCAGGGCGCCTCGGTGGCGAGCGCGGTCACCAGGCCCATCAGCTTGCCGAGGAACCCCACCTCCCCGTCGATCACGGGCAGCAGCCCCACGGCGAACCCGATCGGCGCCACGACGGGCGCGGTCAGCAGGTCGCCCTTGCGCACCCACAGCGCGGTCAGCGCGCACACCGGCAGGAACAGCACGCCGTACGCGGTGGAGGCCCCGTCGAAGAGCAGCAGGTCCAGACCGCCGAGCAGGAACATGACGGCCCCGCAGAACATCCCGGCGCCCAGGCCCGTCAGCCGCGGACCGGACGGCCGCCGCGGCGCGGGTGCCGGGGCCGCCGCCGGAGCGGGGGGACGTCGTGCGGCAGGAGGCCGTCGCGCCGGGGGTACCGGCGGCCTGCCTCGTCGCGGTCCGTGCTGCTGGTGTCGCGTCTTGTGCTGCTCCACTGGACCAACCTAGGTCTGCTTATGTGGCGAATCGCCCGCCTGACACGCCGTGCGCGGCAGCTTGGCCAAGCGTTCGAACCGTCGCGGGGCCCGGTTGTGGCACGCCGTAGACTGGTGGATCGGCCGCCTGGCCCTCAGTCTCCTCACGTACGGGAAGTCGCAACGTGTCGCTCACGATCGGAATCGTCGGTCTGCCGAACGTCGGCAAGTCGACCCTGTTCAACGCCCTGACCAAGAACGACGTGCTCGCGGCCAACTACCCGTTCGCCACGATCGAGCCGAACGTCGGTGTCGTCGGAGTGCCGGACGGTCGTCTCGCCCAGCTCGCCTCGATCTTCAAGTCGGAGCGGATCCTCCCGGCCACCGTCGACTTCGTCGACATCGCCGGCATCGTGCGCGGCGCCAGCGAGGGCGAGGGCCTGGGCAACAAGTTCCTCGCGAACATCCGCGAGTCGGACGCGATCTGCCAGGTCATCCGCGCCTTCAAGGACGAGAACGTCGTCCACGTCGACGGCAAGGTCTCGCCCAAGGACGACATCGAGACGATCAACACCGAGCTGATCCTCGCCGACCTCCAGACCATCGAGAAGGTCCTGCCCCGGCTCCAGAAGGAGTCGCGGATCAAGAAGGACGTCGCTCCCAAGGTCAAGGCCGTCGAGGAGGCCAAGGAGATCCTGGAGAAGGGCGACACGCTCTTCGCGCACGGCATCGTCCAGGGCAGCGAGCGCGCCGAGCTCCTGCACGACTTGCACCTGCTCACCACCAAGCCCTTCCTGTACGTCTTCAACGTCGACGAGGACGAGCTGGTCGACGAGGACTTCAAGAACGAGCAGCGCGCCCTGGTCGCCCCCGCTGAGGCGATCTTCCTCAACGCCAAGCTGGAGGCGGACCTCGCCGAGCTGGACGAGGACGAGGCACTGGAACTCCTCCAGTCCGTCGGCCAGGACGAGCCCGGCCTCGCCACCCTCGCCCACGTCGGCTTCCGCACCCTCGGCCTCCAGACCTACCTGACGGCCGGCCCCAAGGAGTCCCGCGCCTGGACCATCAAGAAGGGCGCCACCGCCCCCGAGGCCGCCGGTGTCATCCACACCGACTTCCAGAAGGGCTTCATCAAGGCCGAGGTCATCTCCTTCGAGGACCTTCTGGAGTCCGGCTCGGTCGCCGAGGCCCGCGCCAAGGGCAAGGCCCGCATGGAGGGCAAGGAGTACGTCATGCGCGACGGGGACGTGGTGGAGTTCCGCTTCAACGTTTAGCGGCTGCCCCGGCGTTGAAGAGCCCGGTTCAGCGAATATCAGGTCAGAAGGGGTCGGCCCGGTTCGGGGCCGGCCCCGTCGCTGTGCCCGCTGCCGGATCGGTGCCGGTCCGGCTGACGGTGCGTCAGTTGAAAGAGGTGTGCCGCTCCGTTTTCCAGCCCCGCGCTTCAAAAAGCGAACGCCGGCCACAAGATGAAGTTCCTTGCCGACCTTCAAGAGAGCTGATTCTCTGTATTTCCGGCGCCCACTCGACTCCGTTTCCCCCTTCTGTGGATCGGAGTGAATCTTCGAATGGAAAGTCCTTCACGCTGTATTGCGGGGATCCCGGCGGCGTATATTTGATCGGGGTGGCTCGCTTACGGGCGAGGAGGCGATATGAGGCTGGACTGGGACGACGCGCGACGCCTCGAGGAAGCGCGCCTCAAATTCCTCAGCGGCGAGCCCGTGGACCTCGCGGTGCGCAGCGCTGTGCTCTTCTCCTGGCAGCGTTGCCGCTTCCGGGGCATCGCGGCGGATCACGTCAGCATCCCCTACTCCGGAAACGTGAACCAGGAGGACAGTGTTCTGTCCCTCGCCGGGCCGGCCCTGGACCGACTGCAGTCCCAGCTGTCGGGGATGGATGTTGTCACAGCCCTCTGCAATCCCAAGGCGCAGGTGCTGGAACGCCGGGTGGGTATCCCCGCGCTGAGCCGCTCGCTGGAGGGCCTGCGAGTCGAACCAGGATTCGGTTGGTCGGAAGGAGCCGTCGGAACCAACGGCATTGGTACGGCACTCGCGGACCGGCGCCCGGCCTTCATCCGTGGCAGTGAGCACTTCGCCGATATCAACCGGAATTTTGCCTGCGCGGCAGCGCCCATACGCGATCCGCTCAGCGGACGAGTCCGCGGTGTGATCAATGTGTCAAGCATCAACGACCTCGGCGACCCGGTGATGCTTGTCCTGGTACAGGAGACGGCCAACACCATCGAACGTCTGCTTCTCGACGACATTGAGGAACACGAGCGATCCCTGCTCCGCGCGTTTCTGCGAGCCCAGCGCAGGACGGCCGCCGGCGCCACGGCACACTTCGCGAGCGACGTCGTCAGCACGGCGGGGGAACCGCTGCGCCGCGACGACCTGGAGGTCCTGCGGAGGGCGGCGGCAGAACTCATCTCCGCCGGACAGGCAGCGGTCGTCGAGGTACCCCTTGCCCGAGGTCGCACCGCCGCGCTGCGCAGCCGACCCGTGGAAGGCGCCACCGATGCCCTCACCGGATTCGTCGTCGAGGCCCTGCGCGCCGATGGCGCGCTCCTGCGCCTGGAGCCCATGAGCCTTCAGGCCGCGGAGACAACGCCCAGGCCGACATCCGTGTCGGCGAGGCCTGCCCCGGCCCACGCCTCGCCGTCCGTCGGTGAGCACCAGGGCGCCGTGGCGGGCGGGCTCGTCGCCGTGGGCGAGCCCGGCATCGGGCGTCTGGCCGTGCGGGCGCGACAACGCCTCGAACTGCTGTGCAGGGCGGCGGAGCGCATCGGCACGACCCTGGACGTGACCAGGACCGCCGAGGAGCTGACCGAGGCAGCGGTCCCGGCCTTCGCCGACTTCGTCACGGTCGACCTCGCCGAGTCCGTGCTCACCGGCGACGAGCCGACGAACCCGGGTGAGGAGATGCGCCGGATCGCCCTCGGTGCCGTCCGCCGGGGTTCACACCTCTACCCGGCGGGGACGCGGATGGAATACACCCCGTCCATGCTGCAGAACCGCTGCCTGACGACCGCGCAGTCGGTCCTCGAACCAGAACTGGAGACGGCCTACGCCTGGACGGCTTACGACCCGGCACGTGCTGAGCAGATCCGTGAGGCGGGGTTGCACTCACTCATCGCCGTCCCTCTGTGCGCCCGGGGTGTCATCCTGGGCGTGGTGACGTTCTACCGCTCCGAGCGGCCTGGTCCCTTCGAGGAGGACGACCTCTCCCTTGCCGAGGAACTCGCGAGCCGGGCGGCGGTGTGCATCGACAACGCCCGCCGCTACACCCGCGAACACACCACCGCTCTGGCCCTGCAGCGGCGCCTGCTCCCGCACACTCTTCCCGAGCAGAACGCCGTGGACGTCGCATGCCACTACCTGCCCGCGCAGTCAGCCGTGGGCGGGGACTGGTTCGATGTCATTCCGCTGTCGGGTGCCCGGGTGGCACTCGTCGTCGGTGACGTGGTCGGCCACGGTCTGCAGGCGTCCGCCACGATGGGCCGCCTGCGCACGGCCGTCCGCAACTTCTCGGATTTCGATCTGCCGGTGGACGAGGTGCTCACCCGACTGGACGACTTGGTGGTCCGCCTCGACCTCGACCCGGAGCCCGAAGGGGGCGAGCCGAGTGAGGTCGTCGGTGCGAGCTGCCTGTACGCGGTCTACGACCCCTCCTCAAAGCGCTGCACCCTGGCCCGCGCAGGCCACCCGGCACCGGCCCTGGTCCTCCCCGACGGTACGGTCGACTTCCTCGACGAGTCGGCCGGGCCGCCTCTGGGCCTCGGCGGCCTGCCGTTCGAGACCCTTGATCTGGAACTGCCCGAGGGAAGCCAGCTGATCCTGTACACCGACGGCCTCGTCGAGCACCGGGATCGCGACATCGGGACGGGACTCGAGCACATGCGGCGGCTGCTCCGCGGTGCCCGCGGCTCGCCCGGCGAAACCTGCCGAGTGCTGGTCGACGGTCTGCTTCCCGCCCGACGCGGCGACGACGTCGCCCTGCTCGTCGCACGCACCCGCGCCCTGGACGCGCGGCACATCGCGCGCTGGGATCTCGCCGATGACCCGGCCGCCGTGTCCCACCTGCGTGAGGAGGCCGTTCGTCAGTTGTCCGAATGGCAACTGGAAAGGCTGACCTTCACCACCGAGCTGATCGTCAGCGAACTGGCCACCAACGCCATCCGGTACGCGGCACAGCCGTGCGAGTTGCGGCTCATCCTTGACCGTACCTTGATATGCGAAGTCTCCGACTGCAGCAGTACCTCACCGCGTTTGCGGCGTGCCACCAGCACCGACGAAGGGGGACGAGGGCTGTTCCTCGTCGCCCAACTCGCCCAGCGCTGGGGGACCCGCTACACCCCGACCGGAAAGGTCATCTGGACAGAGCAGTCACTGCGCTGAAGGCGCCCTGGCCCCACAGCACAGTCACCAACGTGTCGAAGACACAGGCGGCAAGGGGCCGGCCCCTCATCGTGATCCTCGCGGCCCGCTACCACTACTGAAGCGCCGTCGGCGGCGTCCACGTGGTGCCTTCCCCTACGCGAGGCGGTTCAGTTCCTCTGTGATCGCCTTGCGCAGCGTGTCGTGCCGGGGGCTGAGCGCGTACCGCTCGTCGTGCCAGCGCTCGCGCGGATACAGCCACACCGGCCGGCCCACGAGATCGGGCGGCTCCCAGTCGAAGCGCGGCCACACATGGGCGTGCAGGAACGGATCGGCGTTCCCCAGGATCTCCAGATTGACCCGCCGGAAAGCCGGGTCCAGCCGCCTGCAAGCCCGTTCGACGGCTTCCCCCAGCTTGTCCATGTCGGACAGGAACGCCATCCGCCTGTTCTTCGGAAGCTCCGACAGCCGCTCCACCGCGGGGTCGTCCACCAGAAGCACCGAGTACCCCGGCAGGAACTGCACGTCCCCGATCACCGCGAAGCCCGCTTCCAGCCTGCGGAGCACGGCGGGGTTCTCACCCCGCAGCGCACTGCCGATGCGGTCCTTCTGCCAGTCACCGGTCATGACTAGCGCCTGCCTTCCCACAGCAGGCGTTCCTCGCTGCGTGAGTCGTTTTCCGGGGTCGGGTCCTCGGTGAAGACCATCGTCGTGCGGGTGGTCGTGTCGTAGGCGGGCCAGCCAGGGTTGCCCGTCTTCGCGAAGGAGAGCCAGGCCGTGTGCATCGCGTTCGCGAGGGGCTGGGGTGGGTGGGGGCCCAGTAGAGGGGTGTACGACGGGTCGTGGAGGCGGTTGAAGGTGAAGGGGAGTTCCAGGGCGTGGCAGGCGCCCAGGTGACCGTCGAACTGGGGGGAGCGCCAGGCGAATTCGTAGACGTGGGAGCCCGGGACGGACTCGGCCAGGCGGATGGCGGGGATGCGGTAGAACCAGTCCGTCGCCACCGCGGAGAGGAGTTCGCCCGGGGTGGCGGTGGGGCGGGTCGCCCGGTAGACCGGGAGGGCCTTGGCCGGGTCGAGGCCGTATGCCGTCGTTGCGGCGTGGAGTGCGGAGTCGGGAATCGCGTCCAAGAGGCCCGTGGGGACCAGGAACAGGCGGTACTCCTCGCGGTTGCTGCCGATCAGGAGGTCGACGCCGCAGTCGGGGCCGGGCAGGGACAGGCCGGCCGTGACCGGTTCGAACGGCATCAGGTTGAGCACCGCCTCGCCCCACAGGGCCGGGTCCGGGCGGGCGCTCACCTCCGCGCGGAGTTCGGCCTGGGCGGGGAGAAGGTCGGTCAGGGGGACCGCGGCGAAGGACTCCAAGGTCGGTTCGATGCCGAGCTTCGCGGCCAGGCGGGCCGTGATCAGGGCCGCCGAGGGCGGGCGCAGGAAGTGGTGGCAGGCGCCGCTCTGCAGGATCGCCCGGTGGAACAGTCCGCGGGCCATGCCGGTGGCCAGCAGGGCGCCGATGCTCATCGCGCCCGCCGACTCGCCGAAGACCGTCACCCGGTCGGGGTCGCCGCCGAAGGAGGCGATGTTGGCGCGGATCCAGCGCAGGGCGGCCACCTGGTCCAGCAGCCCGCGGTTGTCCGGGACGCCCGGCAGGCTGAGGAAACCGTCCGAACCCAGGCGGTAGTTGAGGGTGACGCAGACGACCCCGCCGCGGGCGAAGGCGCTGCCGTCGTACGCCGACGCCGAGCCCGAGCCGTTGGAGAACGCCCCGCCGTGCAGCCACACCATCACCGGCAGGCCGGCCCCCGGCTCCGGGGCGGGCGTCCAGATGTTGAGGTTCAGGCAGTCCTCGCCGGGGATGACGTCCTCCGGGATGAGTGCGTCGAAGGGCGGCGCGTAGGGCGCGTGCGGCACGGTCGGGCCGTAGGCCGTGGCGTCGCGCACGCCCGCCCAGGGCTCGGGCGGGCCCGGCGCCAGGAAGCGGCGGGGGCCGAACGGCGGGGCGGCGTACGGGATGCCCAGGAAGGACGCCACGCCGCCGTCCGCGGAAGTGGAAACACTGCCGCGGACAGCGCCCTGTTCGGTCGTGCATACCGTGGTGCGTGGTGTCATGCCGTGAGGATCCCCAGCAGGGCCGCGCCGAACTCCTCCGGGCGTTCCAGATGCACCGCGTGCCCGGCGTCGGGAACGGCGACCTCGCGGACCGTGCCGCCGTGCCCCGCGTAGCGGCCCAGCACGTGGCGGGTCTGCGCCACCATCGGCTGGGCAGGTGTCCCGTCCCAGCCGGGCACCGCGCCGATCGCGCCCAGGTGCGCCAGGTCGAACATCGAGGTGTCCGAGACGATCACGTCGTCCTCGCCGCGGATCCACAGCACCGGCGGCTTGGGGTCGATCAGATGCAGCTCGTCGAGGCGGAAGTACAGCGGGGAAAGGCAGTTGAGGACACCCCGGGTGCCGGGAGCCACGCCAGGCCAGGCCGTGGACGGCACGCTGTCGCCCGGGTAGTGGTCGTCGCCGGTGCGCGTGGTGAGCATGGAGTCGACGTAGGCGTCCTCCTGCGCGCCCTCGGGGCGCCACGGCGGCTTGACGTAGCAGGTCGCCAGGACGGAGCGGGGCGCGACCGGGGAGTCCTCGCCGCGCTCGCCCTTGGCCAGCAGCGCGACGAACTCCGGGTTCGCCGTGCCGCCGCCCGAGCCCGCCCCGTCCTCGGAGTTGAGGGTTCCGTCCACCCCGTGCGTGCCACCGAAGCCGTACGGGGAGACCGGGTTGACCAGGCTCAGGGAGCGCACCGCGGACGGGTGGTCGTTCAGGTACTGCATGATCACGCCCCCGCCCATGGACCAGCCCACCAGGTGCGCCCGGTCGATCCCGAGGACCGCCAGCAGTGCCGCGAGGTCGTCGGCGTGGTCGCGCAGGCCGCGCGTGGCGTCGATGGGCAGCGGGTCGGTGCCGCCGAAGCCGCGCAGGTCCAGCGCGATCGGGCGGTAGCGGTCCGGCAGCAGGGCCATGGTGGAGTGCCAGAAGGCGGACGAGGAGACGTTGCCGTGGACGAAGACGACCGGTTCGCCCTCGTCCCGGAGGTCGGTGACCTGGACGGTCAGGCGGTCGGTGGGTACCCGGCGGGTGCGGATGCTGCTGGTCATCGTCATCTGATCCTTTGGTCCTTTACGAGAGCCAGGTGGCGACCTGGGCGGCGGCCGAGCCGTTCCAGCCCAGCTCCAGGTGGTTGGCGCCGACGATGGTCGCGGTGCCGCCGACCGTGGGGATGCCGGTGGTGTCGAGCGCGCTGGCGATGAAGACGACACCGTCGCTCGGCCCGCGGTTCTCGTTGAAGATGCCGACGACGGTGGGGGATCCACCGGCCAGCAGATAGGTGGTGACGGAGGCGGGTACGCCGGCGTCGTGCAGCGGTTTGATCAGCGAGCCGGCGTCGATGGCGGCCTGGATGCCGCTGCCCGCGGTGTAGAAGCCCTGGCCGCCGTAGTACGTGGTGTACCAGTCCTGCGCGGCGCCGTCGACCCCGTACCTCCCGTCCCAGCGGGCCAGCATCTGCCGCTGGCCGGGGTAGTTGTCGTAGCCGCCGGAGGGCGTCATCGAGAACTCGGGGTGCGCGGTGTACAGGCCGTAGCAGGTCATCCGCGAGTGCGGGGAGGGCGCGTTGACGGTGCCGCCGCACTCGGGCCAGATGGAGAAGTCGTGCGCCCAGCCGTGCGCGTACGGGTAGTCGTAGCCGCCGTTCGGACCGCCGACGGTGATCAGCCTGCGCACGTCGCCGGCGTACGCCCGCCCCCAGCTCGGCTTCAGCGACGACACGTACGCGCGGGTCGACATCTCGCCCTTGCTCCAGCCGACGAGGTCGACCTTGGCGACGCCCAGCTTCGCCTTGATGGCGGCGATGGCGTCGCCGACGATCTGCGCCTGCATCAGGTTGTCGCCCTGCTTGTGCGCGAAGCCGACGGCGAAGACGCGGTGGCCGCGTGCGGACAGGTACTGCATCAGCCCGGTGGACGGGCAGGACAGGGCGCCGCAGCCGTAGCCGCCCGCCTCGCCCGGGTTGGCCCAGGCGCGGTCCGCGGTGTCGTTGGCGCCGTGCACGAGCAGGACCGGTGTGGTGCGGCTGCCGGTGTTCCAGCCGGGGGCCGAGTAGAGCAGGAAGCGGCCGGAGGACGGGCGGGAGACCCCGCCGAAGTACGTGACGCGCTTTCCGTCCTGGTCGCCGCGGCCGTCGGCCGGATAGCCCTCGGTGCGGAATCCGGGGGTGGTGTCGACGTAGCGCTCCACGCGCTCCCAGCCGTTGGTGACGGTGCCGGCTCCGTAGCTCGCCTCGAGGGTGAGGTAGGACGGCGGTTCGGCGGCCGACGCGGTGCCGGCGCCGGCCACCGGTCCGGCCGCCACGGCCATCAGCAGGGCGAGCAGCATCCGCCACCGGCCCGCACGGCTTCGTCTGTTCGGCATGTTCCCGCCCTCTCCTGCGCGCATCCACGGCTCCGTCCCACCGCGGCGGCCCACATTAGGCAGGGGGCAGGGAGGGAGGGCATGTGTGCGGAACCCATAAGGAGGGCGGTCTATATGGGGCAGCAGCCCGCAGCCCACCTCGTACAGCCGGCAGGCGAGTACCGGGTGGACGAGGTGGGCTGCGGAATGCGTGAACGAAGGCCTCAGGCGACCCGCCCCGCCCGCCGCCGGCCACGCACCCGGTACCCGTACGCCGCCAGCACCACCGTCAGGCTGAGGAAGCGCCCCCGCCGACTACGCCCGGCTGGCCACCCGGCACCTGGCGGCGCTCACCGGCCGGCCGTTCGTCTCCGCCGCGGACCTGGTGGAGGCCACGCAGGACGTGGGCTGGCGACCAGGTGCGTGCACGGCATCACCGCCGACCGGGACCGGCTGCGGGCGGGTGTCGAGCGCTCGATCGGGCTGGTGACCGCGCTGGTGCCGCACCTGGGGTATCACCGGGCGACCGAGGTGGCCCAGGCGGCGCTGCGCAACGGAACCAGCGTGGTCGAGGAGATCCGCGCCCAGCACCTGCTCGACGACACGACGCTGGTCACCCTGCTCGGCGACCCCGAACGGCTCGTGGGCCCGCGGCGCGAGCGGCGGTCCGACGGCTGAACCGGCACGGCGGGGAGGGTGGGCTCGAAGTGGAGCCCACCCTCCCCGCCGTGGGATGTCAGGAGGTCGCCGGCAGCGGCTCCGCCTCCGCGGTGGCCGGCTGAGCGGCCTCCCGCCGCACGCGGACGGTGTGCAGTCGCGCCGTGCACCAGATGCCAACCGCCGAGATGACCATCAGCAGTACGGCCGGGGGCCAGTAGTGGCCGCCCGCCAGCGCGGCCAGGGACACGCAGGCCACCGGTGCGAAGCCGCCGAAGATCAGGTTGCAGACCTGGTACGACAGGGAGATCCCGGTGTAGCGGACGTGCGGTTCGAAACCTTCGGCGAGGATCGCGGCGATCGGTCCGTACAGGGCCGACATCACGAACCGCATCGCGAGCATCATCAGGTAGATCAGCGCGACGCTGCCCGTGCCCATCACCATGAACTGCGGCGCCGCCAGGACGACGACTCCGGCGAGTCCGGCGATGACGACCTTGTGCGCGCCGACGCGGTCCCCGAGCCAGGCCAGGCCCGGGGTCACCAGCAGTTCGAGGAAGGCCGCCAGCGTCAGGCCGTTGAGCAGCATCGACTCGGACAGGTGCAGATGCCCGGTGCCGTAGGACAGCAGGTAGCTGGTCACCACGTAGTAGCCGCCGGTGGCCGTGGCCAGGGCGAAGACGCCGACCAGCACGGTACGCCAGGCCTTCTGGAGCACCTCCGCCACCGGCAGCTTGGCCTCACTCCCGCGCTCCTCGCGCTCCTCGCGCACCTCGGACATCACCGGCGAGTCCTCGAGCTTGACGCGGATGACGAGTCCGATGGCGACGAGGACGGCGGAGGCGAGGAACGGCACGCGCCAGCCCCAGCTGAGGAACGCGTCGTGACCGAAGAGGTTCATCAGGCTGAAGGCGCCGGTGGACAGCAGGGCGCCGACGGACGAACCGAGCTGGGCGAACGAGCCGAAGAAGGTCCTCCTGCCCTTCGGGGCGTTCTCCACCGCGATCAGCACCGCGCCGCCCCACTCGCCGCCGATCGCGATGCCCTGGACCAGGCGCAGGACGATGAGCAGGACCGGAGCCAGGGCGCCGACCTGGGCGTAGGTCGGCAGCAGGCCGATGGCGAAGGACGCGATGCCCATCATCAGCAGGGTGATGACGAGGGTCTTCTTGCGTCCCACCCGGTCGCCTATGTGCCCGAACACCACGCCGCCGAGCGGTCGCAGCAGGAAGCCGACGGCGAACGTGCCGAAGGCGGACAGGGTCTTGAGCAGCGAGGGCATGTCCGCGGGGAAGAACACGTCGTTGAAGACGATGGCCGCGGCGGTGGCGAAGGCGTAGAAGTCGTACCACTCGATCGAGGTGCCGGCCAGGGCGGCCAGCGCGGCTCTGCGCGCGTTTCTCGGATCGGGCTGGTGGGTGCGGTCCGGCATGCGGGACCTCCGGCTGAGGGTGGGGACGGGGGAGCGGGAGAGCGGCGCGGCGGTGCGCGCCGCTCCCGGGGAAGGGGACGGAGCGGGGACGGGAGCCTCAGCGGCCGGGGGCCGCCCAGGCGCGGCTGCCGCCGATCCAGGTCTCGCGCACGCCGATGCCGGCGAGTTCGTCGGCCGCGGTGTGCAGGGGGTCGGCGTCGAGGACGACGAAGTCGGCGAGCATGCCCGGCGCCAGCGCGCCCACCGCGTGCTCGCGGTGCAGGGCGCGGGCGGCCGCGGCGGTGTGCGCGTGCAGGCCGTCGGCGACCGGCAGCCGCAGTGTCTCGTCGCCCAGGACGGTGCCCAGGACCGTGCGCCGGGTGGCGGCCGCGGAGACCGCCTCCAGCGGGGCGGGCGGGGCGACCGGCGCGTCGGAGCTGAACACGACCGGAACGCCGGCCGTGAGGCAGCGGCCCGCGGGGTTGTAGCGGTGGCCGAGCTCGCCGACGGCGGTCAGCGTGCCGTCGCCGGTCCGCAGGTGGTGCTGCGGCTGCATCACCGGGACGACCCCCAGCGCGCCCATGCGCTCGATCTGCTCGTCGGTGGGCAGGCCGCAGTGCTCGATACGGTGCCGCATGTCCGGCCGGGGCCGGTCCGCCTGCGCCTTCTCGACCGCGTCGAGGACCATGCCGATGGCGTACGGGGACTGGGCGTGCGTCGCCGTCTGCAGACCCGCGCGGTGAGCCCGAGCGACGATCTCCGCGTACTCCTCGACCGAGTGGTACAGCTGGCCGTGGTGGCAGCAGTCGGCGGCGTAGCCCTCGGGGAAGTAGGCGGTCCAGCCGCCCAGCGTGCCGTCCGCGTAGAACTTGACGCCCTGCACACGGAACAGGTCGGCGCCGAAGCCGTGGACGACGCCGAGTTCGAGCGCGGTGTCCAGCAGCGCGGAGGTGAGATACGCCGACACCCGCATGCGCAGGGAGCCGGACTCCTGCGCCCGCAGATAGGTCTCCATCTCGCGGCGCGAGGCCTGCGCGTCGCCGACCGTGGTGACACCGGCGGCCAGGAAGACCTCCTGGGCGCGCGCCAGATGGTCGGCCATGACGTCGTCGGGTTCGGTGAGGTGGAAGTTCGGGCCGTGGTTGCCGATCTTCACCCCGCCCGGCCCGGTGAGCAGGTCGCACGCGGCGTCCCACAGCTGCCCGTCGGGCTCGCCGGAGGCGAAACGGCCGATGCTGCCCCCCTCGGGATCCGGGGTGCCGGCCGTGATGCCGCAGGTCCGCAGCGTGTGGGAGTTGACGACGCCGCCGTGACCGGAGGCGTTCATGACGTAGACCTCGCGGTCGTCGGCGACGCGGTCGAGGTCGTGGCGGGTGGGGTGGCGGCGTTCGGCGAGGCGGCGGTGCTCGTAGCCGAAGCCGCGCACCGGGACTCCGGCGGGCAGGCCGCGGGCGGCCTCGCGCAGCACGTCGACCAGGGTGTCGATGTCCGGTACGCGCTCGGGCCTGCAGTCGACCCAGGCCAGGGCCTGGCCGTACATCACCGGGTGGCAGTGCGCGTCGACGAAACCGGGGTGGACCAGACCGCCGTCGAGCTCCAGCTCGCGGTCCACGCGGCCGAGCGCGGCGCGGGCGTCGTCGGCGGTGCCGACGTGCACGATCCGGTCGCCGCGCACGGCCAGGGCTTCCGCGCGGGTCGTGGTGCCGGCGGCGGCGATCGCGGCGCCGGTCACCAGCAGGGTGCGGTCGGGGGCGTCGAGGGGGTGGTGCATGGGGCCTGCTTTCGACCAGGGGACGCCGAAGGTGCGCGGAGGCGACGCAACGGCTGATTCGTTCGCCTGGACGATAGATAACGAACGGCAGATTGGCTAGAGGTGCTTCGTAGAAAAATTTCGGAAGCTACCGGAGGTCTTTGATTACGGATCGTTCGTCAGAGGGGGTGGCTGTCCGCGGTTCCCGTTCCGGCGTCCGGGGCCGGGGCCGGGGCCGGGGCTCCCGGGTCGTAGCGCTCCTTCACCAGTTCCATGTGCAGCCAGCTCTCCACGCCGCTCACCTGCTCGCACGCCCGCATCCGCTCCAGGGTGGCCAGGAGTGCGGGCAGCGACTCGGCCGTGATGGTGCCGACCAGATCGGCCCGGCCGAGGCAGGCGGACAGGAACGACACGCGGTCCCAGGAGGCGAGCTGCTCGGCCACCGGATCCGCGGGACCGTCCAGGCGCACCGCGAAGCCGCAGAGATGGCCCATGCCCAGCAGTTCGGGCCGCACCAGGGCGAGCACCTTCGCGACGCCGCCGTCGAGCAGCCGCAGCGTGCGGGACCGGGTGGCGCCCGCCGACAGCCCCACCCGGTCGGCGAGTTCGGCGAACGGCAGCCGGCCGTCGCGCTCCAGCTCGTCCAGGATCCGCCGGTCCAGCTCGTCGAGTTCGGCGGCGGCCGGGGGGTCGGGCAGCAGGTAGGGGTCCTTCAGCTGGCGGGTGGTGATCAGCGGATCGACCGTCCGTACGCCCGGCAGGGTGCGCACCCGCTCGATCGCCCGGTCCAGTTCGGCGAACCCCTCGGTGCGCAACTCGGTCATGATGGCCCGCTGTCCCGCGGTGAGGGTGACGAACGGTGCCTGGGGCATCGCGGCGATGGCGCGTGCCACCGGTCCGGCCGCTCCGTGGGTGTCGATCGACAGGTGCGCCGAGGCGGTCAGCCCGCGCACGGCGGGGTGCACGATGGCCACCACGCGCACCGCGCCGGAGTCCAGCATCCGCTGGACCCGGGCCCGGGTGGCGGGCCGTGACAGGCCCACGCGCTGGGCCAGCGTCTCGTAGGTGAGGCGGCCGTCCGTCTGCAGCTCGCGCACGACGGCGAGGTCGGTGTGGTCCAGATCCACCTGGGTTGTTCCCCTCGGTTCCTTCGGTGTGTCGGCCCGTGGTGCGGCGGCGCCCGGGTCCGGTGTCATTCTCGGGCATCGTCCGCCGGGTCCACCGGCGGGTGATGCGCATCACTGCACGGTCGAGTCAATCACCAATAGACATCGGATCAGTCGAAACGTAAGTTGATGGCATTCCAAACGGTCGAATCAGTTGAGGAGGTCGCCGTGGGGCAACCCGTGGTCGTCTACACGGACCTGGGCGAGCTGGACCCGGAGCCGGGCGTCCGGCTCCTCACCGACGCGGGTTTCGCCGTGCGGATCGCCGACAGCCGCGACCCCGAGGCCATCGCGGCCGCGGCCCATGACGCGGTGGCGCTGATCGTCGGTTACGCACGCGTGGACGAGGCCCTCCTCGACCGCCTGCCGCGGCTCCGCGTCCTCGCCACCATGTCGGCCGGGTACGACATGATCGACGCCGCCGCGGCCCGCCGCCGCGGCCTGTGGGTGACCAACCTGCCCGGCACCGCCACCGAGGACGTCGCCGTCCACGCCCTCGCCTCGGCCCTCTCCCTCGTACGCCGGCTGCCGCAGGCCGACGCCGTCGTGCGCGGCGGGGGCTGGGCCACCGACTTCGCCAGGGCCGAACTTCCGCGCCGAGCCAGCGGGTTGACGCTGGGGCTGGTCGGGATGGGCCGCATCGCCCGGGAACTCGTCCGGATCGCGACTCCCGTCTTCGGCCGCCTCGCCGCGTACGACCCGCAGGCCGACCCCGCCGGATGGCCGGCCGGTGTCGACCGGCTCGGGCTCGACGAACTGGTGGGCGCGGCGGACGTGCTGTCCCTGCACGTCCCGCTCACCGACCGGACCCGGGGCATGGTCGACGACGGACTGCTCGCTCGCATGCGACCGGGCGGCCTGCTGGTGAACGTCTCCCGCGGCGAGCTCGTCGACCCCGAGGCCCTGCTCCGGGCGCTCGACAGCGGCCGGCTCGCCGGAGCCGCCCTCGACGTCCTGCCCGTGGAGCCCCCGCCCGCCGACGACCCGCTGCGCGGCCACCCGCGCATCCAGCTGTCCCCGCACAGCGCCTTCCTGTCCGACGCCTCGCACCGCGCGTACGTGTGCGAGCCCGCCGAGAACGTCGTCGCCTGGCAGCGCACCGGCCGTCCCCTCACGCCCGTCGTCGACCCCGAGGCCTGAACAGTCCCGAAGGAGCCCCCATGACCGACCTGCTGAGCACACCCGCCACCCGGAGCCCGGCCGCGCCGGCCCTCGATCCGGCCGCCGAGGAGCTGCGGCTGCGCCGCGAACTGGCCGCCGTCTACCGGCTCGTCGCGCACTTCCGCATGACCGACCTCATCTTCACGCACATCTCGCTGCGGCTGCCGGGCCCGGACCACCACTTCCTGATCAACCCCTACGGCCTGCTGTTCGAGGAGATCACCGCCTCGAACCTGGTGAAGATCGACCTGTCCGGCAACCCGGTCGAGCCGACCCCGTACCCGGTCAACCCGGCCGGTTTCGTCATCCACAGCGCGATCCACGCCGCGCGCGAGGACGCGTACTGCGTGCTGCACACCCACACCAAGGCAGGCTGCGCCGTCGCCGCCCAGCGCGACGGGTTGCTGCCGGTCAACCAGATGTCGATGGAGTTCCACAACCGGGTCGGCTACCACGACTACGAGGGCGTCGCCCTCAACCTCGACGAACAGCGGCGCCTCGTGGCCGACATCGGCGGCCACCCCGCCCTGATCCTGCGCAACCACGGGCTGCTGACGGTCGGCGAGAGCGCGGCCCAGGCGTTCCTGCGCATGTACTACCTGGAGAAGGCCTGCGAGATCCAGGTGACCGCGCAGGCGGGCGGCGGTCCCCTCGTCGTCCCGTCGGCCGAGGTCTGCGAGTACACCGCCCAGCAACTCGCGGGCGAGGCGACCTCGGACTTCGAGGACGTCGACGCGTACGAACTCGCCTGGGCGGCGCTGCTGCGCCTGCTCGACCGGACCTGCCCCGACTACAAGAACTGACCACCGTCCCCACCGCCCCGGCAGGGGAACGCGGTCAGACGAGCCGGCGGTGGACGCGCAGCGCCAGGTGCAGGGCCAGCGCCCGGGGCGTTCCCGTCGGATCGCCGCCCAGGAGGTCGAAGGCGCGCTGCAACCGCGCGTAGAGGGACTGGCGTTGCAGATGCAGTTCCGCCGCCGCGCGGGTCTTGTTGAAGCCGGTTTCGAAATACGTCTCCAGGGTGGTGAGCAGGAGGTCGCGTTCCTCGTGCCGCAGGGTGAGCAGGAGCCCGAGCTGTTCCCGTACGAGCCGCTCCGCCGGGATGCGCAGCTCGTCGTCGAGCAGCAGCCGCTCCGCACTCAGTTCGGTGGCGTCGACCACCCCGGCCCGGAACGCGCGCGTGGGGCGGCGCACGCACTCCAGCGCCGCCCCCAGCGAGACGGCCGCGTCCTCCAGGGCCGGCATCAGCGGGCCGACGGCGATCGCCGTCCGGTCGGACGAGCGCCACTCGGTGAGATCGGCGACGAGCCGGGCCCGCAGGCCGGCGGCGCCGTTGCGGTCCCGCAGTGACAGGAGTGTGTGCACGGCGAGCGGGGACGGCACGTCGACCGCGGTCCGGCCGTAGCGGGACAGCAGATCGTCCAGGCGGCGCAGTTCCGCCGACGGCCCGGTGGCGCGGGCGGCCACCCCGATGACCGGCGCGTCGGCGCTGAAACCGATCGACACGCCCAGCCGGCGGATCCGCTGCGGATGCGCGCCGTCCGCGGCGGCCAGCCGGACGAGTTCACTCGCGGCGAACTCCCGCGGGCCCGGCGGCCGGAACCGCAGCAGTGCCAGCTTCAGCGCCTCCACCGTCCGGTCCTGCGCCAGTTCCAGCGTCTCGACGTCCGCGTCGGCGTCCGGGTAGAGCACGAGGGTGGCCGCGGGGACCCCGCGGATCGTCAGCCGCGTCCCCATGCCGCCGAACGGGCTCGGCTCCTCCCGCGCGGTCCCGCTCCCCGGATCCCCGTCCGGGCTGCTGACGGTGATGAGCCGGTCGTTCGCGTCGAAGACGGCGGCCGCCGCCGACGTGTGCCGCACGAGCGCGTCCAGCACCTCCTGTACGCCACCGCCCTCGGCGAGCAGCTCGGACTGCTCCTGGGAAAGCGCGTCCACCGAGCGCAGCCGCGCCACGGAGTCGTTGATCAGGGCGCCGTTGATCACCTCGGCGACCTCCACGAACGGGACCACCCGCCGCAGCTCGACGAGCGGGAACTCCCGCGCGGTCGCCTCCTCGACGAGCGGCGCCGGAACCTCCCGGAGCTCGCCGCCGGTCTCGATGGCGACGCCCGTGACTCCCCGGACGGCCAGGCTCCGGACGTACGCGCGCTGCTCGTCCTCGCTCGCGCGGGCCAGCATGGTGCCGCCGGTCAGCAGCAGCTCACCGCCGCGCAGCAGCGGCGCCACCTCCAGGACCTCACTGGAGTGGAGCCAGCGCACGGTCCGCTCCAGACCCCGCGACCCGGCCAGGACCCGGGGCTCGGCCGGTGCGAGGCTCGGATGGGCGAGGACCCGCGACAGCGACATCAGCATGACGATTTGTTTAGCACGGCGGGACAACTGTATGACAGATCGTTTCTTGTTCCGTGTGACCGGGACCACCAGGATTGCGGGGCAAGCGGCCCGCCCCAGCGTGCGAACAGGCCGTCTCAACCTGGGGGTCAACCCATGTCTGCTTCTTCCGCACCCTCGTCCCCGCCACCGTCCACCGTCCCCGAGGTCGAGGCCGCGTTGCAGCCCGTCCCGGAGTCGGCCCGGACCAACAGCGTGTCCGGCCAGTTCTGGATCTGGTGCGGCGCCAACATCGCTCCCATCAACTGGGTCCTGGGGGCGCTCGGCGTCAAACTCGGTCTGGGCCTGTCCGACACGCTCATCGTGCTGGTCGTCGGCAACCTCATCGGCATGGCCTTCTTCGGCGTCTTCGTCCTCATGGGCCAGCGCACCGGTGTGACCGGCATGGTCCTGGGGCGCGCCGCCTTCGGACGCCGCGGCAACTATCTGCCCGCCGGCATCCAGGCGTTCCTGGCGATCGGCTGGTGCTCGGTCAACACATGGATCATCCTGGACCTGGTCATGGCCCTGCTGGGCAAGCTCGGCCTGGTCGATCCGCACGGCGCCAACCACGCGTGGAAGATCGCGGTCGCGGCCGTGATCATGGCGGTCCAGGTGTGCATCTCCTGGATCGGCTACCGCGCGATCTCCGCCTTCGAACGCTGGACGGTGCCGCCCACCATCGTGGTCCTGGTGGCCATGTCGGTGGTGGCCTGGTTCTTCCTCCACATCGACTGGTCGTACGCGGGTCCGCCCGGACACGTGCTCACCGGCGGTGCGCGCCTGGCCGCCATGACCGGGGTGATGACCGCGATCGGCATCGGCTGGGGCATCACCTGGTTCACCTACGCAGCGGACTACTCGCGCTTCGTCAGCACCGGCATGCCCCGACGCAGGCTCTATCTGGCCAGCACCCTGGGGCAGTTCATCCCCGTGGTGTGGCTGGGGGTGCTCGGCGCCACCCTCGCCACCAAGAACGGCTCCGTCGATCCGGGCCGTCTCATCGTCGACAACTTCGGGGCGCTCGCCATCCCCGTGCTGCTGCTCGTCCTGCACGGCCCCGTGGCGACCAACATCCTGAACATCTACACGTTCACCGTCGCCACGCAGGCCCTGGACATCCGGGTGCCGCGGCGCACGCTGAGCAGCGTGGTCGGCGTGCTGTCCATGGTTGCCGTGGTCTTCTTCATCTACCAGTCGGACTTCGCCTCCGTCCTCGACACCTGGCTGGTCGGCCTCGTGGCCTGGGTGTCCACCTGGGGCGGCATCATGCTCGTCCACTACTACCGGGTCGAGCGCGGTTCGATCCAGGTCGACCGGCTCTTCGACCCCGTCGGCACCAGGCGGCTGCCCGACGTCAACTGGGCCGGTTACACCGCGTTCTTCGTCGGTGTCCTCGCCACCTGGCTGTTCATGTACGGGGTGATCCCGGTCTTCCAGGGGCCCGTCGCCGTCGCCCTCGGCGGCGTGGACCTGTCGTGGCTGGCCGGCGGCGTCACCAGCGCGACGGTCTACGCGGTGCTCGGACCGCGTGCGGCACGCCCGGCCCGGTCCGCCGCCCTCCCCTCCGTCCCGGAAAGGACCGACGATGAACTTCCCCTGGCCTGACGGCCGCCGTGCCGCCGCCGCGTTCACCTTCGACGTCGACGCCGAGTCGTGCGTCCTCGCGCACGACCCCTCGGCGTCGTCGCGGATGTCGCTGATGACCCACCAGGCCTACGGCCCGCGGGTCGGTGTGCCCAGGCTGCTGCGACTGCTGCGGCGCCAGGACGTGAAGGCCACGTTCTTCGTCCCCGGATTCACCGCCGACACCTATCCCGACATGGTGCGGAGCATCGTCGACGAGGGGCACGAGGTGGCGCACCACGGCTACCTCCACGAGCCGATGCGGGGCATCGACGCGGCGCGGGAGGCCGAGTACCTCGACCGCGGCCTGGAGGCGCTGGACCGGCTCGGCATCCGCCCGGCCGGCTACCGGGCCCCGTGGTGGGAGATGAACTGGCACACCCCGGACCTGCTCATCGAGCGGGGCTTCCAGTACGACTCCAGCCTGCTCGACGGCGACACCCCGTACCGGCTGCACGGCACCGGGGCGGCGGGCAGCCTGGTCGAGATCCCCGTCGACTGGGGCCTGGACGACTGGGAGCAGTACGCCTTCTACCCCGGCTGGACGGGCAGCGGGGTGATCGAGAGCCCGCGCAAGGTGCACGAGATGTGGCTGCTGGAGGCACAGGCGCACCACGCCGAGAGCGGCTGCTTCGTCCTGACCAACCACCCCTTCATCTCCGGCCGCCCGTCCCGGGCGGCGGCCCTGGAACGGCTGATCGAGGACGTGCGGGCCCTGGACGGCATGTGGATCACCACGCTGGAGCAGATCGCGGCCCACACGGTCGGGACCGTCAAGGAGATCCGACGCATCGAACGCATCGAGGCACCCGCCTCACTCACCACGACTCACGGCTAGCCCTGGCCCAGGTAGCCCCGGGCAGCACCGGCCGGGCAGCACCCGACGAACGCGCCGAGCTCCCGCGGAACCGCCTGGGCGGACCGCCGGGAGTTCGGCGCGTTCGGCCTGCTGCGGACAGGCGTTCGGGGTTGTGGCCGCCGGGTTGCCGTGCCGCCGTCCGGCCGGCGGCGGGTACCGCGCGCCGTCGCGTCGGCCAGGGGGCGCGAGGTGTCCAGTCCGCCCCTGGAAGGGGCGGCCCCGGTCCGCTCAGGTCGGGCTGTCCTCAAGGCCGGGGTGGGGTGGGGTGGTTGGCGGCTTTGGCCTCCGCGGAACGTCTGGGTGCAGGGCCGGGAGTTCGGCGCGTTCGGCCTGCTGCGGACAGGCGTTCGGGGTTGTGGCCGCCGGGTTGCCGTGCCGCCGTCCGGCCTGCGGCGGGTACCGCGTGCCGTGGCGCCGGCCAGGGGGCGCGAGGTGTCCGGTCCGCTCAGGCCGAGCCGCCGTCCGGCCTCCGGCGGCTTGTACCGTGCGCCGTGGCGCAGCCGGGGGCGCGACGTGTCCGGGTCGTCCTTGGACGGGCCTGACCCGTCCTCTCGGGCCGGGCTGTCCTCAAGGCCGGAGCAGGGCGGGGTGGTCGGCGGCTTCGGTGCCGTGCGTTCCCTGCGGCCGGTCCGGGCTGTGGCCGCCGAGTCGGCGGGTCACCTGGGCGGCGGCGGTGCGTACCGCCTCGCCGAGAAGCGGCAGCCGGTCGGGGGAGACGCGGAAGCGGGGCGCCGAGGCGAGGACGGCCGCGGCCACCTCGCCGCGGTGGTCGAAGACCGGTGCGGCCACGCCGGCCTCCTGCAACGAGGTCTCCCCGTAGTTCGTGGCGTAGCCCTGCCCGTGCATCACGTCGAGCTGGGAGAGATACGCCTCGACCGCCGTCTCGTCGAGCCCGGGCAGGACCAGCGTGCCGCTGGTGAGCAGGGCGCGGACGGTGCCGCCGGGCGACTGGGCCAGGAACACCCGCACCGACGAACTGGCGGCGGTGTGGTACCGGGTGCCCAGCGCGGTGGTGTGCTTGACCTCGTGAGGGCTGGGGACCTGCTCGACGCACACGGCCTCGGAGCCGTTCCACAGCATCAGCGCCGAGGTCTCACCGGTGCGCCGGGTCAGCTCCCGCAGCACCGGGTGGGCGACGCGGCGCACATCGAGATCCGTGAGCAAGGGCCCGGCCATGGCGATGACGCCCAGGCCGAGCCGGAAACGCCGGGAATCGGCGGCCCGTTCGACCAGGCCGGCCTGCTCCAGGGTGGCGAGGACGCGGGAGACGGTGCTCTTGTGCAGACCGACCCGGGCGGCGATGTCGGTGACCCCGAGCAGGGGCTCCCGCGCGCTGAAGCAGAGCAGGACGGAGATCCCGTTGCGCAGGACGGAGATCCCCCGGTTCTCCGCCGCTCCCGTGTCCTCGCCGCTCGGGTCCGTTCGCCTGTCCGCCATGGGCGCTCCCTCGGTGTGCACGGCACGGCGCGGTGCCGCGCCGACCCGGGGGGCCGGTGCGGCACCGCGTGCCGTCGGGTTCCCGGTCAGACGCCCAGGATGTTGTGCTCGGGGCCGAAGGGGAACTTGGTGATGTTCTCGGCGCCGTTCTCGGTCACGACCAGGATGTCGTGCTCACGGTAACCACCGGCGCCCGGCTCACCCTCGGGCACCATGATCATCGGCTCCATGGACACCACCATGTTCGGTTCGAGCACGGTGTCGATGTCCTCGCGCAGTTCGAGCCCCGCCTCGCGGCCGTAGTAGTGGGACAGCACACCGAACGAGTGGCCGTAGCCGAATGTGCGGTTGGGCAGCAGGCCGTGGCCGATGTAGATCTCGTTGAGCGTGTGGGCGATCTCCGCGCAGCTGATCCCCGGCTTGATCAGTTCCAGACCGCGCCGGTGCACCTCGACGTTGACCTCCCACAGTTCGAGCGACCGGGCGTCGGGCTCGCCGTAGAAGAGGGTCCGCTCCAGCGCGGTGTAGTAACCGGAGATCATCGGGAAGCAGTTGAGGCTCAGGATGTCGCCGCGGTCCACCTTGCGGGTGGTGGGCCAGTTGTGGGCGCCGTCGGTGTTGATGCCCGACTGGAACCACACCCAGGTGTCGCGGATCTCGGTGTGCGGGTACGCGCGGGCGATCTCGCGGACCATGGCGTCGGTGCCGGCCAGCGCGACCTCGTACTCCGAGACGCCCTCGTGGATCGCCGCGCGGATGGCCTCGCCGCCCAGGTCGCCGACCCGCGCGCCCTCCTTGATCAGGGCGATCTCCTCGTCCGACTTGACCATCCGCTGCCGCATGGCGGCCTGCGCGATGTCGGCGAACTCCGCGCCGGGGAAGGCGGCTTCGAACTTCCGCAGGGTGTCCAGCGGCAGGCTGTCGTGCTCGATGCCGATCCGGCGCGGGGTGACGGCCCGCCCCCTCAGCGTCTCCTTGATGACATGGATGTAGTTGTCGCGGTGCCAGTCGGTGTAGACGACGTTGTCGCCGAAGGTGCGCCGCCACGGCATGCCGGCGTCGATGTTGGCGGAGACGGTGATCTGGTCGTCCGCGGTGACGATCAGCGCGTAGGGGCGGCCGAAGGAGGTGAAGAGGAAGTCGGAGTAGTACTTGATGTTGTGGTACGAGGTGAACAGGGCGACGTCGACGCCCGTTTCGGCCATCGCCTTGCGGAGCATCGACAGCCGGCGCTCCATCTCGGCGTCGGAGAAGGTCAGTCGCTCCTTCTCACCGTTGCGGATCAGCTTCAGGCGCTCGAGGTCGGCAGCGGACACGGGTAACTCCTTCGCGTCGGTTCTCGTCGGCTTTCATGGGTTCTTCATCGGTCCGGCGTCTCTCCTTCGACCGGGGAAGAAGAGGGGTCCGGTGGTGGTGGGGCGGTCCTCAGTGCTCGCGCAGCGGCTCGCGTGAGGTCTCCTTCGAGGCCAGGACGGCCCAGAGCGAGACCAGCGCGGCGGCGACGAGGTACCAGGCGGGGGAGAGGCTGCTGCCGGTCCAGGAGATGAGCAGCGTGGCGACGAACGCCGCGGTGCCGCCGAAGAGGGCGTTCGCCAGGTTGAAGCTGATGGCGAAACCGCTGTAGCGGACCCGGGTCGGGAACTGCTCGGCGAGGAAGCTCGGCAGCGTCCCGTCGTTGAGGGTGAGCATGCCGCCGAGCAGCACCTGGATCGCGATGACGGTCAGCAGCCCGGCGCCGTCCAGCAGCATGAACGCCGGCACGGTGCACAGCGTGAACAGGGAGGACGCCGTGATCAGCATCTTCTTCCGGCCGAACCGGTCCGAGGCCAGGCCGGTGAAGAAGACGAAGGCGATGTACGCCGTGAGCGAGACGGTGGTGGCGAGGAACGACTCGGTGGTGCCGAAGTGGAGTTCCTCCGACAGGTACGTCGGCATGTAGCTGAGCAGCATGTAGAAGCCGACCGCGTTGAGCACGGTGGCGCCCATCGCGAGGACCAGCGGGCGCCGGTTGGCGCGCAGCATCTGCTTGGCCGGGGTCCGCACGACGTCCTGCTCCTCCAGGGCGCGGAACGCCGGGGTGTCCTCCAGCCGCATCCGGATGTAGCGGCCGATCAGGCCCATCGGAGCGGCGAGCAGGAAGGGCAGGCGCCAGCCCCAGCCGTGCATCTGGTCCTCGGAGAGCACCCCGGTGAGCAGGGCCGCGAGCAGGGAGCCGAGCAGCAGTCCCGAGGCGGTGCTGGCCGGGACCACGGAGGCGTACAGACCGCGCCGTCCGGCGGGCGCGTACTCGACCAGGAAGGCGGAGGCGCCGGCGTACTCACCGGAGGCGGAGAACCCCTGGACGACCCGGACCACCAGAAGCAGCAGCGGTGCGAACAGGCCGACCGCGTGATACGTGGGCAGCAGGGCGATGCAGAAGGTCGCCACCGACATGATCAGGATGGACAGCGAGAGCGCGCTGCGCCGGCCGACCTTGTCGCCGATGTGTCCCCAGACGAATCCGCCGAGGGGGCGGACGAAGAAGGAGACGGCGAAGACGCTGAAGGTCGCCAGCAGGGCCGTCGTGCGGTCGGTGTCGGGAAAGAAGACCGTGGAGATGGTCGCCGCCAGATAGCCGTAGGCGGCGTAGTCGAACCACTCGACGAAGTTGCCGATGAAGCTGGCCGCCACCACGCGGCGGCGTACCGCGGAGCTGTCGGCGGGCGAGCCGGCCATGTCGTCGGCGGAGGGGGCGAGCGGCGGGGGCGGATCGGGCGGCTGGGGCCGCACCGGGGCGCTTGGCTGGTCGTTCATGGAACGGACTCCCCAACGTGGAGTTGCATATCCAGCAACGTTGTTGCACAACGTAGGTGGAGCCTCGGGCTTGCGCAAGAGATTCACTCATGGTTTTTCCGTACGAGCATCTCTGTTGCGTCAAACGCAACAAGCCGCCGGCCTGAGGCCGGCGGCTGAGGGGGTTGTTGCGCTCAGATCGCTTCGCGGATCGCCCGCTCGAAGCCCACGACATGGCTTCGCGCGAGCTCCGAGGCCTTGTCGGGGTCGCCGTCGACGATGGCTCGCAGCAGCGGTCCGTGCTCGACGACGTGCCCCGCCATGCCGGGCAGCCGGTTCACGAACAGGCACCAGATCCGGGTGGCCAGGTTGTCGTAGCGGATGAGGGTGTCCTCGAGGTACGGGTTGTGGGTCGCGGCGTAGATGGCGCGGTGCACCCGCAGGTCCAGGCGCATCAGGGCGTCCGCGTCCTGCCCGGGGGTGTCCTCGCCCTCCAGTCGCCGCAGCAGCGCGCCCAGCGCCTCGCGGTCGGCGGCCGTGGCGCGCTCGGCCGCGCATGCCGCCGCCATCGGCTCCAACTGGCGCCGCACCTCGGAGATATGGGCGAGGTCGGTGATGTTGACCTCGGTGGCGAAGGTCCCGCGCCGCGGGTAGGCCACGATCAGCCGCTCGTGCTGGAGCCGCTTGAGGGCTTCGCGTACCGGGGTGCGCCCGAAGCCGACGCTCTGGGCGAGCAGATCCTCGTTCACCGGGGCGCCGGGCGGGATGTCCAGCATGATCAGCCGGTCCCGGATGTCGCGGTACGCGCGCTCGGCGAGGGTGAGCGTCTCCTCGGCGGTCGCCGGCGAGGCCTCTGTCTGATCCATCGCGCTACCCCCTTGACCCGTTCCGTCGGCTGTCCTACGTTACCGCACACAACTGATATATCAGTGTGGGAGCAGTCGCATATTAAGGTGGTGCTCACTATGGCAGCGAGTCCGTCGACGACGGAGGCGAGCGGCCTTCTCTCCCTCCCCCTGGCGGCCCTGGACCCCGAGATCGCCGTCGCCGTCTCCGAGGAGCTCAGGCGCCAGCAGTCGACACTCGAGATGATCGCGTCGGAGAACTTCGCGCCGGCGGCCGTGATGCAGGCCCAGGGCTCGGTCCTGACGAACAAGTACGCCGAGGGCTACCCCGGCCGCCGCTACTACGGCGGCTGCGAGCACGTCGACGTCGTCGAGCAGCTCGCGATCGACCGGGTCAAGGCCCTCTTCGGCGCGGAGGCGGCCAACGTCCAGCCGCACTCGGGCGCCCAGGCCAACGCCGCCGCGATGTCCGCCCTGCTCGACCCCGGGGACACGATCCTCGGGCTCGACCTGGCGCACGGCGGCCACCTCACCCACGGCATGCGCATCAACTTCTCCGGCAAGCTCTACAACGTCGTGCCGTACCACGTCCGCGAGTCCGACCTGCGCGTCGACATGGACGAGGTGGCAGAACTGGCCCGCGCACACCGGCCGAAGCTGATCGTGGCCGGCTGGTCGGCCTATCCCCGCCGGCTGGACTTCGCCGCCTTCCGGCGCATCGCCGACGAGGCCGGCGCGTACCTCATGGTCGACATGGCGCACTTCGCGGGACTGGTCGCGGCCGGACTGCACCCCAGCCCCGTGCCGTACGCGGACGTCGTGACGACCACCACCCACAAGACCCTCGGGGGTCCTCGCGGCGGTGTGATCCTCAGCCGGGCCGGACTCGCCAAGAAGATCAACTCGGCGGTCTTCCCCGGCCAGCAGGGCGGCCCCCTGGAGCACGTCGTCGCCGCCAAGGCGGTCGCCTTCAAGGTCGCCGCGAGCGAGGAGTTCAAGGACCGCCAGCGGCGCACCCTGGAGGGCGCCCGGATCCTCGCCGGCCGGCTGCTCGCCGACGACGTCGCCGAGGCCGGGATCTCCGTCCTGACCGGCGGCACGGAAGTCCACCTCGTCCTGGTCGACCTGCGCGACTCCGCGCTCGACGGACAGCAGGCCGAGGACCGCCTCCACCGCGTCGGCATCACCGTCAACCGCAACGCCGTGCCCTTCGACCCCCGCCCGCCGATGGTCTCCTCCGGCCTGCGGATCGGCACCCCCGCGCTGGCCACCCGCGGCTTCGGCGCGGAGGAGTTCCGCGAGGTCGCCGACATCATCGCCCGCGCCCTCAAGGAGGAGGACCTCACCGACGAGGGCGCCGGACTGCTGCGCGGCCGGGTCACCGCGCTCGCCGAGAAGTTCCCGCTCTACGCCGACCGGACCGCCCCCGACGGCCGGACCGCGAACGCCGGCCCGACCGGACCGACCGACCCGACCGGACCGACCGACCCGACCGGACCGACCGACCCGACCGGACCGGCCGACCCGACCGGACCCGCCGAGCAGAACGGAACCGCCGGATGACCGCCACCCCGCTGCCGGAGCATCCCGACTGGCTCTGGCGCACCCCCGAGCCGCGCTCCTCCTACGACGTCGTCATCGTCGGCGCCGGAGGCCACGGCCTGGCCACCGCCTACTACCTCGCCAAGAACCACGGCATCACCAACGTCGCCGTCCTGGAGAAGGGCTGGCTGGCCGGCGGCAACATGGCCCGCAACACCACCATCATCCGGTCCAACTACCTGTGGGACGAGAGCGCCGCCATCTACGAGCACGCCCTCAAGCTGTGGGAGCGGCTGCCCGAGGAACTGGACTACGACTTCCTGTTCAGCCAGCGCGGCGTGCTCAACCTCGCGCACACCCTCCAGGACGTCCGCGAGGGCGTGCGCCGCGTCAACGCCAACCGCCTCAACGGAGTCGACGCCGAATGGCTGGAGACGGACGAGGTCGCCAAGGTCTGCCCGATCCTCAACGTCTCGCCCACCACCCGCTACCCGGTCCTCGGCGGCACCTACCAGCCGCGTGCCGGCATCGCCAAGCACGACCACGTCGCCTGGGCGCTCGCCCGCCGCGCCGACGAGATGGGCGTCGACCTCGTCCAGGGCTGCGAGGTCACCGGCTTCGTCAAGAACGGCGACCGGGTCGTCGGCGTGGAGACCAGCCGGGGCCGCATCCTGGCCGGCCGGGTCGGTCTCGCCGGCGCCGGGCACAGCAGCGTCCTGGCCGAACGGGCCGGGTTCCGGCTGCCGGTGCAGTCGCACCCGCTCCAGGCACTGGTCTCCGAACTGCACGAGCCGGTGCACCCCACCGTCGTGATGTCGAACCACGTGCACGTCTACGTCTCCCAGGCGCACAAGGGCGAGCTGGTGATGGGCGCGGGCGTCGACACGTACAACGGCTACGGCCAGCGCGGCTCGTTCCATGTGATCGAGCACCAGATGGCCGCCGCCGTCGAACTGTTCCCCGTCTTCGCCCGCGCGCACGTGCTGCGCACCTGGGGCGGCATCGTCGACGTCACCCCGGACGCCTCCCCGATCATCGGCACCACTCCGGTGGAGAACCTCTACGTCAACTGCGGCTGGGGCACCGGCGGTTTCAAGGCGACCCCGGCCGCCGGCTGGACCTTCGCCCACACCATCGCCACCGGTGAGCCGCACCCCCTGAACAAGCCCTTCGCCCTGGACCGCTTCACCACGGGCGCCCTGATCGACGAGCACGGCGCCGCGGCCGTGGCCCACTGAGAGGAGGACACCGTGCTGCTGCTGAACTGCCCCTGGTGCGGTCCACGGGACGAGACCGAGTACCACTACGGCGGCCAGGCCCACATCCCCTTCCCCGAGACCCCGGGGGACCTCACCGACGAGCAGTGGGCCGAGTACGTCTTCTACCGGGACAACCCCAAGGGCCCCTTCGCCGAGCGGTGGGTGCACTCCACGGGCTGCCGCCGTTGGTTCAACGTCGTACGCGACACCGTCAGTTACGAAGTGCTCGCCGTCTACCGGCTCGACGAGCCCCGCCCCGATCTCTCCGATCTCCCTGGGCTTCGGGGGCTTCCCGGGCTTTCCGGGCGGAGCGACCTTCGCCAGTCCGCCGATCCGGCCGGAGGGAACCGATGACCGACCAGGAATTCCGTCTGCCGCACGGCGGCCGCGTCGACCGCGGCACCGTACTGCGGTTCACCGTCGACGGACGGCAGTGGACCGGCCACCCCGGCGACACCGTCGCCTCCGCCCTGCTGGCCAGTGGTGTCGTCGAGGTCGGAGCGTCTCTCTACCGGGGCCGCCCGCGCGGCATCGTCTCCGCCGGAGTCGAGGAGCCCAACGCCCTGCTCCAGCTCGACGGCCCGTGCTCGGAGAGCATGCTGCCCGCGACGGCCGTCGAGCTGTACGACGGGCTGTCCGCCACCACCCTGTCCGGGATGGGCCGGCTCGACCCCAACCCCGACCCCGCCGTCTACGACAAGAAGTACGCGCACACCGACGTCCTGGTCGTCGGAGCGGGCCCGGCCGGACTCGCGGCGGCCGTCGCCGCCGCCGGTTCCGGCGCCCGCGTGATCCTCCTCGACGACCAGCCCGAGCCCGGCGGTTCGCTGCTGTCCGGGCGCACCGGGACGGTCGGTGAGCAGGCCGCCCTCGACTGGGTCGCCGACATGCGCGCGGCCCTCGACGCCGCGCCCGAGGCCGTCGTACTGGCCCGCACCACCGCCTTCGGCTCCTATGACGACAACTACGTCCTCGCCCTGCAACGGCGCACCGACCACCTCGGCGCCGGCGCCCCCGGCGCCTCCGCGGGCGTCTCGCGCCAGCGGCTGTGGCACATCCGGGCCCGCCAGGTGGTCCTGGCGACCGGCGCCCACGAACGGCCGCTGGTGTTCGCCGGCAACGACCGCCCCGGCGTGATGCTCGCCTCCGCCGTGCGCACCTACGTCAACCGCTACGCGGTGGCCCCCGGCTCGCGCACGGTCGTGAGCACCACCAACGACAGCGCCTACGACACGGTGGCCGACCTGCACGCGGCCGGCGTCCCGATCGCCGCCGTCGCCGACGCGCGGCCCCAACTGTCGCCGCGGGCGGCCGAGGTCGCCGTGGCGACCGGCGTCAAGGTGCTGACCGGCAGCGCGGTGACCGGCACCGCGGGCGAGGACCGGATCACCGGCGTCACCGTCCAGGCACTCGACGACGCCGGCGAACTCACCGGCGAGCCCGTCTCGTTCGACTGCGACCTGCTCGCCGTCTCGGGCGGCTGGAGCCCGGTGGTGCACCTGCACAGCCAGCGCCAGGGGAAGCTGCGCTGGGACGGGGACCTGGCCGCCTTCGTCCCCGACGGCACGGTGCGCGACCAGCACATCGCGGGTGCTGCCCGCGGAACGTACGACCTCGACGGCGCGCTCGCCGAAGGGGCCCGCGCCGGTGCGCAGGCCGCCACCGACGCCGGGTTCCCGGTGCCCGTCCCCGCCCCGCCGGCCTGCGACGCCCGCGACCGCGCCCCGGTGCGCGCACTGTGGCTGGTGCCCGCACCCGGCAACGGCCCCGACGGCCCCGACGGCTCAGTCGGCGATCCCGGCACCTGGGACACCCACTTCGTCGACCACCAGCGCGATGTCACCGTCGCCGACGTCTGGAGGTCCACCGGCGCCGGCATGCGCAGCGTCGAACACGTCAAGCGCTACACCTCGCTCGGCACCGCCAACGACCAGGGCAAGACCTCCGGCGTCAACGCGATCGGCGTGATCGCCGCCGCCCTCGGCGACGGCGCCTCCCCGGGCGAGATCGGCACCACCGCCTACCGGGCGCCGTACACCCCGGTGGCCTTCGCCGCCCTCGCCGGACGCGAGCGCGGCGACCTGTTCGACCCGGAGCGCACGACGGCGATCCACGGCTGGCACGTCGCGCACGGCGCGGAGTTCGAGGACGTGGGGCAGTGGAAGCGGCCGTGGTACTACCCCCGGGAGGGGGAGGACATGGACGCGGCGGTGGCGCGCGAGTGCCGCGCGGCCCGCGAGGGCGTCGCCTTCATGGACGCCTCCACCCTCGGCAAGATCGAGATCCGGGGTGCGGACGCCGGGGAGTTCCTCAACCGCGTCTACA
The DNA here is from genome assembly GCF_044754605.1 of Streptomyces sp. NPDC093064. Classification (NCBI taxonomy): domain Bacteria; kingdom Bacillati; phylum Actinomycetota; class Actinomycetes; order Kitasatosporales; family Streptomycetaceae; genus Streptomyces; species Streptomyces sp. NPDC093064. The sequence goes on from NZ_JBIVPK010000001.1 coordinate 386,273, forward strand.
CCAACGCCTTCAAGAAGCTCAAGCCCGGCTCCGCCCGCTACGGCGTGATGTGCAAGCCCGACGGCATGATCTTCGACGACGGTGTGACCCTGCGCCTCGACGAGGGCCGCTACTTCATGACCACCACGACCGGCGGCGCCGCCGCCGTACTGGACTGGCTGGAGGAGTGGCTCCAGACCGAATGGCCCGAACTCGACGCGCACTGCACCTCGGTGACCGAGCAGTGGAGCACGATCGCCGTCGTCGGCCCCCGCTCCCGCGAGGTCGTCGCCCGGCTCGCCCCCGATCTGGACCTGTCCAACGAGGCGTTCCCGTTCATGACGTTCCGCGAGACCACCCTGGCCTCCGGCGTCCCCGCCCGCATCTGCCGGATCTCCTTCTCCGGCGAACTCGCCTACGAGATCAACGTCTCCGCGTGGTACGGCTTCGCCGTCTGGGAGCAGGTGCACGCGGCCGGACAGCCGTACGGCATCACCCCGTACGGCACCGAGACCATGCACGTGCTGCGCGCCGAGAAGGGCTACGTCATCGTCGGCCAGGACACCGACGGGACGGTCACCCCGCACGACGCGGGCATGTCCTGGGCGGTCTCCAAGCAGAAGGACTTCATCGGCAAGCGCTCCTACAGCCGCCCCGACACCGCCCGCACCGATCGCAAGCACCTGGTCGGCCTGCTGCCCGCCGACGGCAGCACCCGGCTGCCGGAGGGCTCCCAGATCGTCGCGCCGGACGTCGCCGTCACCCCGCAGGACGGGCCGGTGCCGATGCTCGGCCACGTCACCTCCAGCTACCACAGCCAGGCCCTCGGCAGGCCGTTCGCCCTCGCGCTCGTCGCCGACGGACGCAACCGCATCGGCGAGACCCTGCTCGCCCCGGTCGGCGACGACCTGGTGCCCGTCCTGGTCGCCGACCCCGTGCTCTACGACCCCGAAGGGACCAAGCGAGATGGCTGAGCCGACCGACGCGGGACCCGCGGTGCTGCGCCGCAGTCCCCTGACGCACCTTCGGGACCGGATGCGCGCCGCCACGGTGACGGGTGAGCGCGGTGTGTCGCTGGAGGAGTGGTCCTTCGTCACCATGGTGAGCCTGCGCGTCGACCCCGCCTCCGAGGCGGCCGGCCGCATCGGCTCCGCTCTCGGCGCGCCGCTGCCCGGCCACTGCGGCGCGATCGCGCGGTCCGGCCCGCACGCCACGCTGTGGCTCGGCCCCGACGAATGGCTCGTGCTGTCGCAGAGCGAAGGGCCGGCGCTGCTCGCCGAACTGCTCGACGCGCTTGCCGGCGCCCCGGGCTCGGTCGTCGACGTGTCGGCGAACCGGACCACGCTGGAGCTGAGCGGCCCCTCGGCCCGCGCGGTGCTGGAGAAGGGTTGCGCCCTGGACCTGCACCCGCGCTCCTTCGGGCCGGGCCGGGCGCTGCCCACACAGGTCGGACCGGTTCCGGTGGTGCTCTGGCAGACCGGCGAGAGGGCCTACCGGCTCCTCCCGCGGTCCTCGTTCGCCGACTACCTGGCCCGCTGGCTCATCGATGCGATGAGCGAGTTCCAGGGCGCCGAGGTGCCGTGATGGCCCTCAGCGTCTTCGACCTGTACTCGGTCGGCATCGGCCCCTCCTCCTCGCACACGGTGGGGCCGATGCGGGCGGCCCGGCGCTTCGTCCGGCTGCTGGAGCGGGACGGACTGCTGGACGAAGCCGCCCGCGTCCGGGCGGAGCTGTACGGCTCGCTCGGCGCCACCGGCCGCGGCCACGGTTCCGACCAGGCCGTGGTCCTCGGCCTGGAGGGCGAGGACCCGGCCACCGTCGACACCGACCGGTCCGACGACCGGGTCGCGGCGGTGCGCGCCGGCGGCACACTGCTGCTCGGCGGCAAGCACCGGATCCGCTTCGACGGCGACCGGGACCTGGTGCTGTACCGGCGCAGGTCCCTGCCCGCCCACCCCAACGGCATGGTGTTCCGGGCCCTGGCGGCGGACGGCCGGGAACTGGCCGCGCGCACCTACTACTCCGTGGGCGGCGGCTTCGTCGTCGATGAGGGGGCCACCGGCGCCGACCGGGTCGTCGCCGACACCACGCCGGTGCGCTTCCCGTTCTCCTCCGGTGCCGAACTGCTCGACGTCTGCGCCCGGGAGAACCTGTCGATCAGCGAGGTGATGCTCGCCAACGAGCGGGCCTGGCGGTCCGAGGCGGAGGTGCGAGCCGGACTGCTCGACCTGTGGGCGGTGATGCGGGCGTGCGTGGACCGCGGCTGCCGTCGCGAGGGCGTCCTGCCCGGCGGCCTGCGCGTGCCGCGCCGCGCGCCGGGGCTCTTCCGTGAGCTGAGCGCCGCCGCCGGGGACGGCACGGACCCGCTGCGGGGCATGGACTGGGTGAACCTGTTCGCGCTCGCCGTCAACGAGGAGAACGCCTCGGGCGGCCGCATCGTGACCGCGCCCACCAACGGGGCGGCCGGGATCGTGCCCGCCGTACTGCACTACTACGCGCTTTTCGTGCCCGGCGCCGACGAGGACGGCGTCGTCCGCTTCCTGCTGACCGCCGCCGCCATCGGCATCCTGTTCAAGGAGAACGCCTCCATCTCCGGCGCCGAGGTCGGCTGCCAGGGCGAGGTCGGATCGGCCTGCGCCATGGCGGCGGGGGCGCTGTGCGAAGTGCTCGGCGGCAGCCCCGCCCAGGTGGAGAACGCGGCCGAGGTCGGGATCGAGCACAATCTGGGCCTCACCTGCGACCCGGTGGGCGGTCTCGTGCAGATCCCCTGCATCGAGCGCAACGCCGTCGCGAGCGTCAAGGCGATCAACGCGGCCCGGCTCGCCCTCGCCGGCGACGGCATCCACAGGGTCAGCCTGGACAAGGCGATCAAGACCATGCGGGACACCGGCCGCGACATGAAGGCCAAGTACAAGGAGACCGCCCGCGGCGGCCTCGCCGTCAATGTCATCGAGTGCTGACACGCGGAACGGAGTTGCTGTCGCCATGGCTGACACCCCGGCCAACCCGGCCACCCGGGCCGCACCGGCTTCCCCGGCCCCTCCGGTCGAGCACGTGCTCACCGTCGACTGCCCGGAGGCTCCCGGCATCGTGCACGCGGTCACCCGCTACCTGGTGGACCACGGCTGCGACATCGTCGACAACCAGCAGTTCGGCGACCGCCGCGGCGGCCACTTCTTCATGCGGGTGCGGTTCACCTCCGCCGCTGCCGGCGGCGGGGACGACACCGGCGTCCTGCGCCGGGACTTCGCCGCCGTGGCGGCCCCCTTCGCCATGCGCTGGCGGCTGGAACCGGCCGACTCCAGGCGCCGCGTCCTGATCATGGTGTCCCGCTACGGCCACTGCCTGAACGACCTGCTCTTCCGGGCCAGTTCCGGTGACCTGCCGATCGACGTGGTAGCGGTGGTCTCCAACCACAGCGACCACGAGGCACTCGCCCAGTGGTACGGCATCCCTTACTTCCATCTCCCCGTGACCGCCGCCACCAAAGGGGCCGCCGAGGAGCGGCTGCTCGGCATCGTGGACGAACTCGGCGCGGAACTGGTCGTCCTTGCCCGCTACATGCAGTTCCTGTCTGACGGCCTCTGCGCGCAGCTCGCCGGCCGGCTGATCAACATCCACCATTCCTTCCTGCCGAGCTTCAAGGGCGCCAAGCCCTACCACCAGGCGTACGAGCACGGCGTCAAGGTGGTGGGCGCGACCGCCCACTACGTCACGGCCGAGCTCGACGAGGGGCCGATCATCGCCCAGGAGGTCATCGGCGTCGACCACACCCACACCCCCGAGGACCTCGTCGCCGTCGGCCGGGACGTGGAGTCGGCCGCACTGGTCAAGGCGGTGCGTTGGCACTGCGAAGGGCGGGTGGTGGTCCACGGACGGCGCACCGTGGTGCTCCAGTGACCGCTCAACCGTCCTGCGGATCGGACGAGTTGGTTGGCTGATCCTCGGTCAGCCGCCGGTGCTCGTGGACCCGGCTCGGAAGACCCTCGGGGTTGGGGCCGTACACGGCGAGCAGGCGCGCGTACTCCGGCGCCCAGTACCGGCCCGTGGCACCGGTGGGGACCTGGACGGCCTCACCGGCGCGCGCCTCGACGGTGACTCCGTCGCACTCGACGAACAAGTGGCCCTCCAGGACGTAGTTGAACTCGTCGTGCGGATGCTCGTCCGTCCACGACTCGCCCCGCAGTTCCCATTCCATGAGCGCGGGAGAGGTTCGCGGGCCGTCGCCGGCCGGGACGAAGACACGACCCATGAGGCCCGAGGGGCGCGGCTCCAGCGGCGCGGAGGGGTACTTCCGTGGTGGCATCCGAGTCTCCTGCCTTCCTCTGCTTCTGCGCCCCGCGGTCGTGCGGAAGCCGCGGGGCGCGGCGGGACGACCATGGTGGGCCCGCGCGGGCCGGCCGTCACGGCCGCTGTGACGCACCCCACTTCGCCGCTCGTCGACCGCCGTCCTGCCCGCGGGCCGCCGGGCCGCCCGTCCGGTGCCGGTGCCGCGTGCCACGATGGACGCGCACCGCACGGCGGGGAGGCCCGTGCGGTACGGAGAGACGGGGGTGACGTGGAGGGGGAGGTTTCGCCGCGGGCCGGACGCGGGGTCCGCGAAGTGTGCGAGCAGGGCGCGCGGCTGCACGACGCGGCGCGGAGCCTGCGCACGGACCATGCCGGCGCCGTGGCCGCCGTCCGCGCGGCCTTCGAGCCCTTGCGGGCCGAACTCGTCGCCCTGGAGCTGGAGTCCATCCCCGTGGCACGGCTCAGGGACGTCACCGAGGGACGGCTGCGCCTTGGCGCCGTGGAGGCGGCGGGCCTGCGCACGGTACGCGCGGTGCACGAGGCGAGCCGCTACGAACTGCGGCAGGTGCCCGGCGTGGGCGAGCAGACCGCCGACCGGGCGCTGGCCGCCGCCCGGCAGATCGCGCGGGCCGTGGCCGACACCGTCACCGTCCGCATCGACGTCGACCACCCCGAGCCTCGCACCACCGCCCTGGTGGTCGCCCTGCACCGGCTCGTCGAGACCGGCCCCGAACTGCGCCGCGCCCTGGACACCGCCGAGCGGCTGGACACCCGGCTGGCCGAGCTGCTGCCCGTGGCCCGGCCGGCCGGCGGACGGCTGCGGCTGGCGCTGGCCCGCCGCGAGCGCCGCGAGCGCGCCCTGGCCGCGGCCGCCGAACTCGGCGCACTGCTCACCGACGCGGCCGCCACCGGCGTACGCCTGCTGATCGCCCAGGCCTCCACCGACCTGCTGCGCCCGGCCGCCTCCGACATCGAGGCCTGGGTCGACTTCGAACTGCGCCCCGCGGAGTACTACAGCCTGCTCGCCGAGGTCTCCGAGCAGCGCCCGGACGCCGCCGCGAGCGAGGGCTTCGTTCCGTCGGAGGTGGCCGAACGGGTCCACGCCCAGCGGCTCGACGACACCCACCGCCGGGTCTCCCTGCGCGGCTACCAGGAGTTCGGCGCCCGTTTCGCACTCGCCCAGCGGCGGGTGGTCCTCGGCGACGAGATGGGCCTGGGCAAGACCGTGCAGGCCGTCGCGGCCCTGGCCCACCTCGCGGCCGAGGGGCACAGCCACTTCCTGGTGGTCTGCCCGGCCAGCGTCCTGATCAACTGGACCCGTGAGATCCGCGCCCGCAGCACCCTGCGCGTCCTCGCCGTGCACGGCCCGGACCGGCAGGACGCCCAGGCCGAGTGGCACGAGCGCGGCGGGGTCGCCGTCACCACCTTCGACGTCCTGCACACCCTGCCCGCGCCCGACGGCACACCGCCGGGCATGCTCGTCGTCGACGAGGCCCACTACGTCAAGAACCCGGACACCCGCAGATCCCGCTCGGTCGCCGTGTGGACCGGACGCTGCGAGCGCGTGCTGTTCCTGACCGGTACGCCGATGGAGAACCGGGTCGAGGAGTTCCGCGCCCTGCTGCGCCACCTCCGGCCCGAGCTCGTGCCCGCGGTCAGCGGCACCGACGCGGCCGCCGGACCGCACGCGTTCCGCCGCTCGGTGGCCCCCGCCTACCTGCGCCGCAACCAGGAGGACGTGCTCAGCGAACTGCCCGCGTTGGTGCACACCGACGAGTGGGTGGAACTCGGCCCCGCCGACCGGGCGGCCTACCGCGAGGCGGTCGCCGAGGGGAACTTCATGGCGATGCGCCGGGCCGCCTACGCGGATCCGGAGACGTCCGCGAAGCTGCGGCGACTGCGGGAACTCGTCGCGGAGGCCGCCGCGAACGGGCTGAAGGCAGTGGTCTTCTCCTACTTCCGGGACGTGCTCGACGCCGTCCGCGAGGCCGTGGGCGACAGCGCGTTCGGGCCGATCTCCGGAAGCGTCCCGGCGGTCCGCCGGCAGCGGATGGTCGACGACTTCACCGCGGCGTCCGGTCACGCCGTACTGCTCTCCCAGATCGAGGCGGGCGGCATCGGCCTCAACCTCCAGGCCGCCTCCGTGGTGATCCTGTGCGAACCCCAGGTCAAACCGACCCTGGAGCACCAGGCCGTGGCCCGGGTCCATCGCATGGGCCAGATCCGCGCCGTCCGGGTCCACCGGCTGCTGGCCGCCGACAGCACCGACGACCGGCTGCTGCGCATCCTGGCGCGCAAGGAACGGCTGTTCGACGCCTTCGCCCGGCGCAGCGACATGGCCGACGCCACCCCGGACGCCGTCGACGTCTCCGACGCCGGCCTCGCCCGCCGCATCGTCGAGGAGGAGCAGCGGCGCCTGTCCGAGAACGCGAAGGCCGGAACGGGCTGACCGGCACGACGGCATCGATGTCCGATGCGACGCGCCCTACGCCTTGCCCCCGCCGGCCCCGTGGAGCGGCCGGCCGCGATCCGCTCCCGAACGCCCCGGTCGTACGAGCCGAACGGGTCTCTCGCCACCGATGCCACCGACGGGAGACACGGGCCACCGACGCCCGGCCCCGCCGCACAGGGGGAGCCACCGAGCCACCGGAGAGACCCGCGCCGGGCGGGCGCGGGCAGGACCGGGCCGAGCCGGGTGGGCGCGGGCAAGGCTGGGCCGGGCTGGCACAGCACCGCGCCGGGCCGAGCCGGGCCGCGCCGGACATGGCACCGCACGTCGCCGGACCCGTCCCGGACACGGCATCGGGCCGGGCCCGACTCGGACATGGCACGGCGCCGGACCGGGCCGGACATGGCACCGCACCTCGCCGGACCCGTGCTGGACATGGCACGGCGCCGAACCATGCCGGGCCGAGCCGGACATGGCATCGAGCAG